>JAWXBS010000079.1:0-22673 GCA_034440275.1 Alphaproteobacteria bacterium
GCGCCGGCAAGCCGGTGGTGACGGAGTCCCCCGAGGCGCTCGCCCGCGCCGAAGGTCTGGACGCCATCGTCGAAGTCACCGGTTCGATGGACTTTGCGCTGAGCGCCATTCTCGCGGCGCTGGAGACGGGCAAACACGTCGTCCAGATGAACGCCGAGCTCGACGGCCTCGTCGGCCCGCTCCTGAAGGTCAAAGCCGACAAGGCGGGCGTGATCTACACCTTCTCCGACGGCGACCAGCCGGGTGTGGAGATGAACCTCTACCGCTTCGTCAAAGGCATCGGCGTGAAGCCGGTCCTGTGCGGCAACATCAAAGGTCTCCAGGACCCGTATCGGACGCCGACAACGCAGAAGGCATTCGCCGACAAGTGGGGCCAGAACCCCTACATGGTCACGTCCTTCGCGGACGGCACCAAGATCAGCTACGAACAGGCCATCGTCGCCAACGCCACCGGCATGCGCGTCGCGCGTCGCGGCATGATCGGTCCGGACTTCTCCGGCGGCGATCCGACGGCGCCGCTGACCCCGCTCGACAAGTTCATCCCGGCGCTCGCCGAACACCTCGATCCGAACGGCCCCGGGCTCGTCGACTACGTGGTGGGCGCGAGCCCCGGCCCAGGCGTCTTCGTGCTCGGCACCCATGACGACCCGCGCCAGCAGCACTATCTCAACCTCTACAAGCTCGGCGCCGGCCCGTATTATCTCTTCTACACGCCGTACCACCTCTGCCACTTCGAGCTGCCGAACTCGGTCGCGCGTGCGGTGCTTTTCCACGACCCGGTGCTGACGCCGGCAGGCGCGCCGCAGGTAGGCGTGATCGCGGTGGCCAAGAAAGCCATGGAGGCCGGCGAAACGCTCGACGGCCTCGGCGGTTACTGCCTGTACGGCGTCGCAGAAAATGCCGACGTGATTGCGCGGGAAGACCTGTTGCCGATCGGTCTGGCGGAAGGCGCAAAGCTCACGCGCGCCATCGCCAAGGACGAACCGCTGACCATGGCCGACGTCCGCGTGCCGGAGGGCCGCATGATCGACCGTCTCTATGCGGAACAGTCGGCGCATTTTGGTCTCACATCGCCGGTCGCGCCGGCTCTGGTGAAAATTGGGGGTGCGCGTTGATCTTCGAGAAAACACCAATTCAGGGCGCTTTTCTCGTCAAGCTTGAGGCGCGTCGCGATGATCGCGGCTGGTTTGCGCGCAGCTTCTGTACTGATGAGTTCGCCCAGCACGGCCTGGAAACGCGTTACGTGCAGCAGAACGTCTCGGAGTCAGTCCAGAAGGGCACGCTTCGGGGCATGCACTTCCAGACAGGCGAGCACGCCGAGGTGAAGGTCATCCGGTGTGCGCGTGGTGCGCTCTACGATGTGATCGTCGATCTGCGCGAGGATTCGCCCACCTACAAAGTCTGGTTCGGCGCCGAACTTTCTGCAGCCAACAACCTGCAAATGTACGCCCCGGCCGGTTGCGCACACGGTTTCCTAACGCTGGCCGACGATACAGAGGCCACCTACCTCATCTCGCAGGCTTATGCGCCGGGCTTTGAGGGCGGGCTGCGGTACAACGATCCCGGCATCGGAATTGAATGGCCCGCCGAGATCCGCAGCATTTCGGACAAAGACCGTATCTGGCCTGACTTTGTCGGCTGATCGCAAAATTCAGGTCCTGAGCATGAAAGCAGTCTTTTTCGCCGGTGGTTTCGGAACGCGCATTTCCGAGGAAACCACCATCCGCCCGAAGCCGATGATCGATGTCGGTCCCCGACCGATCCTCTGGCACATCATGAAAACCTACGCCGCCCACGGCATCACGGAGTTCGTGATCCTCGGCGGCTACAAGGTTGATTTCATCCGCAACTGGCTTGTCACATATCGCCAGAGCGCAACGGACTTCGAGATCGATTTTGCGACGGGTGAAGTGCGCTACTTCCCGCGCGCCGCCGAGCCGTGGAAGGTCACGGTTCTCGACACCGGCCTCGACACGATGACCGGCGGTCGCCTCAAGCGCGCCCGTGACGTGATCGGCGATGAAGCCTTCTGCCTGACCTATGGCGACGGCGTCTCCGACGTGAACATCACCGACCTCATTGCCTTCCACAAGCAGTCGAAGGCCATGGCGACGGTGACCGCCGTCTACCCGCCGGGTCGCTTCGGCGTCCTGGGCCTGACCGAAGGCAGCGACCTTGTGACGACCTTCCGCGAGAAGGACTCCAAGGACGAAGGCCTCATCAATGGCGGTTACTTTGTCTGCGAACCGGCAGTGTTCGATACGATCGACGGCGATGATACGGTCTGGGAGCAGGAGCCCATGAACCGCATCGTGCACGCTGGCGGCCTTGCCGCCTATCGCCACCGCGGTTTCTGGCAAAGCATGGACACGCTGCGCGACAAGGTCGTGCTCGATAAACTCTGGGATTCCGGCAAGGCGCCGTGGAAAGTTTGGAAAGACTAAGATGAAAACCGCATTGGTCTGTGGCGCGGGCGGCTTCATCGGCGGCCACCTTGTGAAGCGCCTGAAGCGTGAAGGCTTCTGGGTGCGCGGCGTCGACCTGAAGTTGCACGAGTACTCGGAGACGGAAGCGGACGACTTCGTCGTCGCCGACCTGCGTGACCCCTACGTCGTGAAGAGCGTGATCGATCGCCGCTTCGACGAAGTGTACCAGCTCGCCGCCGACATGGGCGGGGCCGGGTTCATCTTCACCGGCGAGAACGACGCCGACATCATGCACAACTCGGCGACGATCAACCTCAACGTCCTCGACGCCGCCTACAAGCGCAATATCAAGCGCATTTTCTACTCGTCGTCGGCCTGCATGTACCCGGCCTACAACCAGGAAGACCCGGACAACCCGAACTGCGCGGAAGACAGCGCCTACCCGGCGGCCCCCGACAGCGAGTACGGCTGGGAAAAGCTCTTCTCGGAGCGCCTGTACCTGACTTACGGCCGCTGCCGGGGCATGGATACGCGCGTCGCCCGCTACCACAACATCTTCGGGCCGGAAGGCACCTGGGACGGCGGCCGCGAAAAGGCCCCGGCGGCGCTGTGTCGCAAGATCGCCAGGTCCAAGTCCGTCGACACGATCGACATGTGGGGCGACGGCCTGCAGACGCGCTCCTTCCTCTATGTGGACGAATGCGTGGAAGGCACCGTGCGCCTGACCCGCTCCAACGTGACCGTTCCGGTGAACATCGGTTCCGACGAGATGGTTTCCATCAACGGCCTGGCCAGCGTCATCGCCGACATCGCCGGCAAGAAGATCGACATCAACCACATCCCGGGCCCGCAAGGCGTGCGCGGTCGCAATTCGGACAATCGCCTGATAAGCGAAAAGCTGGGTTGGGCGCCGTCGCAACCGCTGCGGGCGGGATTGGAGAAGAGCTACGCGTGGATCGAACGCCAGGTGATGCGAAACGCAGCGTAGTGTAGTTTACTACACAAGTGCGTTAGATCGCGGCGTAAGGGAATGATCGTTGCAGACCGGGAAATTGATGGCGGGTAATACGCTTCACTTTCAGAGGGATGCGGGAATGTCAGGGATGGTGATTAACGTGGACACGAAGCGTCCGGCGCGACGGATCCCGGTAGCGGGACCCCAGATCACTGACGAAGAGGTCGCCCTCGTCGCCGATGCCGCGCGCAACGGCTGGTACGAGAACGCCGGCGACTACATCAAGGAATTCGAGCGCCTGATCGCCGAGTATGTCGGCGTCAAGCACGCGATCGCTGTCTCACACGCCACGTCCGCGCTTCACCTCGCCTTCGCCACGGTGGGCCTGAAGGCCGGCGACGAAGTGATCTGTCCTGACATCACGTGGATCGCGTCCGTCGCGCCCGTCTACCAGACCGGCGCCGAAGCGGTGCTCGTCGACATCAAGGAAGACACCTGGTGCATTGATCCTGCGGCCATCGAGCGCGCGATCACGCCGAACACGAAGGCCATTCTCGGTGTCGATCTCTACGGTTCGATGTGTGACTGGCCTGCGATCGAGAAGCTCGCGAAGGATCGCGGCATCGCCGTGATCGAGGACGCCGCTGAATCGCTCGGATCCAGCATGAATGGCATCCGCGCCGGCGCGTTCGGCGACATGTCCGTCCTCAGTTTCCACGGCTCCAAGACCGTAACGACCGGCGAAGGCGGCATGCTGCTCACGAACAACGAGGCGCTCTACAGGCGCGCGCTGTTCCTGCGCGATCACGGCCGTACGAACATCGCGGGCCGCTATCAGATGTTCTACAACGCGGAGATCGCGTTCAAATACAAGATGAGCGCGCTTCAGGCGGCGTTGGGCGTCGGCCAGATGCGGCGCATCGATGCGCTGATTCAGCACAAGCGCGACACATTCGAATGGTATCGCAAGCGTCTTGCGGGCCTGAACGGCGTGGCGATCAACGTCGAACCGCCGAATGTCTTCAACTGCTTCTGGATGCCGACGATCGTGATGGATCCGAGCCTCGGCGTCACGCGCAACGACATGATGGAAGGCCTCGATGCCCGCGGCGTCGATTCCCGTCCATTCTTCACGCCGCTGTCGGACATGCCGGCGTTCGCCGATCATCCGCTGGCCACGCGCTTTTCCGAACAGAACACCGTCAGCGCGCGCCTCGCGCCTTACGCGGTCAACCTGCCGTCGAGCGCGCTGACCACGGAAGCCGACGTCGACTATATCTGTGAAGCCGTGCGCGAGATCATCGCGCTGGGCGCTGAAGCCTCGGTGAAACAGCACGCCAGTTCGCGCGCGTCCTGAGTTCGACGCGCAATGACTGACCAGCAACGTCCCCGGCTCGATCTTGTTCGCTGCTACGAGGGTCGCGCCTGGGAACAGGACTGGATCGCGTTTCTCCTCTCGGATTTCGACGTCACGGTTCATACGTCGCCCGACTTCTCACTCGTCATTCCGGGCGGGCTCTACGTCGTGCTTGGCTCGCACGGTCTCGGGCATCTGCCGGCGCCGTTTCTCACAGCGATCGAGAACGCCGGCTGTTGCGGCCTGCTGCATCTCGGTGATGAATTCCTGCGCGGGCCGTATGCGGCATATGCCTCGTTCGACTACGTGCTGCGCAACTACCACGCCTCCTACCTCGATACGCCGGGCGTGCTGAGCTATCCGCTCGGCTATTCCAACGATCTGTCGAAGGGGGCGGGAGAAATTTCGTCGAAACGCCGGTATGCTTGGGCCTTCATCGGCGCGCAGAATCGCGCCCGCGAAGAACTCGGCTCCGCCTGGAACGGGTTCGAGCCGAACTTCTTCCAGCTCTCCGACATTCGCGCCGGCGTCCCCCACCTCGGGCGCGACACGTTTCTTGATCTCCTCGACTCCAGCGCCTTCATGCCCTGTCCGATGGGCAACACGCAGCTCGAAACCATGCGCCTCTACGAGGTGCTTGAGCGCGGCGCGATCCCCGTGCTGCCGCGTCGACGGACGTCGTCGTACTTCGAGGATCTGCTGGGCGACCATCATCCGCTGCCGGCGTTCTACAACTGGCGCGAGGCGCGCCACTTCTGCGAGGCGCTCTACGTCGACTCTGGAGAGCTCGACGCCATGCAGGCGCGCATAGCAACCTGGTGGGCGCAGAAGAAGCGCGATGTCCGCGCCGACGTCGCCGACTTCGTGGCCGAAGGGCGCACCGGCATGTATCGCGAAATCCTGCGCGCCGCATTTGCCGGCGCCGCTTCGCCGAAGCAGCAGATGCAACGTCTCGTCGAGCTGGTCCGCCAGCATGACGCCCGTGCAGTCGAGGCGCGGTTGCGCATCGCCGGCGCCCGCGTGGCGCGAAAACTCGGCCTGACGTCGTCAAAGACCTGACCAACACCAACTGTTGATGCGCCGGCCCGGTTTGGCGTGACGCAGCCCAATGCGCCGGTGCTAGGTTTCAATCTCGAAAATGGAAGTCGCTTGCGATGTGGGCCTTGCCAATGCATCCTATCGCGACAGCGCGCAGGTCATCGGGGTTGGGTACATGCACTTGTCGGGTAAGCAGGGCGGGAGCGTCAGGGCATTGGCGCTGGCTGTGGTCGCCGCAGTGAGCCTTTCGGGATGCTCCAGCCTGAAGCCGAAAGGTGACTGGCGGCTCGTGTGGGAAGAGAATTTCAACGGCCCCGAACTCAATCGCGCGCAATGGTACGTCGAGCACACCACGCCGACCAATCCTGGCCTCGAAGAGGACGACTTCGCAGATCACCCTGATCATGTGCGCATCGAAAATGGCAATCTGATCCTCTCGGCCATCCGCAAGGAGGACGGTCGTTATCTGACGGGGCTCGTGAACACGCGCGCACGCACGGCGTGGATGCACGGGCGCTTCGAGGCGCGCATCAAGGTGCCGCGCGGAGCAGGCGCCGCCCCGCAGTTCTGGATGATGCCGGACGTACCGAGCTTTGAGCGTTGGCCGATCTCCGGTGAGATCGACATCATGGAAAATCTTGGGCGCGAGCCGCTGCTCGTGCACGGCACGATCCACTACGAACACACCAATCGTCATCGTGATCACGGCGTCTATCGATCACCGAAACCCCTCGCGGATGACTTTCACGTTTACGCCGTTGAGTGGGATCGCAATTCTTTCGCCTGGTCCGTGGACGGTCAGGTCTTCCACCGCACCAGCGATCCGAACATGGCGCGCTTTCCGTTTAACCGGCGCTTCTTCGTGATACTGTCCATGGGCGCCGGCGGCAGGTGGGCGGGGCCCATAAACGCCGAAACGCCGATGCCGATACAGATGGAAGTGGACTGGGTGCGTGTCTACCAGCGCAAGGGGCGTGAAAATGCTCGTGGATCAGCGGTTCCGCAGCAATAGAAAATCGGCCTGTACGGGTACGCCCGCTTCATCGCAGCACTGGTTGAACACGCCGACGAGGCGGTGACCGCGCGCATGCAGGAGGTCGATGATCTCTGGCGCCAGCGCCTGGCCCTTGTAGAGCTCGACGTAGGATGCCTCGACGTAGATCGCGTCCACTGCGTCCACAACATTCGGGCCGCCAGCCAGCACGTCGCGCTCGAAGCCCTGCACGTCGATCTTCAGCAGCGCTGGATGGGCGATGTCTGCCACCTTCACGCAATCATCGAGGCGGCGCACCGGCACCTTCAGCGTGCCGGTTTCCTCCATATGATAGAGACTTTTCTGGAGATCGCCGAGCGGCAGCAGCGAGGAAGAATCTTCGCGGCTGGAGATATGGATTTCGGCCGTCTGCTCCACTTCGCCGAGCGCGCAATCGAAAATCTGCGCGTGGCCGGCGGTGACGGTTGTCAGCTTTGCGCGGGGACCGGGCAGCGGTTCGAAGCAGATGATCCTGGCGTCCCGCCAAGTCGACCGTGCAAACGTGGCGAACTGGCCCTTGTTGGCGCCGACGTCGATGACGGTCTTGAACTGGAAGCGGGCGAGCGCACCGGCGTGCTCCATGGTCGCGGCGACGCCATGCGACAACGCGGCGCGAGCGCGGTCGTTGGCGAGGATGGCGAGCAGTTTGGCGACGGACGCCATCGGGAGGTCTCCGCAGATCAGGCTTCAGGGTGCAACGGGTGTGCCCAGTTCAGCGGCCGCCACGCAGTGGCGCGAGTGGAACGGGTGCGTGTCGAGGGCGTCGGGCAAAGAGCCGCGTCGGCTCGCCTTGCTCGGCCTCGCGCGGCGCCCACGGCAGGATCGCGATCCACATCAGGAACGGGAAGACGCTCAGACCGAAGTTGCGCGCGCCGAAGATGAACATGAACGCGCACGCCAGGATGACGCCGGACAGGCGCGGGTCCTTCTTGAACGCGAGCAGGGCGCCGATGAAGATCACCAGGTTCAGCAACATGCCCAGCACGCCGAACTCGGCGAGATTGCGCAGATAGCCGTTGTGGATCGGCGTGCCGGCGAGCGTGACGCTGGAGTTGTAGAGCCCGGTGCCGGTCAATGGCCGCGCAAAGAGATCGCGGAAGGCGACCTCAAACGTTTCCTCGCGACCGGCGAAGCCCGTGCCTGCGCCCCGGTAGGGGTCGTTCGTGCGCAGCACGTCATGCGACACGAAGTCGATGACCGATTGCGCCACGTCCGGGTTGACGAGCAGGAGGAACGAGAGCGCAGCCACGCCCGCGGCGCCGATCATGAGGAAGGTCGGGATCATCTTGCCCGCGCGGGGCGCTTCGGCCACCGCGACGATGAAGGCGATCGCGACCGTCGCCGAGCGCGCCTGAAGTTCCATGACGCAGTAAAGCGCCATCGCATAACAGGCCCACCGCAGCAGCGGAAACTTCGAGAACGCGATCATGCAGACCGCGCCGAAGATGAGTTCGCCGCCCAGGTTGGGGTGAAGGCCGAAATAGAGGGACCGACCCCAGTAGTCGATGGCGAAGAAGGTCAGGTGGATTGTTGCGATGACGATCAGGACGACCGCCAGCGGAACAGTGGCCCGCGCAAACGCCTCGAAGCTGAAGCGGCGGGCGAGGAGGTCGAATGTCAGGAAGCTGAAGACGAACTGTGTTGTGAGCTTCCAGACCTCGAAATTGAAGTTCGGCCGGTGCTGCACCGTGAACAGCAACAGGTGCACGAGCAACGACAGGACCAGAAAGCCCGAGATGAACATCGCCATGCTCGAAAAGCGCAGGCCGTGCTGGCGCGCCATCATGTAGGCGGGGATGGCGAGCGCGCCCGCCAGGCCGATCTGGACGAAGCGGTAGTAGAAGTCGAGCGTGCCGAACGCGTAGAACTCCGGCCCGCACAACGAGTAAACGATGAACGGAAGAAAGAAGAACATGAGGACGAAAGCGGCTGCTTTGTCCCAATTTGGCGCCGACCTAACCATGAGCTCCTCGTCCGCTGCACGGCCATAGCATCGAACCGGACCCCGCAACAGCTGCAGCTATCGGGCCAAGTGTTCGCGGTTCACCCCGTCCTGCGCTGATTTCGCCCCTGCTCTGGCGTGCGACATGCAGTATCTGAGCGTCCATGCTTCGCTTCCTGTCCCTCGCCACCCTGTCGCAAGTGGCCGTGGCGGTCACACAGCTCTTCATGCTGCCGCTGCAGATCCACGCGTGGGGACACGACGTGGTCGCCATATGGCTTGTGGGCGCTGCGAGTGCAGCAATTCTTAACGTCGCCGATCTGGGCCTTCGCAATGCCGGGTATGCGGCGCTGATGGCCCGCGACTCCTACTTCGCCACGGTATGGTCAGTGATGCGCACGCAGATCGCGGTGCTGGCCGTCGCGATCGCCGCCGGCCTCGTACTGACGCACATGGGCAAGACCGGGCCGGAGACGTGGCTCTTCCTCGTGCTGCTGGTGGCGGCCTCGGCGGCCGAGAACACCTTCTACCTGCGCGGCACATTCATGGAATCGCGCGGCCTCATTCTCACATCCGAAATCCTCTTCCTCGGATTCGCGCTGATCCGGCTCGTGCTTGGCGGACTGCTTCTTCTGGTCTTCCACATCGGACCGCTGGCGCTGGCGATCCTGTGGTGCGTGACGTCCTACGGCGTGCTTTTCCTGCAAGGCCGCGTGGCGGCGTTTCGCGATGTGGCGCCGCTCGCAGGCGGTTGGTCTTTCGCCGAATGGAAGCGCGCCTACGGTGACGCAAAGTGGGCGGCGTCGACGCCGCTTGTGACCTGGGCGCAGATGAACCTGCCGGTTCTGGCGCTGTCGACCTTCGCGCCGGCGATCGCCGTTTCAGGCTACGTGGCGATCCGCACGCTGTTCGGGCTCGTGCGCACGATCTTCGTGCAGTTCGGTCGTCTTGCTTCGGTCGCCTACGTGAAGCGTGCGGTGAACGGGCACGTGGCCGAGGCGCGTGGTGTTGTGCTCGCCGCCGCGAGCGTCGCGGGATGGGTGGGCGCCGGCGTCGGCCTTGCAGTCTTCGCGGAGAACTTCTGGATCACCGGCAGACTCTTCGACCTTGCGGGCAACGAGCGCGACCGGCTGTTTGCACTGGCGCTTGCGGTATCAGCGGTGTTGTCGGTTCACCAGCTCTTCAATCTCTCGCTGGCGCGCGAGGGCGCGTTTTCGGTCGTGGGGCGGGCGAACTATGCCTACGTGGCCGCAATGATCGTGGTGTGCCTTCTGGCCGCGACATTCACCGACACGATGATCGTGGCCGTCGGCCTCATCATCACCGATGCGCTGCTGCTGGTTATGAGCGCGTGGATATTCGTGCGCGGCGACAAACGCGAGACGCCGGTGGGGTTCCGCTACATCTTTCTTGGCAGCATGACCGCATGGGTGCTCTTGCTGCTCGGCGGATGGCGCGTCTTCATGTTCGTCGGCGACGAGGCGCACGCACGCACTTTGCTCGCGGTGTTTCTGGCGCTGACGGCTGCGGGCGTGCTGTGGCTTTCGGCGGGCGCAGTGTTCTGGTGGCGGGCGCGCGGAGAGATCCGCACGCTGACGTCGCCGGCCATCAAGCCGGCGTGACGGGCGTCTTTTCCGGCTCTGAAGCGGTGCGCAATTTCGCCCATGCCGGCGCGCGCTCGGCGAGCGTTCGGCGCTCTTCGCCCTGCAGCGCCAGCACCCACTTCGACATTTCGTACCACGCATACATCGCGCAATAGCGCAGACCCGCGCGCCCATCGAGAAAGCCGCGACAGATGATGTACTGATAGAGGAAGCGAAGGATCGCGCGCCACGGACCGTTCGGCAGCATGCGGTCGAGCCGCGAACGCGCCGTCACCTGGCCGCCCATGTCGGCGCCCTTCGCCTTCAGGTCCTTCTCCGCAAGGTTCAGGTGCTTGTCCATCCAGGGACGCAGGCCGCCATCGTGGAAATAGTGCAGGTACGGAATGTCGATGTATTTTATCTTGTTGGCGGCGTCGAAGGTGTCTCCATGGCCGCTGAGGCTGTTCACGTAGCGCACGGACGCGCGCTTCGCGAGGCGCGGGTGAAACACAGGGTATGACGGGGCGTGTTGCAGCACCTTGCCGTCCAGCACGAGGCGCGAGGAAATCCAGCCCGCTTCAAACTCAGGATCCGTTGCAAGCGTCTTTTCCGCCCAGCTCCAGAATTCCGCCGTGAAGATTTCATCGGCGTCGATGAAGAGAATCCAGTCCTCGGCAATGCCGGCTTCGGTCATTGCGTAATTGCGCTGGCCTGCGAAGCCCGGCCACGGATTGGTGCGCATGACGGCGCCGCGGCTGGCCGCGATTGCCTCCGTGCGGTCTGTGCTCTGCGCGGACTGCACGACCGTGATCTTGATGCCGGGCGGCACGGCGTCGAGGCAGCCGGGGAGGTCGCGCTCCTCGTTGGTGGCGAGAATCACCACATGCAGGCGGCGGGAAAGGACGGGATAGGGCGTGGACATGAAACAGGTGACTCGCCTTGAAATTGTCGGGGCCGTCGAGCGCGTTTGAAAGGCGCGAAAGGCTTTGCCTCAAGCTCTTTCTGCCTATGGGGAAAGTACGACGTCCAGTTGTTCCTGCACAGGTATGCGCTGCCCGCCGGAACCGCCGACGATGGCTTCGGCGACGTGGCGAAAATCATCGGCGTAGACGGCGCTCGCGCGGCGTTTGTCGGTGAACGGTGCGCACAGCGCCGCGTAGGAAGCCTCGTCGAGCGACTTCAGGAACGCCACGAGCGCATTCACGTAAGGCGCGTCGAAGCTGCGCCCGAGAGAGAGGCCTTCCACCACGCGACCCACCGCTGTTTCCTTCGGCGCCAAAAGCGGCATGCCGCGTGCAACGCCATGGTAGAGCCGGTTGGGCAGCAGCAGCATCGAGTTCTCGCCATCGTCGAGATCGAACGCGAACAGGAAATGTGCGCCATCGAACACAGGCGCGATGTCCGCGTCGCTGTAGGCGCCATGATAGCTGAAATTGCCGAGATCGCGGCTCGCCCTTTCAAGGTCCGCCAGCATGTCTCCGTCGGCGTGACCCCAGGCGCGGATCTCGATCTCGTTCGGCAATGCGGCGGCGATGGCGCGCGCGATGCGGAAGCTCGTCGGCGAGCGCAGGCGTCCGTGCCAGACGATGCGCCACGGTGCGCCGCTCGGGCGTTCTGGCGCCGGCGGTACGGGCGGCGTCAGCTTGTTTTCCAGCAGAAGGGCGGGCGCAGTCGACGGCAACAGCTTTTGATAGTAGCGCCAGTAGAACCACGGCGACGTCAGTACGATCACGTCGATACGCCGGCAGGCGAGGCGATCGAGAAGGCGGATGAGCGCCCCACGCGGTCCGTCGGCAAGCTGTGCGTCCGTCAGGTCGGCCACGTCGTATACGATTCGTCGGCGCCCTTTCGCGAACGGACGTGCGATCAGCGCGAGAATGAGCGTGTCGAGCGTGTTCGCCCAGATGCAGTCGCAGGGCTCCTGCGCGCGTGCAAACTGGATGGCGCGCCAGATGTAGAGCGGGAACGCGAGCATGCGCGAAATGCGTGCGCCGTGCTTCACAACACCCAGTGAGTGAAACTGCACCGACAGCCGTGCGTCGGCCTCCGAGGGGCGCGTGTAGCCGGCGACACTCGACGTCGCGCCGATCGCGGTCAGACCTTCCGTCCGCCCAAGCGTTTTCCGGTGTTCCGGTGAGGCGGAGAAAAAAATTACGTGCATCGACCGTCCGGGCTTTCAGGAGCGAGTAATTGATCTGGCGCAAGATTTCGTAAAGACGGAACGTTTGCGGATTGTGCGTAAATTCGCCGCTCTCGGCAGCGGTGTCTCTACGGCGCTGAATTTGCTTATGTGGGGGCCGCGCAGTGGCCTGTTGAGGCGTGGTTAACGAATTCGGAGCGGCGTCATGCGCATTGCGGTTCACGACTATGCGGGTCATCCGTTCCAGTTCGAACTGTCGCGTGAGCTGGCGCGAAACGGTCATGAAGTACGTCACTTCTTTTTCTCGGATTTTGAAACGCCCAAGGGCCGCAGCGCTGTCGGTCCCGATGACGCACCCACTTTCTCCGTCGATCCGATCACGCTGGGTGGGGCGTTCGACAAGGGCAACTTTGTCAGCCGCGGCATGAAGAACATGCAGTATGGGCGCGAGGCGGGCCGTCGCATCGCGACGTTCAAGCCCGATGTCGTGCTCTCGGGCAACACGCCGACCGAATCCCAGGGCTTTCTTATCGACGCCGCACAGTCGAACGGCGCGGCCTTCGCCTTCTGGATGCAGGACTTTTATAGCCTCGCCGTCGGGCTTCTCCTGAAGAAGCGCCTCGGCGTCGCCGGCGCCGCCATCGGCGCCGCCTATCGTGCGGCCGAACGCGGCCAGATCGCGCGAAGCGATGCAATCGTGGTCATCAGCGACGGCTTCACCGAGGAACTCGTGCGCTTCGGCGGGTCGCCGCAGAAGGTGACGACCATTCCGAACTGGGGCGCGCTCAGCGAGTTGCCTGTGCGCGCGAAGGACAACGCGTGGTCGCGCGCGCGCGACGTGCAGGACAAATTCGTTTTCCTCTACTCCGGCACGCTTGGTCTGAAGCACGATCCGCGACTGCTGCTGCGACTCGCCGACGCTTACGCCGACGATCCATCGGTCGTGGTGCTCGTTGCGGCGGAAGGCGCGGGTGTGGATACGCTGAAGAGCGAAGTGGCGCGCAAGCCACGTGCGAACATGATCTTCGCGGGTTTGCAGCCGATCGCGGATTTTCCCGATGTGCTTGGCGCGGCGGACGTGTTCATCACGCTGCTGGAAGAAGATGCAGGGCGTTTTTCGGTGCCTTCAAAGGTGCTGAGCTATCTCTGCGCGGCCCGGCCGATCCTGCTCGCGGCGCCGGCCAACAATCTTTCGGTGGAAGTCGTGAAGACCGCGGGCGCGGGTGTGGCCGTTGCTGCGGGTGATGCAAATGGCTTCGTCGAAGCGGCAAGGCTGCTGCACGGCGATCCCGCGCGACGCGCCGCAGCCGGCGAGGCGGGACGCGCGTACGCCGAGCGTCACTTCGACATCGGGGCGATCGCGCAGCGCTTCGAGCAGGTGTTCGCCGAAGCCATCGCGCGCCGCAAGGGCGCGCCCGGTCCCGCGCGCTAGCCGAGGCGTATGCCCGGCTTGCCTTTCATATAGGCGCGTGGCGCTTCGGCGCCGAAGTGCGCAAGCAGGCTGGGCGCGAAGTCGAGCGCCGACACGCGCTGGATGCCTGCGTGCGGCTTGCTCGCGCCGTACACCAGCATCGATCCTTCGGCACAGTGCTGCGCGGTGCAGTTCACGCCTTCATCGTGCGACACGCGGCCGATGCCAGCGGCGTGGAAATCCATCACGTCGTTACCGAACGCGATCTTTTCCGCGCCTGCATAATCGTCGATCTGCATGCTGAGATGGATCGTGCGCGCGTCGGTCGAGAAGTAGGTGATGGCGTGCTTGAAGTGCGTGCTGTCGTCGTAGGCGTGACGGATATGCGCCATCTCGCCGTCGGCGGTGACGAGTTCCTTGGCCGTCATGCGCTCAAGCGTTTCAACGGCCCGCTGGTCGCCGATCGTGAGCGACCGCAGGCGCGCGTTCATGCGCTCGGCGTCTTCGACGTTCTCGAAGCGCAGGGTGAAGTCCGGCACCATGGTCGGCACCGTTTCGTAGCGCACGGGCTTGCCGGGCTCGCCGATGGCGGCGGAGACGAAGGCGTCGAGGTCGGAGATGGTGACGAAGCTTGCGTGGTTTTCGGCCGGGATTTCTTCCTGACCGATGGCGCTGGCGATGACGATCGTGGCGTCCTTGTAGGGACCGCTCATCAGGCGTTTCAACAGCCGCTCGACGGATTCGAGCGCGACGAAGACTTCGTCGGAATACGCATCGACCCAGGCGTCGGAAAGGCGCTCGCCGTTGATCGTGCCGACTTCGCGCATGGACGCCGACCAGAACCGGTGCATCGCGGCGGCGACGTTGTTGGTGTAGAACGTCGCGAACTGCGGGCGCTCCTTTTCGATGAGGGACGCGAAGATGTCGGCATGGATTTCCGTCTGCGTGTTGCGGCGACGCGAAACCTTTACCGGATCAAGCTTTTCGCTGACGATCTGCATGGCCATACGCACACAGGTGCCGATGGAAATGCGCCCGCTCAGAATGTTCTCGAGGATCGACTTGTAGCCGCCGCCGGCGATCTTCTTGTCCGCATTGCGCGCGGAGTTGCGGGTCATCTGCAGGTTGAACGCCTGGAACGACTTCAACGACGCGGGCTTCACTTCGTCGTGCGGGGAGAAGACATCCGGAACGAAAAACCTGTACGGGCCGTGATCGACTTCGGCGCTGGAGAACAGCGAACCATAAACGCCCGTCGAGACGCCCTTGTCCGCAAGCACGCGCCAGACCGGCGGATACTTCGCGTCGGCGACGGAGGTGTCCTGGCCGAGTCGCAGGATGCCGTGCGCCTGATCGTTCACGCCGCGATGGAACGACGGCCACGCGATCCACGGATCGAGCTGGATCTGGTCGGCGCACACGGTTTCGTAGCGGTCACACTTTTCGAGGAACGCCTTCATGAAGGGCGAACGCCGTGCGTAGGCGTCGAGGACCACATTGGGGACCTCGTTCACTTCGATCAGCAGTATTGGCTTCATGGCGGGTGTTCCCGGGAATGGTCCGCGCGCGGCGGGCGCGTCTAAGGCGCTTCCCGCCGAGCAATAATCAAGCCGCTTCGCCTAGACCGCGCCCTCGGACTTCAACACCGCGAGCGGCGTCTTCACCAGAATCGCAAGGTCTTGCGCGTAAGACCAGTTCTCGAGGTAAAGGCGGTCAAGTTCGACGCGGCGTTCGTAGGTCGTGTTGCTGCGGCCGCTGACCTGCCAGAGCCCCGAAATGCCCGGACGCACCAGCAGGTAGAAGCGACGGTCCTTGCCGTATTTGTCGAGTTCAGAACGCACGATCGGGCGCGGCCCGATCAGGCTCATCTCTCCGAGCACGACGTTCCAGAGCTGCGGCAGCTCATCAAGGCTCGATTTGCGCAGGAAGGCGCCGATGGCGGTGACGCGCGGATCGTCAGTGAGCTTTTGCGTTTCCAGCCATTCGCGCTCGGCTTCCGGGTTCGCGGCAAGGTGGGCGGCGAGGATTTCGTCGCCGTTCACCCGCATGGTGCGGAATTTCCAGCAGCGGAAGGGGCGGGCCTGACGCCCGACCCGCTTGTGGCCATAGAACGATGACCCGCCGTCGCTGAGACGAATAAGGGCGGCCACAGTCAGCAGAATCGGCGACAGCAGGACAAGAAGAGACAGTGCTGCTGCCAGATCAAACAGGCGCTTGAGCGGGCCATTGGCTTTCTCGACAGTCGAGATCAGGCCACGGTCTGTGATGACGTGGTCCCGTTGCCGGGTCGCGCCTCCTTCTTCACGGGACCGGCGCCTGGCGCGGAGTGACCCATTCGTCCAGGATTCGTACCGTTTGGCGGCTTCTGCGCCCATGATGCGGATCCCCAGGTCCAAGACGTAAACTCTTTCTTACCAATCGCATGCGACGGTTTCGGCATGCAACCGCAAACTTTGTGCAACGCAACAAAAACTGAGCGTGTGCAAGAAACGCTTCGGTAACCGAGCTGTCATGCCCATTATCCAAACTGGCGCGCCTGCTCCGGCATCAATTCGCGTTCTGGGCGAAATATCGCCGGACGACGCTGACCACGGAGGGCTCTTGCCGCGCGGTCGTCTGAGATCACGGGTGACAAAGCGTGGCGTGATGCGCTTCAGCGCAATGCTTGGCGCCGTCGTCTACAGTCTGGTGGTCTGGGGTGCGCTGTTTCAGGGCGTCCCGAAGGTAATCGCGTGGCTCGGTCAGCGGCAGGCGTCGGCGGAAAGTTCTCAAACCCAGCCGGAACGGGTCGAACCGGCACAGAATACGCCTGATCCGCGACCCTGATTGACGCCTGACAGGCGCTTTGATCTGACCTTTTTCGCGTGGTTCCGCTGGGTGGTCGCCCCTCTGCTGTGATGGTCGGTGGATGGCTTCGGAATTCGCGTGCAGCGAACGCCCGAATCGAGAGTCGTCGAAGCATGCTCCGGATCCCAGCACCCCAGTGGACGGCGCGCATGGCCGACGGACGTCGGGTCTATGCGGTGGGGGACGTCCATGGCCGGGCGGATCTGCTGGGCGCCCTCCTCAGCCAGATCCACAACGATATCGAGCGTTCCCGTGGCGACGGGGTGGTCCCGACCATCGTCTTTCTCGGCGACTATGTGGACTGCGGGCTTGAATCCCGCGCCTGCATCGACCGCCTGATCGAACTCTACCGCGGCCCCATCGAAGTGCACTTCCTCAAAGGAAAGCATGACGCCGCGCTGCTCGGTTTTCTTGAGCGCCCCGCAAAGGGCGGCGCCTGGCTGCGCAAGGGCGGACGCGAAACACTCTTCTCTTATGGCGTCAACGCGCCCTCGGCGCTGGCCGGACCGCGCGAACTGACCCGCGTCGCCGACGCGCTTCGGGCGGCCATGCCCCGCGAGCATCTCGTCTTCCTGCGCGCGCTAAAGCTCCACGTCCTTTTCGGGGACTATGTCTTCGTTCATGCCGGCCTTAAGCCGGGGGTCGAACTCGACGCTCAGCAGGAGCGGGACATGCTTAACATCCGTGAACCCTTTCTGAGTTCGCGCGAACAGCGGTCCTTTGTGGTGGTTCACGGCAATACGCCGGTCGAACGCTTTCACCGCGACCAGCACCGCATTGGCGTCGATACCGGCGCCCACGCCACAGGGCGTCTTTCGGCGGTCTGTCTGCACGGCTTGTCGGTGCGACTGTTGTCCACCTGAGACGGCGCCGGGAACACTTCAGCGCGATGTGCCGCATGGCAGGCGTCAATCTTGCGTTCCATGGGATTCTGGCGCACGTAACGCGCAAAAAGGGATACGACATGACCCGTAGGTCCGCCCCGCAACTTGGCCTTCTTGCCGTTGCTTTTGCAGCGTTTTTCACGCTTGCCGGCGTCAGCGCCGCGCCGGCGCAGACACCCGCGCCACCGTCCCGGACTGTAACAGCGCCGACGCTGCCGACAGCGCCGCGCGGTGCGCCGACGGCGCCCGTGGTCTCGCCGACCACCACGCCGCCTGCCGTCGCGACGCCCGTTCAGGCGACGCCGGCTCCGCAGGCCGGACAACCCCACGCGCCACAGTCGGCCAGCGATGACGGCTACGTTCTCGGCATCAACGATCGCGTGCGCGTCCTGGTGTTTGGCGAGGCGAGCCTCTCCGGCGAGTTCCTGGTGGACAGCACCGGACGTCTCGCCATGCCGTTCATCGGTGAAATCCAGGCGGCGGGCCTTACGCGCCGCGCACTCGAGGACGTGCTGGAGAAGAAGCTGTCGCAGGAAGAGATCCTTCTGGATCCCCGCGTCAGCGTCGATCTCCTGAACTTCCGTCCGTATTACATCCTGGGCGAAGTCACCCGACCGGGCGAGTACCCCTACACGACGGGCCTGAACGTGTTCAACGCGGTGGCCACCGCCGGGGGCTTCACCACGCTCGCCAACCAGACCCGCGTGATGATCAAGCGTCAGGGCGAGGAGACCGAGCAGGAATACTCGCTGCTCTCGCCAGTCGTCGTGCAGCCGGGCGACACTCTCCGGATCATCAAGGGCGCCTTCTACATTCTCGGCGAAGTCACGCGTCCGGGCGAGTATCCGTTCTCCGAGGGTCTGACAGTGCAGAACGCCGTCGCCACCGCCGGCGGGTTCACCTACCGCGCCAACCAGCGTCAGGTCTTCATCAAGCACCGCAACGAGGCGCAGGAGCGCCGGGTGAAGATGAACGCGGCACTGCCGGTGCAGCCGGGCGACACGATCCGCATCACCGAGCGCTTCTTCTAGAGGCGCCCGGCCGCGAAACGGTCGACTTTCGCAAAGTTATCAATTCGATTGCTTGTGGCGTTCGCCCCAGAGGTGTAAACGCCCCTTAAGGATCCCTTGCGTCAGCAAGAGGCTTCGGCGACGTCCGGGGAGGGCGGCCGAGCAGCGGAAACTATCCACATTGGGGTCCGGCGGGGCCTCGATTCATCGTCCGCGTGTGTTCACGTGGCGCGCGCAGCGTGACGGCGCAGAAGTCGTTTCCGGTTTTCCAGAACGACTAAGAAGGGCGTGTCGGGGATGAAGAAGTCGCGGTTGCTTGTGTGTGCGGCGTTGTTCGTTTTGGCTCCGTTGGGCCTGGCGCATGCCCAGAACCCGGAGGACGGCCCGCGCTGGGGCCCCGATCGCGGTCGCAACGAGAGCGTCGCCGAAAGGCCCCGTCCAGACTATGAACCTGCCGGCATTCGCCTCGGCGCCTTCGTCGCCAGGCCCAGCGTGGCGCTTGAGCTCGGTTACGACGACAACATCTTCTACGAAACCAACAACCAGACCGACGACATGACCTACACGACCCGCGCGCGGGTCGGTCTGGAGAGCACCTGGTCGCGTCACCAGATCCAGGTCGCGGTCGGCCTCGACGACTATCGCTACCAGGACAACGACTCCGAGCATCATAGCGATCCGTTCATCGAGGCGCAGGGCCGGCTCGACATCCAGCGCGCCACCTACATCATGGTCGGCGGTCGCCAGGCCCGCCTCGCCGAAGCCCGCGGCGCGCCGGACACCCCGACCGCCGCCGCCAAGCCGGTCCGCTACGAGGTCCGTGAGGCGTTCATCGCCGGCGTCCACGAGTTCAACCGGATCCGGGCGTCGCTCCGCCTCGACCGGCAAGGCTTCAACTACAAGGACGCGCCCCTCATCGGCGGCGGTGTCGCAGAACAGGACGACCGGGACTACGTGGCGACCACCCTTACGGGCCGGGTCGAGTACGCGCTGAGCCCGGACACCGCGCTCCTTGCCCAGGTTTCCGGCAACGAGCGTGAATACGAACTGGCCCCGCCGCGCGCCGCGTTCGACCGGAATTCGACCGGCTCCAGCTACATGGTCGGGGTGAACACCGACATCGGCAATCTCGTCCGGGGCGAAATTGCGGTCGGTTATCTGCAGCAGAACTACGACGACGGGCGCCTCGCTTCCCCAAGCGGGCTCGCGTTTGACGGGAAAATTGAGTACTTCGCCTCGCCTGTCGCGACAGTGACCCTGTCGGCGAAACGCCGGGTCGAAGAGACGCTCACAGGCCTCGCGTCCTCTTACGTGGCCACCAATTATGACGCGCGCATTGACTATGAATTGCGCCGCAACGTCCTGCTGACGGCGGGCGTGTCCAGGGGCGACCGCGCGTTCGAGGGCATCAACCGCGACGACGACCTTTGGTTTGTCGATGCAGGGGCACGGTACTTGCTCAACAGGCGAGTGGAACTCGGCGCCGCGTGGCGTTTCGAGAAACAGGACTCGTCAGGCGCCATTCCGGCGCAGGACTACGACGTTAATCGCTTCGTCGTGTCGGCCGCTTTGCGCCTCTAGGCGCTGAAGTCCCGACGGAAGCGCGAGGAGAGAGCCAATGGCGGCGGATTTCGGTGGACGGATGCCCGAGGGCGGCAACGGCGGCGGTGTTGTTCAGCAACAGCCGATGGACCAGTTCGGCCTGTTGAAGATCGTGGAGATGTTCCGCCGGCGCATCTGGCTGTTTGCGGCCATTCTCGCCTCGGTCTTCCTCATGGTGGTCTTCGCCACCCTGACGGCCACCAAGCTCTATACCTCCACTGCACAGGTCCAGATCGACCTTCGCGAAAAGCGGGTGCTCGGCAACGTCGAGTCCATCGTGCGCGACCTGCCGCCGGATGCGGCCACCATCGACACCGAAACCCAGATCATGCGCTCGCGCTTCCTCGCGGGCCGCGTGGTGGACTCCCTGCGACTTCTTGAAGACCGCGAGTTCGGCACGCCGCCCTCGCCGGGCGTCATCGCATCGATGCGCGCCGCGTTCGGCGGGCCTGCCGCGAAAGTCACCGAGAGCGCCGCTTCACGCCAGAAACGTCGCGAAGACGCCGTGACCGCCCTCCAGGCCGGTCTCGACGTGAAGCGCCTGGGCATGACTTACCTCGTCGAGATCAGCTACACCTCGCGCGATCCGGCGAAGGCCGCGCGCATCGCCGACGCCTACGCCAGCCACTATCTCACGCAGCAGCTGCAGACGAAGTACGACACGCTGAAGACCGCCAACGACTGGCTCTCCACGCGTCTGTCGGAACTGTCGGTGGAAGTGCAGCGCAAGGAACGCGACGTCGAAGAGTACCGCGCCCGTGAAGGCCTGCTCAACGCCGACGGCGTGCGCCTCACCGAACAGACCGCCCAGGCCCTGAACCTTCAGCGCGCCGAGCGCATGCAGGAACTGTCGCGCGCCGAAGCGCGTCTCGGCAGCCTGCGCGCCAGTCTCTCGTCGGGCGGTTCGGCCGATGCCTCGCGTGAAGCCCTGCAGTCGGGCACGATCCAGAGCCTTCGCACGCAGCAAGCCGAGCTGTCGCGCCGCCGTGCGGAACTCTCCGCACAGAAGGGCGCCCGCCACCCCGACATGCTGCAGATCGACCGCCAATACGCGTCGCTCAACGAGCAGATCAACGACGAAATCCGCCGCATCGTGTCGAGCGTCGAAGACGAAGTCCGCATCGCGCGCAGCAACGTGAACGCGATCGACGAGACGCTCGGCGTGCAACAGACGCAGCTTGCGGAACAGAACATCGGCGAAGTCTCGCTGCGTGAACGCAAGCGTGACGCCGACGCCAGCCGTCAGCTCTACGAAGCGCTGCTCACGCGCTACCGTGAAATCGCGGCCCAGAGCGGCATCGAGCAGCCGGACGCCCGCGTGGTTTCGCGCGCCAGCATCCCGACCTCGCCGTCCTCGCCGAAGCCCGTGCTCAACCTCATCATCGGTCTTGTCCTGGGCGCAGCCCTCGGCGCGCTCGCGGTGGTCGTGGTCGAGATGCTGGAACAGTCCTTCCGCACGCCGGAAGACGTACAGTCGCGCCTCGGCGTGCCGTGCCTCGGCCAGGTGCCGTTCCTCGATCGCCGCACGCGGATGATCGACGGCGAACTGCTGACGCCGGAATCCTTCGTGCTGAAGCGTCCGCTCTCGGCCTTCGGCGAAGCGCTCCGCAACGTCCGCGCCGGCGTCTTCTTCTCCTCGCCCGACCGCAAGGTGAAGGTGCTCTGCATCACCTCCGCGCTGCCGGACGAAGGCAAGACCACGACGTCGATCTCGCTGGCGCGCATCTCGGCGCTCGCGGGCTCCAGGACCGTGCTCGTCGACTGCGACCTTCGCCGTCGTTCGACCACGCACTGCATCGGTCTCGAAGTGGAGAAGGGCCTCACGGAAGTGCTCTTCCGCACGGCGACGCTGAACGACGTGATCCAGAAGGATCCGGGCTCGGGCGTGGACATCGTCCCGCTCGCCCAGGCGGAGTTCACACCGCGCGACCTCTTCGGCTCGGACGCCATGCGCTCGCTGATCGAAGCGCTCCGCGCCCGCTACGACGTGATCATCCTCGACTCCGCGCCGGTCATGCCGGTCTCGGATACGCGGGTGCTGGCGTCCATCGCGGACTCGGTGCTGATGGTCGTCCGCTGGGGCAAGACGCCCACGCCGATCGTGCGCAGCGCGATCGACCAGCTCCGCACGCACGGCGCCAACATCTCCGGTGTGGTGCTGGAAGGTGTGGAGTCGGGTCTGGCGTCGCGCCTCATGTACGACAAGCCCGATTATTACAGTGAACTCTATCAGACCTATTACATTCGTTGAGGCGCCCCGCGCGGCGTCGGCGACCTTCGGGATCGCCGCGCTCGCGGTGGCCTTCCTTGGCATTGCGCAGGCAAGCTCCGCCGTGCGTGACGGCGCGGCGCGAGGCACACTCGCACGCGCCGAAGCCTTGCCGAGAGGCATGGAGCGGGATGCAGCGCTCTCACAGGCGCTGATCGTCATCGAGGATGCAGTGA
>JAWXBS010000080.1:0-9482 GCA_034440275.1 Alphaproteobacteria bacterium
CGCGCATGGTTCTCACGCGGCGAACCGCAGCTCGCTATGCAGCTCGCATCGCTGTTGCTGCTCGGCGCACTCGGTTTCCTCTGGCTCGAACGCGCCGCGCGCGGGCGTCGCGGTTTTGGTGGCGGATCGACGCGTTGGCGCGCCTTGAAGCGCTTCGATCTCTCGCCTGTCGCCGCCCTCGCCGCGGCCGGCTTCTGCACAACCCTCGCGCTGCTCGGCGCAATCATTCCAATCGCGTGGCTCTTGCGTCTCGCGAGCTTCCGCACGCTGGACGATTTTGCGGCGCTGGCCGAGCCGCTCGCGCGCTCGCTCGTGATCGCCAGCGTCGGCGCTGCCGTGACGCTCGCCCTATCTGCGCTGATCGCCTTCGCGGCGCGACGTGTTTCGGGACGCATCGGCCTGTTCGCCGCCGCGATCGGCTACGCCGCACCGGGTGCGGTGACGGCGCTTGGCGCGCTGGCGGTGTTCGGCGTGTTGCGTGAAGCGGGAGTCGTCGGCGGATTGAGCGGCGCGGTCGCCGTGACGATGCTGTTGTGGGTCTATGCGTCGCGCTTCGCGGCGGCCGGCGCGCAGCCGATCGAGGCGGGCCTGACGCGCGTGACGCGCAACGTCGCGGACGCGGGCCGCACACTCGGCGTCGGCGCGCTGCAACGCGCGCTGCGTGTGGAATTGCCGGTCGCCGCGCCCGCCGCCATCGCCGGTGCGCTGATCGTCTTCGTCGAAATCCTGAAGGAGCTGCCGGCAACGCTCGTGCTGCGCCCCTACGACTTCGAGACGCTCGCCACGCGGGCGCACGCCTACGCCAGCGACGAGCGGTTGGTGCAGGCGGCCGCGCCCTCCTTGATGATCACGCTCGCCGGACTGATACCCGTCGTCATGCTGTCGCGTCGCCTGACGCGATCGCGCGCGGGAGACCGGGGATGAGCGAAACGCCGTGCGAAGTGCGCGTCGAGAATGTGCGTCGCGTATTCACGGGCCGCGCTGCGGTGGACGGCATCACGCTCACCGCGCCGGCGGGCAAGGTGACGGCGCTGCTCGGCGCGTCGGGCTCAGGAAAGAGCACGCTGCTACGCATGATCGCGGGCCTTGAGCCTGTGGACGGCGGACGCATCACGCTGGGCGACAAGGAAGTCTCGACGACGCGCCTGCTGGTCCCGGCTGAAGCGCGGCGTGTCGGTTTCGTCTTTCAGGATTTCGCCCTCTTCCCGCACATGACGGCGGCGCAGAACGTCGCATTCGGTTTGAATGCGCTGGAACGGGAGGCGCGCAAGCACGAAGCGATGGCGTGGCTCGATCGCGTGGGGCTTGCGCATCGCGCCGAGGCCTATCCGCACGAACTCTCCGGCGGCGAACAGCAGCGCGTGGCGCTCGCCCGCGCATTGGCGCCGCGTCCACGCGCGGTGCTGCTCGATGAACCCTTCTCCGGTCTCGACCCAGCGCTGCGCGCGGACCTACGCGATCGCACGCTCGACGCCATCGCTTCCATTGGCGCCACCGCCCTTTTCGTGACGCACGATGCTGACGAAGCGCTCTACGTCGCCGACCAGATCGCCATCCTGCGAGAGGGCCGCCTCGTGCAGGCCGGCCCGCCGCGCACGCTGTACGACCAGCCTGCGTCGCCGGAGGCGGCGGCGGCGCTCGGCGCGATCAACAGGTTCGAGGGCGCGGTGCGCAACCGCGTGCTCTCGACGCCCTTCGGCGACATCGCGAGCACGGCCCCCGATGGCCCGGTGACCGGTGTGGTGCGCGCCGAGGCTTTGACGTTTGCCTCATCCGGCGCCGCAGTACGAGTGGTGGCGCGCCGGCCCCAAGGCGCTTTCGACCTCGTGATGCTGGAGGCCGGCGGCGTCATCTGGCGAGGGCATTCGGCGCCGGGCGAAGGGCCAGACAACGGCGGCGCAGCGCACGTGGCGATCCGTCCTGCCGGCGCCTTCGTCTTCCCCCGCTGAGCGACGCGCGCGCATTGGTCACCGGGCTTCGCCTTGACCCGCCGAACCCCCGCATGGCAGCAGCACCGGCAGCATTCGATCACAATCCACGGAGTACATGGCGATGAGCGACATTCGGTTCGACGGCAAGGTCGCGATCGTCACCGGAGCGGGCGGCGGCCTCGGGCGCTGCCACGCCATCGATCTCGCCAAGCGCGGCGCCAAGGTGGTCGTCAACGACCTTGGCGGCGCCATGGACGGTTCGGGCAGCGGCTCGGAAGCGGCGCAGAAGGTCGTCGCCGAGATCAAGGCGCTGGGCGGTGAAGCGATCGCCAACGGCGCGTCTGTGACTGACGAGGCCGGCGTCGCCGCCATGGTCAAGCAGACGATGGACCAGTGGGGCCGCATCGACATCCTCGTCGCCAACGCCGGCATCCTGCGCGATAAGAGCTTCTCCAAGATGGAGATCGCCGACTTCGACGCGGTCATGGCCGTGCACCTCATGGGCACCGTGAAGCCGGTGAAGGCCGTCTGGGAAATCATGAAGACGCAGAACTACGGGCGCATCGTGGTGACGACGTCTTCGACGGGTCTCTACGGCAACTTCGGCCAGTCGAACTACGGCGCGGCGAAACTCTCGCTCGTCGGCTTCATGAACACGATGAAGATCGAGGGCATGAAGAACAATATCAAGATCAACGCGATTTCTCCCGTCGCCGCGACGCGCATGACCCAGAACATCGGCATCCCCGAGCAGGTGCTGGAAGCGCTGAAGCCGGACTACGTGACGCCGGGCGTCGTCTATCTCGTTTCCGAAGATGCGCCGTCGGGCACGGTGCTTGCCGCCGGCGCGGGTGTCTTTGCGGTGGCGCGCATCTACGAGACCGACGGCGTGGCGCTGGCCATGGACGGCGTGTCGGCCGAGGAAGTGCGCGACAACTGGTCGAAGATCACCGACACCAAGGGCATGGAAGCCTACGACCAGGGCGGCGGCCAGACCCAGAAGTTCATGCGCAAGCTCGCCGGCGGCTGACCGCCCGGACGTGACCTGCGTCACCGGCTTTTCGCGCTTCGCGTGACAAAGCCTCGAAAACGTCACGCGGCGGCGCTAGGGTCGCGTGACCGGGAGAGGCGAACATGGCGGACGACGGACGCAGACCCGAAACGGCGCTCGCGGGGCTCAAGGAGCTCTTCGAGAAGCCTGAGGAATGGCTCGACCAATACCAGCAGCGCCGGCGCAAGCTGGAGTCACTGCTGGAGGAACACAGGCGCAAACGCACCGAACTGGAAGCCGCGCAGAAGGGTGAGTTCGAAAAACTCGTCAGCGCCTTCTCGGAGGAGATGAAGGAGCCGAGCGAGGCGCTGGCGCAGGTCGCGCCGATCTGGGCCGACGACGTCGAGGCCATCCCGCGCCGCCGCGCCGCGTACTCGGACCGCATGGCCGCCCTGCTCGCGAAGCTCTCGCTCTTGTCCTACATCGCGTTCGAAGACCCCGCGCGCAAACCGCTGCTCGACGCCGCGCTTGCGCATGGCGGGCTGAAGCTCGTCGACGCCATCGCCGTGGACGATACCGAAGCGATCGTCGTGGAAGCGAAGGACTTCATCGTCGTCGCGTTTCGCGGCACCACTAGCAAGGCGGACCGCAAGACAGACTTCCGCATCGGCGTCGGTCGGGCGGAGGTCGAGAACCATCCCCAGCACGTCGGCGTGCATTCTGGCTTCTACGACGCCTACCGCCTCGTCGAAGCCAAGGTGCATGCGGCAATCAATGCCGTCCCCGGCAAGTCGGTGTATCTCACCGGCCATTCGCTCGGCGGCGCGGTAGCGCTCGTGGCGTCGGCGGCGCTCGGCGGTCGCGACGACATCGGCGGTCGCATCGCGGCGGTTTACACATTTGGCAGCCCGCGTGTGGGTGGGCGTGACTTTCCCGCCATCGTGAAAGCCCCGCACTACCGCATCGTGAACTCCGGCGACGTGGTGCCGCTCGTGCCGCCGTCGTGGCTCAACGGCTACGTCCACACCGGCGAGCCCTATCTGTTGAAGGGCAAGCGTCTGAAGCCGGTACGCAAACGCCCCACGGGCTCGGTGGTCATCCTAGCGATCCGCAGCCTTTTCCTGTGGCCCTTCTCGCGCAATCTGCTGCTCACCCGCATCCACGACATCTCCCTCTACGCCGCGCGTCTCGACCGCATCGCCCGTGTACGCGGTCGCTGGTCGTGAACCCCGTTGACGCCTGACCTGTGTTCGCTTCAGGTTCGGCGTCAGGGACTGGAGGGAAGACCATGAGAACTCTGATTGCCTGCGCCGCGCTGGCGCTGAGCGCGTGCGCGCCGGAAGGCGCAGCACCGAAGGGCGACAACGCGCCCGCCGCATCCGTCGCTGCCAAACCCGCCGAACCGGCAGGCCCTGCCGTCGTCGTCAAGGCGCGAAACGAAGATGCCGACCATCACCGCGACACCAACGTCTCGCGCGTGGTCGGCCTCAAGACCGGCGACTCCAAGTTCTTCACGGTGGTCGGGGGCGACCCCGCGATCAATGGCGAATACGTCTATCTCGCCATTGCGCCGGAGACGCCGATGGACGACTTCAAGGTCTACATGATCGGCGACTTCAACACGTGGGAACTGGAGTCGGAGGGCGAAGGCCGCGCGGTCATCAAGGTGAGCCGCAGCACCATCGACGAGGCCGGCGAGATCAAGACCGCCGAGGAACGCCTGATCGTGGCCGTGCCCGCGTGGAGCGCTTCCGAGACGACCGTCACCCCGGCGAAGTAGTCGCCCGTCGTCTGTCGAACGCGGCTTCCCATCCCTGTCAGGCGGGGTATATCGAGATTCGATCAATCTCAACCTGACTACGGGATCCCACGCATGAAGAAGCTCCTGCGCGCCGCGTTCGCCGCCACGCTCGCCGCCATCGCGATCTCCTCCGCGCCGCTTCCATCGGAGGCGCGTCAGACAGCGACCACGCAAGCCGCGCGCGTCTGGCCGCATGACGGCGTCGACATCGCACCCGATCCCGCCGTGAAGTACGGCGTCCTGCCGAATGGCATGCGCTACGCACTCATGCGCAATACACAACCTGCGGGCATCGCGTCGATCCGCTTCCGCATCGACGCCGGCGCCATGTCGGAAACCGACGCACAGCGCGGCATCGCGCACTTTCTCGAGCACATGAACTTCAACGGCTCGCAGAACGTGCCGGAAGGCGAGATGGTGAAGCTGTTGCAGCGCGCCGGTCTCGCGTTCGGCCCGGACACCAACGCCTACACCTCGTTCGGTGAAACCGTTTACATGCTCGACCTGCCGAAGACTGATACGGCCATGCTCGACACCGGCCTGATGATCATGCGCGAAACGGCAGGCCGCCTGACGCTCGACGCCGCCGCCATCGACCGCGAACGCGGCATCATCCTCTCGGAAGAGCGGGCGCGCGACAATCCGGAGTACCGCAACATCAAGGAGCGCTTTTCCTTTTACCTGAAGGACCAGCCGCTCGTGACCCGCTGGCCGATCGGCACGCAGGAAACGATCCGCACCATGCCGCGCAGCGAGTTCGTCAACTTTTATCAGGGCAATTACCGCCCGGAGCGCGCCCTGCTCGTGATCGTCGGCGACATAGACGTCGCCGACATCGAGAACCGCATCAGGGCGAAGTTTTCCGACTGGAACGCGACTGGCCCCGCCGATCCGGCGCCCACCTATGGCACGGTCGCGCGGCGCGGCGCGGAAGCGAAACACCGCGTGGAAGCGGGCCTACCCGCGAGCGTGTCGCTGACATGGGTAAGCCCGCCCGATATCGCGCGCGACAGCGCCGCGTGGCGACGCCAGGATATCGTGCGCGATGTCGCCTACGCCACGGTCAACCGCCGCCTGCAACGTATCGCGCGTCAGTCGAACGCGCCGTTCATCAGTGCCGACGTCTCGCGTTCGGATCTGGAAGAAAGCGCCACGCTCGCCGTGCTGGATGTCGACGTCCGTCCGGGCCAGTGGAACGCGGGCATGACCGCCGCTGAACAGGAATTGCGCCGCGCGCTGCGCTACGGCGTAACGCAGGCGGAAGTGGATCGCGAGATCGCGGACATGAAAGCGGGCTACGAGTCCGCAGCCGCCAGCGCCGCGACACGCGACACGCGCCGCCTCGCGAGCGGCATCGCCGGCGCCTTCGACGCCGAAGAAGTCTTCACCCATCCCTCGACCTCGCTCACGCTCTTCACGAGCGCCACCCAGGGGCTCACCGCTGCCGCCGTCACCGCGGCGCTCAAGGCGACATTCCCCGCCGCCAACTCCAGCACGCAAGGCCCGCTCATTTATGTCACCGGCAGTGAGCCGATCCCCGGTGGCGATGCGGCGATTCTCGCGGCCTACCGCGTGACGTCGAGCCAACGCGTCGCGCCGCCTGCCGCGCAAGCCGAGGCCGTGTTCGCCTATTCGAACTTCGGAACGCCGGGCGCTGTCGCGCAGCGGACACGCAACGAGGAATTCGGTCTCGACCTCATCAAGTTCCAGAACGGCGTGCTGCTGACGCTGAAGAAAACGCCCTACGAGGAAAAGCGCATCAACGTGAGCGTGCGGCTGCGCGGCGGCCTCGCCTATGCCGATCGCGTGGCGCCCGGCGTGCCGATCCTGGCGCCGTTCGTGATGGCGGAAGCCGGTCTCGGCAAGATGACACGAGAGGACATCGAGCGCGCCACTGCCGGCAAGGTCGTCGGCGCGGGCTTCGGCTTCGGCGAGGACGAGTTCATCGTCTCCGGCCGCACGCGCGCGGAAGATCTCGACCTGCAGATGCAGCTGCTTGCGGCGCAGGTAAGCGATCCGGCGTTCCGTCCGGATGGTCTCGCGCGGATCAAGGCGTCGGCTGAAAACTTCATCCGCCAGTACGCCACGGCGCCGGGCCGGGTGCTCGATCGCGACAGCGGCGCGTATCTGCGTCGCGGCGACAGCCGCTGGATCTTCCCGACGCTGGAACAGGCCAAGGCGCTCGAAATCAACGACTTCCAGCGCCTCATCGAGGGGCCGCTGAAGACACGTCCGCTGGAAATCTCGGTGGTCGGCGACTTCGACGCCGACGCGGTGATCGCCGCCGTGGGCAAGACATTCGGTGCGCTGCCCGCACGCACGGAAATTCCCGAGCGCGTGCGCAATGTCATGTTCCCCGCAGCGACGCCGCAGCCGCTGCAGTGGACGCATGAGGGCCGCGCCGACCAAGCCGTCGCCTACATCGCATGGCCGTCCATCGACTTCGCCGACGCCCGCAAGGCGCGCGCGGTGCGTCTGGCGCTGACGATCCTCGATGACCGTCTGACGGAGGAATACCGCGAGGCGCTCGGCGCCACTTACTCGCCGCAGACCGAGGAAGACATCTCCCAGACCTTCTCCGGCTACGGTTACGTCGCCGCACAGGTGGAAACCCCGCCCGCCGACATCGCGCGCTTCTGGACGACGGTCGACAAGATCACCGCCGAACTGCGCGAAGGCCGCATCGACGCCGACAGCATCGTGCGGGCGCGGGCGCCGGTGGTCGATCAGCTGCGCACATCGGAGCGGTCCAACAACTACTGGGTGGCGGTGCTGCAGGACGCGCAGACCAATCCCCGCCGTTTCGATCTCATGCGCACGCGCGTGAGCGATGTCGAAGCGATCACCAAGGAAGAACTTGTCGCTGCGGCGCGCGCCACCTTCGTGAACGACAAGGCGGTGCGGATTGTGGTGACGCCGAAGCCGGCGCAATAGCGATTGGAAGAGCACGCAAGGAAAAGGCGGCCCTCCCGAAGGAGCGGCCGCCTTTTTTGCTACCTGGCTATTGCCTCAGAGACCGAGGACCAGCTTCGCAATGATGTTGCGCTGAACCTCGTTCGAGCCCGCGTAGATCGAGGTCTTGCGGTAGTTGAAGTAGGACGGCGCGACGGGCGCAGCGTAGTCCGGCCCCGGACGCGGCGCGTTGGAACGGCCCTGCAGTTCCGCCCATGTGTCTTCCACGAACGGTTGGCCGTAGAGGCCGATAGCTTCGAGCGCGAGTTCGCTAATGGCCTGCTGCGCCTCCGATCCTGCACACTTCAGCATCGACGACGCAGCGCCGATGGATTTGCCCGCCGACAGCGACGAGAAAATCCGCAGCTCCGTCGCGTCGAGCGCGGCGATTTGGATTTCCAGCTCGGCGGCCTTGCGCGCGAAATCGGGATCGCGATCAACGCCTTCGTATTGAGCAAGACGCTTGGCTTTCGCGAGCGCGGTCTTCAGGCCCGGCGCATACGCATTTCCGCGCTCGAATTCGAGCAGGTACTTCGCATACGTCCAGCCCTTGCCCTCTTCGCCGATGCGGTTCGAGATCGGCACGCGCACATTGTCGAAGAAGACCTGATTGACCTCCTGCTGGCCCTTCATCGGGCCATCGAGCGTGGGCAACGCCTGCACGGTGATGCCCGGCGTATCCATGCGCGCGAGCACGAAGCTGATGCCGTCCTGCCGGTTCTTCTCCGTGCTCGTGCGCACGAGACAGAAAATCCAGTCCGCCCACTGCGCGTGCGTGGTCCAGATCTTCGACCCGTTGAACACATAGTGATCGCCGTCACGCTCCGCTTTCATCTGCAGCGACGCGAGATCGGAGCCGGAGCCCGGCTCGGAATAGCCCTGGCACCACCACACATCCGATCGCAGTATCTTTGGCAGATGCTCGGCCTTCTGTTCGTCGGTGCCGAACTTCATGATGACCGGGGCCACCATTTTCAGGCCCATGGGCGACAACGTCGGCGTGCCGGCGGCGGCCATTTCCATGTTGTAGATGTAGCGCTGCGTCGCCGTGAAGCCGGGGCCGCCATGCTCGAGGGGCCAGTCCGGCGCGATCCAGCCGCGCTCGTAGAGCTTCTTCTGCCAGGCGACCATCGTGTCCTTGTCGAGGTAGCCGTTCTTCGACTGCGCCTGAATGCTCTTCGTCTGCGCATCGAAATTCTTCGCGATCCAGTCACGGACCTCGTCGCGAAATTTCAGGTCTTCGGCGGAAAAAGCGAGATCCATGATGTGCTCCTCAGAGATCGATGCCGTCGAGACGCACGATGTCGGGACGACCGTCGAGGCACGGCCCCATCCTCGGCGCGAACGTCGTGAAGTGCGCGGACTTGCCGTGCGCGTCGACGTCTGCCTGAGACTTGTACTGCTCCATGACGACATACTCGGTCGTGGAGCCCTGCTTGCGCGTGAGCGTGTAGAGGAGGCAACCCGGCTCGTTGGCGCGCACGGCGGGCGCGAGTTCGCGGAAGACCGCCTCGAGCGCCTCCTGCTGGCCGTCCTTCACTTTCAGGTGCGCGATGATGCCGATCATGTCGTCGTCTCCTCCGAATTCCCGGAGACGACCATACGCCCGACCGTCGCCCCCGCAAGGCGGGACGTTACGTCAGCCGGGCGAAGTCCTCGTGATCAGCTGCCGATGCTGCGGCAGGAATTGAGCACGTCGTTGATGCGCGAGGCCGCTTCCGGCGCCCAGTTGTGCGTGAAGGCGAGCGCGGTGGTCTTCACGGCCGCCGACGGCGTGAGCGCATTCCACAGGGGATCGCGCGACGGC
>JAWXBS010000081.1:0-3432 GCA_034440275.1 Alphaproteobacteria bacterium
AAGTGTGCGTGCAACCATGGCCGGGATGTACGGTGTAACCCGCCGGCTTCGCAACCATGACTGGTCGCCCAAGCAATCAGTCGCAGCCGTCGCGACGGCCATCGTAGGTCACAGCGCGGTCCTCGCCGGTGACGTAGGTGATCTTCAGCGTTTCAGGCCCGGCGTCGATCTCGACCCACTGCGCATTGTCCCCGTCCGCCCTTCCCGGACCGAAAAAGGCGCGCCAGCACGGCGGCGAGGACATCATGTTGAGCTCGACCATGCACATGGACCAGGGCGCGGCGTCGCCGCCGGGCTTCAGCTTCCAGCGCACGGCGTCGGGATCGCCCTTCTGGAAGTAGGTGAGTTCATCGCCCTGCCATTCGCCCGAGGGGCTTTTTCGTGCAGGAAACCAGCGCTGGGTGATGGTGTTTTCGCCGCGCCGCTCGATCCAGCACCCGCGCAGTGCGGAGGCATCCGTTGCGGCAGGCGACGCGGACACGCAGGCGGTCAGCGCGAGCGCCGCCAGGACGGCGAGAACGGGCGAACGTCTCATGGGATGATCTCGCGATTGACGTGGCGGCGATGCGACCCGATCATCGGTGCCAGAGAACCGGGAGGAAATCATGGCTGACGGCAATGCGGGCGACATGGCGAAATTCACCGCCATGCAGGACGGCACCCAGGAGGACTGGGGCATCATCGTCAAGCACGCGGGCCCCTTCAACAAGGGCCTCGCCGACCGGGTGATCACGCACCTCAAGCTGCTGGACGGCGACTTCGGCGGCTATCCGGTGGACCGCCTCACGCATTCGCTGCAATCGGCCACGCTCGCGCAACGCGACGGCATGGACGAGGAATACATCGTCTGCGCGCTGCTGCACGACATCGGCGACACGCTGGGTTCGACGAACCACGCCGACATCGGCGCCGCGATCCTGAAGCCCTTCGTCAGCGAACAGAACCACTGGATGCTGGAGAACCACGGCATCTTCCAGGGCTATTATTTCTTCCACTATCTCGGCCTCGACCGCGACATGCGCGAGAAGTATCGCGGCCACCCGAACTTCGAATACACCGCGCGCTTCTGCCACCGGCATGACCAGAACGCTTTCGATCCGAACTACGATGCGATGCCGCTCGAAGCTTTCGTGCCAATGGTGCAGCGCGTGATGGAGCGGCCGAAGCGCTCGATCTATCTGCGCGAAGCGAGCTAGCGCCGCCAGCCGCTATCGCGCGCCGCCTTCTCCTGTGCGGCGTCGAGCGTTTCGCCGGCGATCTTCTCTTCCACCAGCGCCAGCAAGGCGGGCGGCGTTTCGACGCTCGCCGTCCGGAACTGCGAGGGCGCGCGAGGCTCCGACGCCACGGCCATCTGCACGCGCCACGTCTCGCCTTCGCGGCACGCGAGGCCGCTGACGCCGCCGCCTTCATAGGAATAGGTGCGGCACGCTTCGCCGGCCTCGCCGCGGAAGGTGAGCCCGATGCGCACGGATGTCCCGGCATCGGATGCAAGCTGCGTGTCCAGCGCGCGATCGAGCGCGCCGTTCGCGACGAGGGCGCCGTTGCTGGCCACCATCATGGGATCGGGTTTGCGGAGCGCGACGCCGCCGAACAGGATGCCCACCATCAGGCACGCCGCCATGGCGCCCCACTCACGGCGGGTCCAACCGAACTTCTTCGCGCGCGCCGCTGCGATGTCGACGACGTTCGCCGTCTCTGTCTTCGGAGCGGGCCTCACTGCATCGACGAGACGTTGGGGTACAGGTTCGTCGAGGATCGGCGCGAAGGCGCCGGAAAGCTTCGCCCGGGTGGCGCGGTGGCGTTCCACCGTGGCGCGCGCATCGGCGTCCGTGGCGAGTTCGGCCTCGACGAGCGCCTTTTCCATGCCGGCGAGTTCGCCGTCCGCGTAAGCCATGAGCTGTTCCTGGGTCACGCTCATGTCGCGTCTCCGCCAAGCCGTTTCTCGAGAGCCTCGCGCCCGCGCGCCAGACGACTGGTCAACGTGCCCATCGGCACGCCCATCGCTTCCGCCGCCTCGCGGTAGCCGAGGCCTTCGATACATACGAGCGCGATGGCGCTTCGTTGTTCCTCCGGCAGGGTCGCGAGGGCGGCCTGCATGTCGAGCGCGTCGAGACGGCCCTCCACCACGCGCGCGCCATCGACGCCGACGTCCACGCCGTCTTCCTCGACGGCAAACACCTTGCCGCGCCGTGCGCGGGCGCGGGTTTCGTCGATCCACGCATTGCGGGTCATGGCGAGGAGCCAGGCGTCGAGCCGCGTGCCGGGCTGGAACTGGTCCAGTCTCATGAGCGCGCGCTCCACCACGATCTGCACGAGATCGTCCGCGTCCGCCGGCTGGCGGGCGAGCACCCTGGCGAACCGGCGCAGGCGGGGAAGCAGGCTGACGATCTCATCGCGTAGTCCATCGGCTGAGGATGCCATATCTGTCACCATGAACGACCGGGCGGGACCGTTTCTTCCCGAAGACGCGAGAATCAGCACGCCGGGATGAATATGCAGGTTTGAAGCGTTCTACCGGCACGAAAGGTTGCATCGTGACGACACTGCCAAATCCCGGGCCAGATCCCGGAACAGGCGCCCCGCGGCGCCGAAGAGGTCGCTGGCTGGCGCTCGCTTCGCTCGCGCTCGTCCTGCTGGCGACGCCTGCGGCCGCGCAGCTGCCCCTGCCCCAGCCGCAACTGCCTGCGCTGCCTGGCGTCGGCGAAGTGGCGCGCGATGCGGTCCCGGCGGTAGAGCGGGCCGTTCCGCTGAACGAGCTGCGCAAGCTTCGCCTGCGCGATCTGGTGCGCGGCAACGCGCGGGTGCTGGAGCTGGAACGCGGCCAGGCCATCGTGCGTCACGAGGTGATCGCGATTGCGCCCGGCGTAGCGGCATTGGACGCGGCGCGCACGGCAAGCTTCACCATCGCGTCGACGGAACCCCTCAAGGGGCTGGACACTTCCATCGTCACCCTGCGGGCGCCGGAGGGCATGTCCACACGGCGCGCGCTCAAACGCCTGCGCGAGCTCGATCCGGCCGGCGTTTACGATTTCAACCATCTCTACGCGGAGTCCGGGCCTTCGCCGGTGCTGCGGCAGGGCCACGGCGGCGCGGCAAGCACAGCGCGCGTCGGTCTCATCGACAGCGGCGTCGATGGGCGCCATCCGGCGCTGTCCGGCGCGCGCGTGCAGACACGATCTTTTGCTGGACCGGTGGTCGTTCCATCCGATCACGGGGCAGCGGTCGCCTCTATCCTCGCCGATCGCGCAGGCCGTATCTATGCGGCTGACGTCTATAGCGGTGCAGTCACGGGCGGGTCTGCAGCCGCGCTGGCGCGGGCCTTCGCGTGGATGGTGCGTGAGCGCGTGGCGGTGGTGAACATCAGCCTCGTCGGACCGCCCAATCAGGCGCTGCAGGCGATCGTGGCGGGCATGGTGGCGCGCGGCTTCGTCA
>JAWXBS010000082.1:0-4772 GCA_034440275.1 Alphaproteobacteria bacterium
CGATGGCGGCGGCCACCGAGACATTCAGGCTTTCCATGTCCGGCGCGATCGGAATGCGCGCGCGCACGTCGCACGATTTCGCCACCAGCTCGCGCAATCCCTTGCCTTCGGCGCCCAGCACGATGGCGGCGGGGCGCAGATCGTTGAGCGCTTTCGCCAGCGACATGCCCGCTTCGCCTTCGAGCCCCACGGTGACGTAACCCGCCTCTGCAAGTTCCTCCACAGCGCGCGCGATGTTCACGACGCGTGCGTGCGGCACGATTTCGATGGCGCCGGCGGCGGCCTTGGCGAGCGCGCCGGTGAGGGGCGGGGACTTGCGATCCTGCATGACGATGGCGCGTGCGCCGAACGCGGCGGCGGAGCGGAAGATGGCGCCGACATTCTGCGGATCGGTGACGCTGTCGAGGATCAGCACGGGGCGGCCGTCGAGCGGCGCGCAGATCGCGAGGAGGTCGTCGGGCTCCAGCGGCGGCGCGCGAACCGCGAGACCCTGATGCACGGCGCCGGGCGGCAGCAGGCGGTCGATCGCGTCGGCCTCCAGCACTTCCACCTTCATGTCTTTCGGCAACCGGTCGGCGGCGTTGCGCGAGGCGATGAGGCGTTCGATCTTGCGGGCGGGGTTGGCGAGCGCGGCCAGCGTGGCGTGCACGCCCCAGATCCAGCGCGTCTCGGCCTCGCCGTTTTCCCCGCGCGGACCCGATTTCGGGCCTCCGCGACCGGGTGGGCCACGCCTATTGAGCGGGGGAGATGACCTCACTATAAGACGCGCCTCCGCTTCGGACGGAGCGTTCTAACGGCCAACGCCGCGAACGTCCAAGCGGATCGCCCCCGGAGATAACCGGCCTGGGGTCGCACGACTGGTACGGAAGGGTGGCCGAGTGGTTAATGGCAGCAGACTGTAAATCTGCCCGCGAGAGCGTACGCTGGTTCGAATCCAGCCCCTTCCACCAGCCTGAAGAGCATTCCATGAATTGTCGCACCATCGAGACCAACGGCATCCGCCTGCGCGCGGTTGTCGAGGGGACGGGCCCGCTCGTCGTCTTCGTGCACGGCTTTCCGGAGAGCTGGTATTCTTGGCGCCACCAGATCGCGCCCGTCGTTGCGGCTGGGTTCACGGCGTGTGCGATCGACGTGCGCGGCTATGGCGGTTCCGACAAGCCGCATCCCGTGGAAGCCTACGACATGGAAACGCTCGTCGCCGATGTGGCGGGGGTGATTGAGGCGCTCTCGCCGGATGGAAAGGCGATCCTCGTCGGGCATGACTGGGGCGCGCCGGTCGTGTGGTCGACGGCGCTGACGCGGCCCGATCGCGTGCGCGCGGTGGCGGGACTTTCGGTGCCGTACCTGGGTATTCCCACCGTGCCGATGGTCAACATCTTCGACGCGGTGTTCACGCAACGCGGGTTGTTCTTCTATCAGGTCTATTTCCAGAAACCAGGCGTCGCGGAGGCCGAACTCGAAGCTGATCCGCGCCTGGGTCTGCGCAAGTTCTACTACGCCATCAGCGGCGACGCGCCGGACGGGACGTGGCCGAAGGACAAGAAGCACGGCGACACGCTGCTGCATCGTTTGCCCGATCCGCAGCCGTTTCCCGCGTGGCTCACCAAAGCCGATGAGGATTTCTACACCGCCGAGTTCACGCAGTCGGGCTTTCGCGGGCCGCTCAACCGCTACCGCAACGCGCACCGCGACTTCGCGTTTCTCAACCGCTTCCAGGGCAAGACCATCCAGCAGCCGTCCTTCTTCATCGGCGGCTCGCGCGATCTCGTGCTGAAAATGGCGCCGGGCGTGGACATGGTGGAGATCATGAAGGCTCAACTGCCGAACCTGCAGGGCGCCCATGTGCTGGAAGGCTGCGGCCACTGGACCCAGCAGGAGCGACCCGCCGAAGTGAATGCGCTGCTGGTTCCTTGGCTCAAATCACTCTGAACCGTGACGGCAGAGTCGGCCACGACTTATGCAAATATCCGAGCGATATCCGTGGCTTCCAGCAACCGCCACTGCCCGGCGGCGAGGTCGTCAGGTAAGGTGAGCGCGCCAATCCTGTCGCGGTGCAGGGCATCGACATGGTTGCCGATCGCCGCAAACATGCGGCGCACCTGATGGTAGCGGCCTTCATGCAACCTCAGGAGGCCGGAGCGCTCGGTAAGGGGTTCGAAATCCGCGGGCAGAAGCGGCTTGTCGTCGCTTTCCAGCATCAGTCCGCCGGCCCCGAAGACCTGCGTCTCGTCGCCCTTGAGCGGTCGCGCGAGATCGACGCGATAGCGTTTCGCCACATGGCTTTTCGGCGCGATGATCCGGTGCAGCAGCGCGCCGTCGTCGGTCATGAGCAGGAGGCCCGACGTGTTCTTGTCGAGCCGGCCGACCGTGGAGATCGCCGGGTCCCGGCGGCGCCAGCGCAGAGGCAGGAGATCATAGACCAGCGCGCCCGCTTCCTTGTGCGAGCAGGTGACGCCCGGCGGTTTGTGCAAAGCGATGATCAGGCCGGGCGGCGGATCGATGCGTTCACGGTCGATCGACATGCGCGCCGGCAGATCGGGTGTGACGGCGATGCGCGTACTGACATCATCGACCGGCTTGCCGTCGATAACGATGCGATCGCCATTGGCCATGCGCTCGATGTCGCGGCGTGAGCCATAGCCCATGTTCGCGAGCAGGCGGTCGATGCGCATGGTCGGCGTCTTGGTCACTTGCGGGCCTCATAAATCTTGAAGCCGTCGGCTTCGTGATCGAGACGCACGGACTTGAACGCCGCCGCCAGCGCCGTCTCGTAGGGCAGGTGACGGTTGGCGACGAGCCAGCAAACGCCGCCCGGACGCAACATCCTCGCCGCGTTGCGGATGAACGCCTGACCCAGCGCCTTGTCCTCGATCCCTGCATTGTGAAAGGGCGGGTTCATCACGACGAAGTCGAGCTTGTCGAAGCGCGCATCGCCGCCGGACGCATCGGCCCAGTGAAAATGCGCGCGCGGGTCCGTCATATTGCGCCGTGCGGCGTCTATTGCGCGACGGTCGATATCGATGAGGCCCAGCCGTGTGACGGCTGGGGACTGCAGCACGCGCAGCGACAGATAGCCGATGCCGCAGCCGAGGTCGGCGCCGCAGCCCTCAAGGCGCGGACGACGTGCGGCGAGCAGAACGCTTCCCGCATCGACGCGATCCCAGCTGAACACGCCCGGTTGCGACCAGAGTCCGAGCGCGTCCATGAAACGCGGCGCGCCCGCGATGCGCGCGTCGTCGACACCGGTCAGAGACGCGGGACGTCGCGCCACGCAGATGCGGTGGTGGCTTTTGCTGGTTTCATCGACGGCGCAGCCGAAGGCCTCCAGTTCCTTGCGCAGGCGCGCGCCGCCCTTGTCCTTCAGCGCTAGCGCAATGAGCTCTGCGTCGTGCGCGAGCGCCGTAAGCGCGTCCGCCATGGCATGGCGGCGCTCCACGGTGCCGGGCGGCGCCAGCATGACGATGCGCGCATACGATCCGGGGCGCGCGGCGCCGAGATCGCTTGCGCCGGGATGAAGCGGCGAGAGCTGTCGCGCGGCGCCAGACGTGTGCGCCAGTTGCGGCGGCGGCGTTCCATACACGCCATGCAAAAGTTCGGCTTCCGGCATCGGCGCGCTTTGCATCGCTATCTGGCAAACCAGACGACGTGACGCGGACCCTTGCCGTTGCTGCGCGCGCGCACGGTGACCTCTTCGACCTTGAAGCCGGTCGCGTTCAGACGTTTTGAAAACGCTGGGTCCGGCGCTGCCGACCATATCGCCAGCACGCCGCCCGGCTTGAGCGCGGCCCTGGCTGAAGCAAGTCCCGCCATCGAATAGATCTGGTTGTTGGCCGCGCGCGTGAGCCCGTCGGGACCGTTGTCGACGTCGAGCAGGATCGCATCGTAGCTGCGACGCGCCGCGCCGATCGCTACGGCGACATCGCCGGCAATGAGATGCACGCGCGTATCGTCGAGACAGCCCGCCGTCAGTGCCGCCATCGGACCGCGCGCCCATTCGATGATTTCGGGAACAAGTTCCGCCAGCGTGATGCGCGCGCCCGGCGTCAGACGCGCCAGCGCCGCCCGCAACGTGAAGCCCATGCCGTAACCGCCGACAAGTAGATGGGGCGCAGGGTTTGCGCCGAGACGCTCGCAGGTCATGACCGCAAGCGCTTCTTCCGAACCGCTCATGCGGGTGCTCATGAGCTCGTTGCGGTCGAGCACGATCATATGGTCGTCCCCGTGCCGGAACAGCCGCAGCTCGCTGCCCCCTGGAACGAGGGCCGTCCCGATCAACTCCCGCGGTATCATGCCGCCCTATTTCAGACCGAGCGCCGCAAGGCCAGCCTGTTCTGTCGGCGGCGGTCGCCACGCCTGCAAACCCGTGTGTCGTTGAGGGGGAGTGAGGTGTTGGGGGCCCTGCGGCGTGGGCCGGTGTTTTTGGGCTGCACCCAAGCCCCTTTATGCCGCCTTGGCGCGGTGCTAGGAGGGCGATCGTTATCGTCCCCGTCAAAGGGATGTGCGGGTGTAGCTCAATGGTAGAGCTCTAGTCTTCCAAACTAGTGACAGGGGTTCGATTCCCCTCACCCGCTCCAAACACCTTACTTGACGCCTGACAATACACGGATAAACACCGCGCTTTCGAGAGCGGGCGCGATGGCGCGCAAGGGCGAAAAGCACTTTCAGAGGACCTCATGGGCAAGGCCAAATTCGAGCGGACGAAGCCGCACTGCAACATCGGCACGATCGGTCACGTCGACCACGGCAAGACGACGCTGACGGCGGCGATCACG
>JAWXBS010000083.1:0-26255 GCA_034440275.1 Alphaproteobacteria bacterium
AGCGCCGCGGCGCTTGCCTTCGTGCCGGCGCTCGTGGCGAAGCCGGGCATGGTGAAAGCAAGGATGTTGGCGCGGGGCAAGCTGAGCGAGTCCATCGCCTGTGCGCAGACAATCAGCGCTTGCGTGGAATCGAGTCCGCCGGAGACGCCGATGACGACCTTTTTTGTCCCCGTCGCTTCAAGGCGCTGGGTCAGGCCACGCACCTGGATGGTGTAGGCTTCGAAGCAGTCTGAATCGAGCTGGCCCGGATCGTCGGGCACGAACGGAAAGCGCGCGAGCGGTCGCGCAAGGCTCAAAGCCTGTTTCGGCGGGGTGAACGGGAAGGAGATCGTGCGGAACGAAGCGCTCGACAATTCCTGCGCATCGCGGAAGGTCGACAATCTCATGCGCTCTTGGCGCAGGAGATCGAGATCGACGTCTGCGAAGCAGTATTGCGACTTCGTGGGAAAGCGATCCGATGCCGCGAGGCGCTCGCCGTTCTCGTAGATCACCGCCTGTCCGTCCCACGCCAGATCGGTGGTGGATTCGCCGGGGCCGGTCGCCGAGAAGACGTAGGCCGCAAGGCACCGGCTCGACTGCGTGGCGCACAGCATGTCGCGGTGGCGCGCCTTGCCGATGTTGGAGGGTGAAGCGGAGACGTTGACGAGAATTTTGGCGCCGGCGAGCGCGCCCGCCGTGCTCGGCTGCTGCGGCGCCCAGAGATCCTCGCAGATTTCGATGTGGACGACGAAGTCCCGCGCCTTGTCTGCCGCAAACAGCAGATCGACGCCAAATGGCGCTTCAACGCCGCCGATTCGGATGGCTTCACCTGCAACGCCCGCGCCGCTGGCGAAGTGCCGCTTCTCGTAGAATTCGCGATAGTTCGGCAGGAACACCTTTGGCGTGACGCCGATGACCAAGCCGTCCTTGATCGCCACCGCGCAGTTGAAGAGGCGGTCGCCCCAGCGCAGGGGCGCGCCGACGATGAGGAGCGCGCCGATACCGACGCTGGAGGCCGCGAGTTCTCCGATCGCCGCTTCGGCGCGATCAAGCAGGGCATCCTGGAAGAGGAGATCATCGATGGCGTATCCGGTGAGGCCGAGTTCCGGGAACACGACCAGCGCGGCGCCTTCGGCGTCGCAGGCCCGCGCCAGCGCCAGCGTCTCGGCGACGTTTGCCGCCGGGTCGGCGACCCGCACGCGCGGGGTCGCGGCTGCGACCCGGATGAAGTTGTGCGCGTAAGGCGTGCTCATGGACTCCATGTAGGCGTTTTTCTCTGCGGTGGGCGAGGCGCAAGGTTAACAGAAGGGCCAGGCAGGCTAGTCTTGGCGACGATGTCCAGCTTGTTTCCCCTCCTGCCGGCCTTCCTCGACCTCACTGGCCGAGCGGTCGTCCTGCTTTCGGGCGAAGCCGGCCTCGCACCGCTGGCGCGCCGGCTGCTCGACTGCGGCGCGGGGGTCACCGTCTTCGATCCATCGCCTGCCGCAGAGATGTCGGCTCTCCGCCCGTCCATCCGGCTTGTGGCCCGCCGCTGGCGCGCCCTCGATCTGGCGGGGGCGGCGCTTGTCGTGGCCGGCGCGGCTGAATCCCGATTGCCGCGAGCCAGAGCCGCCGCCCGGTCGGCGCGGGCGCTCTTCCATGCGCCCCACGATCCGGCGGCGTCCGATGTCCGCCTCGGTGCTGCGATCGCCGGCGGAACGATCGCCGTGGGCGTCACCGCGCCCGGCCTCCCGTCGGAGGTGGGACAGGCGCTCGCGAGTCGGCTCGAAGTCACGACGCTCGCCGGCTACGACCGCTTTCTGGAAGCCGCCGCCCGCGTCTCTGAAAAGGTCGCCGCGCGACTGCCCGACCAGGACCAGCAATCCGCCTTCTGGCGCGCGACCGCGGAGGCCGCATTCGAGGTTAAGGCCATCGATGCGTCGGCCTGGGATCGATGGATCGAGGCGCGTCTCAACCCGCCGTGAGAGAAATAAACAGAAATTTACCCCAGTGTTGCTTCAGGAACACAGCGCGCAGGCGCGCGCTGAAAAATCCATGAAATCGCGCGCAAAACGCCCGATCACGCCTCGACCCAAATCGGACACAAGGTTAATCGGGGCGTGAGGGCGTCCCTGACGGCGATGCGCTCCGGGCCGCTGGGCAGAGCGGTTAACCGAAAACAAACGCCGTCATTCGATACGCCACAAGAATTCGTTGAAGCGCCCTGCGCTCTGGGAGGCAGTTTATATGACCGGTCAGGTTCGGAAGAAGTTTTGGTTGTTCGCCGCGAGTGCGGCTGCGGCGCTGGTGGCCAACGGCCAGGCGGTCGCGCAGGAAGAAGCGGTGCAGGGCGATGAGATCATCGTTACGGCCACGAAGCGCGAAACCGCGCTGCAGGACGTGCCGATCGCGGTCACCCCGGTCACGGCCGAGCTGATCGAGAACTCCGGCATCCGCGACCTGCAGGACGTGCAGTCGGTCGCGCCGTCGCTCCAGTTCAACGTCTCGGAAAACGAGGCCTCCGCCACGGCGCGCCTGCGCGGCATCGGTACGCAGGGCTCGAACCCCGGTCTTGAATCGGCGGTCGGCATCTTCGTCGACGGCGTCTATCGCGCGCGCAACGGCGTGGCGCTTTCGGACCTCGGCCAGGTCTCGCAGATCGAAGTGCTGCGCGGCCCGCAGGGCACGCTCTTCGGCCGCAACACGTCGGCCGGCCTCATCAACGTGCGTTCGGCCGGTCCTGATCTCGATGAATTCGGCGCCTCGGCCGAAGCGACCGCCGGCAATCTCGGCAGCCAGCGTTTCGCCGGCCACGTGAACGTGCCGATCGTGAGCGAGCAGCTCGCGGTGCGCCTCTTCGCAGCGATGGATGAGCGCGATGGCCTCATCGACATCAACCGCGCCGGCGCGAACCCGGCGCTGGCCGCAGGCGCGGGCAACCAGGGCGCGGGCGCCAGCAACAATCGCGACATGTGGACCGTTCGCGGCCATGTGGCGTGGGCGCCGACCAACGACATCGATGTCCGCCTCATCGCAGACTACACCGAGCGGGACGAAGCCTGCTGCGCGGCGAAGGTCTACAATCCGACCCTGCTGAACGGCTATCCGACGCTCCGCTCCAACCACAACGTGATTGGCGTGACCGCCACCAGCGGCGTTGCTCAAGATCCCTTCCAACCGACCAACCCGGGCGTCTCGTCGCCTGGTCAGGCGGCGGTGATCGCGGCGCTTGGCGGCTACGGCACGGGCGGCCTGGCCAACCTCGGCAGCGGCGACATCGGCGATCGCTACGGCTTCGCCAACCGCTCCTACGGTCAGAACCTGACCGACCAGGGCGTGTCGGCTGAAGTGAACTGGGACATCGGCGGCATCACGCTGAGCTCCATCACGGCGTTCCGAAACTGGGACTACCGTCAGGGCCAGGACTCCGACTTCTCGCAGGCGGACCTCTACTATCGTGTCAACGACGGCTTCAACGGCTTCAGCTTCGATGTCTTCACGCAGGAAGTGCGTGCGGCGTTCGCGGTGGGTCCGGTGGATTCGATTGTCGGCGTCTTCTACTCGGACGAAACGCTGACCCGCGGCGACAACATCCAGTTCGGCAGCCAGATCGGCGAGTACGTGAACGCGCTCAGCGCGATCTACGCCGGCGTCAACCAGGGCGATGCGGTCGAAACGGCATTCGAGAACTCGCCGATTTCCGATCACTACGTGCAGGATAGCCGCTCCATCGCGCTGTTCACGCACAACATCTGGTCGATTGACGACAAGACCGACCTCACCGTCGGCCTGCGTTACACCGACGAAGAGAAGGATGTGACGGGCCGCTTCACCACGCGGTTCAACGCACGGCCGTTGCTTCAAGCCACAATCGCCGGCGCCACCGGCAGCGCGCCGCTCGGCGCTCTCTACGGCAACTGCTACAACACCGACCTCACGACGGCCGGCGCGGGCGCTGCGGCGGTGATCGGCGCGCGCACGATTTACTGCATCTCGGGCATCAATGCCTCTCTCGATGGCGCGCCGAAGACGCAGTCGCGTAGCGAGAAGGAGTGGTCGGGCGTTGTCTCGTTGCGTCGCGAGTTCACTGACGACGTCAGCGGCTACTCGTCCTACTCGCGTGGCTACAAGGGCGGCGGCTTCAACCTCGACCGCAACTTCGACCACATGCTCTCGGGCTCGGCGACGCCGGCGGCCGGCAGCTGGAAGACGGACTTCGCGGCGGAAATGGTCGATGCGTTTGAAATCGGGCTGAAGAACCAGCTGCTGGACAACGCCCTGATCATCAACCTCGCGGCGTTCTTCAACAAGTACGAGAACTACCAGCTCAACACCTTCAACGGCACGGCCTTCCAGGTCTCGTCGGTTCCGGAAGTGACGTCGCAAGGCGTCGAAATGGACGCGATCTGGAACACGCCGATCGACGGCTTCTCGTACCAGGGCGGTTTCGCCTACACCGAAGCCGAATACGGAAACGACACGGGTTGGGTGGCGACGTCGGCCAACCCGCTGAACCCGACCCAGCTGCCGGTGAACTTCCGTCTGCCGGGCTCGCGTCTCACCAACGCGCCGCTGTGGACGGTGACAAGCGCCTTCACCTACGAGAAGCCGCTGTTCAACGATGCGATGGTGGGCCTCGCCTACCTCGACTTCCGCTACGTGTCCGACCAGGTCACGGGGTCGGACCTCGATCCGACGAAGGTGCAGCCGGGCTACTTCACCGTGAACGGCCGCGTCGGTCTGTCCACGGCGAGCGACCGGGTGTCGCTCGAACTGTGGGGCCGCAACCTGTTCGACGAGCAGTACCAGCAGATCTCCTTCAACGTGCCGTTGCAGGGCAACGCCCGCGGCGCGTTCCTCGGCGATCCGCGGACCTACGGCGTGACGCTGCGCGTCTCGTACTGAGGTCAGTGAACCATTGAAGTCAGGACGCCCCGGTCGCGAGACCGGGGCGTTTCTGATTGTCGGTCTATGGACCCCTAGCGCGGCGGGCGCTGTCCGCCGCGCGGCGGCATGCCTTGCGGTCCGCTCTCGGGCGGGCGGCGCATATCCGGCAGGCGCTCGACCATCTCGCCGCGGGTGACGCGACCGTCCTTGTCCTTGTCCCAGAATTCGAACTTCGCGAGCACGGCGCCGGTGAACTCCGTGGCGGTGATCTCGTTGTTGACGTTGCTGTCGAAGGCCAGCCGGTAGGGACCGAGGTTCGGTCCGCCGAGGACCTTCGCCGACCAGGTATCGAACTGGATCGGGGTCAGCTTGTCGGAGCCGCCTGACACACGGCCCCACTCGGCGCGTGCGCCGGTCTCGGCTTCCGCGCGGCTCGTGGCGTAGTCGCCGTCGGCATCGAACTGCACGAAGAGCAGCGCCGCCCCGGAGAGGAACGCTGATTGCCGGTAGGCCGGTCCGCGCATTTCGTCCGCCTCGGCGCGCGGGTCGGGCCGCCCGCCTGCGCACGCCGTCAGCGTGAGGACGGTCGCCATGATCGCCAATGGGGCAAGAAGCGGGGTGAGGGACAGGCTCTTCATCGGGGTCTCCAGCGTCTCGTTCTCAAAGGTCGCGGCCCAGTATTGCAGCTTCATGTCGGTAATGCGGGCGCATTCGTCCGCCGGGCCTGCCCGGACAAGGCGGCGCATGGACAAGCCCCCCGGACCGCCGCATATCGCCCCCATGAGCAACGAACTCATCGTCGTCTTCGGCGGCTCCGGCTTCGTCGGTCGCCACGTGGTCAAGCAGCTCGCGCGGAAGGGCTACCGGGTCCGCGTGCCCATGCGCCGTCCGCATCTGGGGCAGGAGCTCCGCGTGCTCGGCGATGTGGGCCAGATCCACCTGATGCAGGCCAATGTCCGCTTCCCCGACTCCATCGCCGCAGCGCTCGAGGGCGCCGATGGCGTCGTGAACCTCGTGGGCGTGCTCTACGAAAAGGGACGTCAGGATTTCCAGTCCATGCACGTGGGCGCGGCCGAGGCGATCGCCGGCGCAGCGAAGGCGGCAGGCATCACGAAGGTCGTGCAGGTGTCGGCGATCGGCGCCGATGCGCGCGGCAAGGCGAAGTATGCGCGCTCGAAGGCCGCCGGCGAGAAGGCGGTGCGCGATGCCGTTCCCGGAGCGGTCGTGTTGCGCCCCTCCATCGTGTTCGGTCCGGAGGACAATTTCTTCAACCGCTTTGCCGACATGGCGAAGTTCTCCCCGCTCTTGCCGCTGATCGGCGCGGGCAAGACGAAATTTCAGCCGGTGCATGTGCAGGACGTCGCGGATGCGGTGGTCGCAGCGCTTTCGCGCACGGATGTGCAGGGCCGCACGTATGAACTCGGCGGGCCGAAGGTCTATTCCTTCCGCCAGCTGCTCGACTTCGTGCAGACGACGATCAATCGCAAGCGCGGCTATCTCTGGCTGCCGATCTTCCTCGCGCGCCCGCTCGGCATGCTCGCGTCGATTGGATCGAAGATCCTGCCGATCGCGCCGCCCTTCACGGGTGACCAGGTGGAGATGCTGAAAACCGACAACGTCGTCGGCAAATCGGGCGAGAAAGGCATCGGCACGATCGCCGATCTCGGCGTTGCGCCGCTGGAAACGATCGAGTCGATCGTGCCGAGCTATCTCTGGCGCTTCCGGCCTTATGGCCAGTTCTAGACGCAGCAGACGGCGTAGCGAGGCGCCGGCATGCATGCCGGACCGCGCAGCTCCTGCTGCGCAGGTGCCGGCGGCGCCAGACTCCGAAGAATCTCGCGTGGCTTAGACATGGGTATGCGCAGCGGGAGCTGCGCGGTCCAGTTTCGATACTCATGACGTGTCTGCAGCTTCAGCGGCAGGTGCGGGTGCGTTCGTGCGCAGAGCAATCATGACAGCAATAACCGTGACGACAGCGCCGGGCGCGACTCCGCGTTTGGGCAGACGCGCGATGGCGCACTTCACCACTTTGTCGAAATTCGCCAACGCATCCCGCATGTCGCGGAGAGTGCGCAACGGAACGCCACGCGTGTAGATGCGCAGCAGGCGGGCGTGTCGGCGCTGATAGCCCGCGATGCCGTGCGGTCGGCGCGTGAACTTTGGTCGATCTTTTCGAAACGTCATGTGCGAGCACATGCCGAGAAAGATCAGCACGCGAATGTCGCGTCGGGCTTTCCGGATCTCATCCTGGAAATCGAGGCGCAGGATGCGCGGCAGGCGCACGCGGGTTGCGACCCATGCGAGGACTTGCAGCAGCCACAGATGCAGATCGCGCGCGGCGGCGGCATACGCGGCGCGGCGGTGACGTAGCGGTCTGGCGATCTGCATGGTTGCTCTCCTCTTCGTTGCGAACGAACCATTCCGGCGCGACGTGGGGAGAGTGTCTTCGAGCCTGCGACCCGGTCGGATTGTTTTGCTGATTTTTCTGCAGGCGTCATGGCGCGCATGGCGGGCGTGCGCGATTGTGGAGGGATTGTTAGAGGCTTCTCACCTCGATTTCGTTTCTTCCCCCGCTTGCGGGGGATCGTTTCGCTTCGCTGCACGGAGGAGGAAACACTTGGGCGCCTCACCCCAGATGCGTCGCCACAAACCCGTGACGCTCCGCCAGCAGCTCGCACACGCGCGCGCGGTGGCAGACTTTCCAGTCGTGCTCGAGACACAGCAGGCATGTGCGCTTCGCCTTTGCGAGAATCGCGGCCTGCTCGAGCGCGAGACCCGCTTCGGGCGTTGAGAGCGCGTCGTCGACGATGGGCCAGAAATTCTCCCAGTCGCCGCGCTTGTTGGCGTCGCGTCCGGCCTTCGGCGTGCCGAGCGCTTTCAGGTGGACATATTCGACGCCGACTTTCGCAAGGCCGGCCTTGAGATTGCCTTTCGAGAAACCCGCGCGGCGTGAGTTCGGCAATTCGCGCACGTCGATCAGCGTCTCCACGCCCGCTTCGGCGATCGCATCGAGAAAATCGGAAAAGCCTAGCCGCTCATAGCCGATCGTGAGGATCGTGGGCGGCTGCGCCATCACAGGACTCCAAATCCGCCTAGGGCGAGCAGCAACGCGCCGAGGCCGATGCGGTACCAGGCGAACGGCGCGAAACCCACGCGCGTCACGAATTCGAGGAATGGCTTCACCACCACCAGCGCGGAGAGGAAGGCGAACACGAAGCCCACGGCGATTTCGAGGGCGCGGTCCGACGTGATGTGGTCCTTCACCTGGATGAAGTCGTAGATGAACGCCGCGATCATGGTCGGCATGGCGAGGAAGAACGAGAACTCCGCCGCCGCGCGCCGGTCGAGTCCGAGCATCAGGCCGCCGTAAATCGTCGCGCCCGAACGCGAGACGCCGGGGATCATGGCGATGCACTGCATGAAGCCGACCGCGATGGCGCGCCAGATCGGCGTCTGCGATGCGTCCGTGACCGTTGGCTTCGGTGCGAACCGCTCCAGCAGCAGCATGAGGACGCCGCCGATCAGCAGCGCCCACGCAATCACGGTCACGCTTTCCTGCAGCACCGTCTTCACATAGTCGGCGGCGAGAAAACCGATCGCCACAGCCGGCAGGAACGACAGGAAGAGCATGAGCGCGAAACGGCGCGCTTCGGGCTTCGTCGGCAGGCCCACGATCACGTCGATGATCCGCTGCCGGTAGAGCCACATCACCGCCAGGATCGAGCCCAGCTGGATCATGATGACGAAGACGTTGTTGGGATCCTCGTAGCCGATCGCGTCCGCGCCGAGCAGGAGGTGGGCGGTTGAGGAGATCGGCAGGAATTCGGTCAGGCCCTGGACGATGCCAAGAATGACGGCCTTGAGCAGGGCGACGAGGTCCATGGGTTTCCTTGGGGTATCCTTGAGGCGATCCGGTTCAGGGTCTTCTGCCACGGTGCAAGATTCGGCGCGATACGGGGCGCCCGGCGCCTACGGGTTCGGCTGCAGCGGCCAAATAGGACAGTATAGCTGCCTATATAGGCTGAATTTGCCTTGCGGAGGTCGAAAAAGCCCGGTATCCGCCTCTGAATTCGCCGTCTCGGCGATCGGAGGGGCGAATCGTGGCCGAGCGCATGTTGAAGTTCGTCCACACGGACAGGGAGCCGCCCTCAAAGCGATCCTCAGTGGCGCGCAAGGCCGATTTCCACGAGATCTATGCCGAGCTGGCCCGCGCCAAGGCGGCGGAGCAGGCATCGCGCTGCTCCCAGTGTGGCGTGCCATTCTGCCAGTCTCACTGCCCTTTACAGAACAACATCCCGGACTGGCTGCGCCTGACCGCCGAGGGGCGGCTGCAGGAAGCCTACGAAGTATCCACCGCCACCAATCTCATGCCGGAGATCTGCGGCCGCATCTGCCCGCAGGACCGTCTCTGCGAGGGCAACTGCGTCATAGAGCAGTCCGGCCACGGCACGGTGACCATCGGCGCCATCGAGAAGTACCTGACGGAGACGGCCTGGGCCGAAGGCTGGGTCGCCCCCATCCGCGCGCTGCGGGAGCGGCCCGAGCACATCGGGATCATCGGCGCGGGGCCGGCGGGCCTGGCGGCGGCCGAGGTGCTGCGCCGAAAGGGCTACAAGGTCACGGTCTATGATCGCTACGACCGCGCCGGCGGCCTGCTGATCTACGGCATCCCGAATTTCAAGCTGGAGAAGGACGTCGTCGCCCGCCGCGTTGCGCGGCTGGAGGAAGGCGGGGTGACCTTCGTGCTGAACTGCGAAGTCGGCCGCGACATCACGTTCGACGCGCTGCGCTCGAAGCACGAGGCCGTGCTCGTGGCGACCGGCGTTTACAAAGGGCGCGATCTCGGCGTGCCGACGGCGACGTCGAAGGGCGTGCTCGCGGCGATGGAATTTCTGACGGCGTCGAACCGCACGGGTCTCGGCGACGAGGTGGAAGGCTTCACGTCCGGCGCGCTCGATGCGAAGGGCAAGCGCGTCGTGGTGATCGGCGGCGGCGATACGGCGATGGATTGCGTGCGCACGGCGGTGCGTCAGGGCGCGAAGTCGGTGACGTGTCTCTATCGACGCGACCGCGCGAACATGCCTGGCTCGCTCACCGAAGTGAAGAACGCCGAAGAAGAGGGCGTGAAGTTCGAGTGGCTCGCGGCGCCGAAAGCGATCCTCGGCGACGCGAAAAAGCTGAAGGCCGTGCGCGCGGTAAAGATGCGTCTGGGCGCGCCCGATGCGAGCGGCCGTCAGGCGCCGGAGGAATCGCCGGGCACGGAATTCGATCTCGGCGCCGACCTCGTCATCAAGGCGCTCGGCTTCGATCCCGAGGATCTGCCGGTGCTGTGGGACGAATCCTATCTGAAGACGTCGCGCTGGGGCACGCTGCGCGTGAACGAACGCAACTATGAGACATCGATTCCCGGCGTGTTCGCCGCCGGCGACATCGTGCGCGGCGCCTCGCTCGTCGTCTGGGCGATCAAGGAAGGCCGCGACGCGGCCGAGGGCATCCATGCTCATCTGAAAGAACGCGCGGCCTCTGCGGCCGTGGCGGCGGAGTAACTCCATGAGTGCGTACGAAGAAGTGCTTCGCTATCAGCGCGAACGCGCGAAGCTGGAAGCCGCCCACGCCTATGACCGGCGCGACGAGCACGATGCATGCGGCGTGGGCCTCGTCGTCGCCATCGACGGCAAGCCGCGCCGCGAGGTCGTCACCATGGCGATCGGCGCGTTGAAATCGCTGTGGCACCGCGGCGCCGTGGACGCCGACGGCAAGACCGGCGACGGCGCGGGCATCCTGCTCGACGCGCCGCAGGATTTCTTTCGCGAAGTGGTGGAGCGCACGGGCCACAAGGTGAAGGCGGGTCCGATCTTCGTCGGTCAGGTCTTCCTGCCGCGCAATGACTTCGCTGCGCAGGAACGCGCGCGCACGATCGTGGAATCGGAAATCATCCGCGCGGGCTTTGAACTCTACGGCTGGCGACAGGTCCCTGTCGACATCGCCATGATCGGCGAGAAGGCCAACGCCACGCGCCCCGAGATCGAGCAGGTGCTGTTCCACGACCCGCAGGCGCGCGACGAGGAAGCCTGCGACAAGGCGCTCTTCATCGTGCGCCGCCGCATCGAGAGGAAGGCGCTCGCGACGAACATCGTCGAACTCTACGTGTGCTCGCTCTCGGCGCAGACGCTGATCTACAAGGGCATGTTCCTCGCGGAACAGATCGACAGCTTCTATCCCGACCTGAAGGACGAGCGCTTCGTTTCCTCCGTCGCGATCTATCACCAGCGCTATTCCACCAACACCTTCCCGCAATGGCGTCTCGCCCAGCCCTTCCGCATGCTTGCCCACAACGGCGAGATCAACACGCTGAAGGGCAACATCAACTGGATGAAGAGCCACGAAATCCGCATGACGTCCGAAGCATTCGGCGCGGCGGACGGCGACGTGAAGCCGATCATCCAGCCGGGCGGGTCGGATTCCGCAGCGCTCGACAACGTCTTCGAAGTGCTGGTGCGTGCGGGCCGTTCGGCGCCGATGGCCAAGGCGCTGCTCGTGCCGGAAGCGTGGGCGAAGTCGACGACGATGCCGTCCTCGCATCGCGCTCTCTATTCGTACTGCAATTCCGTGATGGAGCCCTGGGACGGGCCGGCGGCGCTGGCGATGTTCGACGGCCGTTGGGCGGTGGCAGGTATGGATCGCAACGGCCTGCGTCCGATGCGTTACGCGCTGACGACAGACGGGCTGCTTGTGACGGGCTCCGAGGCGGGCATGTGCGCGCTGCCGGATTCACGTGTCGCGCGGCGCGGCCGCGTGGGCGCGGGCAAGATGATCGCCGTGGATACGGTGAAAGGTTTGTTCTTCGACGAGACGCAGATCGTCGACAAGCTCGCGGCCAAGCACCCCTATGAAAAGTGGCTCGAAAACGTCATCGAACTCGAAAGCCGCATCACCGGCGATGAGCCGCGCCTTTTCGGCACGCGGGCGGAACTTCTGCGTCGCCAGACGGCGGCGGGGCTGACGCTCGAAGATCTCGAACTCATCCTGCAACCGATGATGGAGGAGGCAAAGGAAGCGGTCGGCTCCATGGGCGACGACGCGCCGCTCGCGGTGCTGTCAGATCGCTATCGCCCGCTCTCGCACTATTTCCGCCAGAACTTCAGCCAGGTGACCAATCCGCCGATCGACCCGCTCCGGGAAGATCGCGTGATGAGCCTCGCCACGCGCTTCAAGAACCTCGGCAACATCCTCGCGCAGGATGAAACGCAGACCGACGTCTTCGTGCTGTCGAGCCCCGTGCTCACCAACGGCATGTATGCGCGCATGACCGCCGAACTCGGCGATGCGGTGGCCGTGATCGACTGCACGTTCGATGCGACGGCGCGACCGGAAGAGGCGGGGCCGGCATTGCGCGTGGCGCTTGATCGTATTCGCGCGGAAGCGGAAGAGGCGGTGCTGTCGGGGCGCAGCCACGTCGTGCTGACGGACGAATTCCAGAGCGCGACACGCGTCGCCGTGCCGATCATTCTCGCCACGGGCGCCGTGCAGACGCACCTCGTGACGCAGGGTTTGCGCTCCTATTGCTCGATCAGCGTGCGCAGCGCGGAGTGTCTCGACACGCACTATTTCGCGGTGCTGATCGGGTGCGGCGCGACGACGGTGAACGCCTATCTCACGCTCGATTCCATCGCCGATCGTGTGCAGCGCGGTCTCGGCGGCGATCTCACGGTCGAGCAGGCGGCGGCGAACTACAAGAAGGCCATCGACGCAGGGCTTCTGAAGATCATCTCCAAGATGGGGATCGCGGTCATCTCGTCGTATCGCGGCGGCATGAATTTCGAAGCCATCGGCCTGTCGCGCGCGCTGGCGGCGGAGTATTTTCCGGGTCTCACCAGCCGTATTTCCGGCATCGGTCTCGGGGGCCTTGCGCAGGAAGCGGCGGAGCTGAATGCGCGCGCGTTCGATGAGGACGTGGTCGCGCTGCCGGTCGGCGGTCTCTATCGCTGGCGCGCAAGTGGCGAACGCCACGCGCTTGAAGCCAGGCACATCCACCAGCTGCAGCATGCGGTGACGACAGGTTCGTTCGACGAGTGGATGAAATACTCCAACGCCGTGCGCGAACGCCGTCTCATCGAGCCGATCCAGCTGCGCGATCTTCTGGAAATCCGCGAGAACGCGCGGCCATCCATCCCGCTGGAGCAGGTCGAGAGCGTCAATGAAATCCGCAAGCGCTTCGTCACGCCCGGCATGTCGCTCGGCGCGCTGGGGCCGGAGGCGCATGGCACGCTCAACATCGCGATGAACCGCATCGGCGCGAAGTCGGTGTCGGGCGAGGGCGGCGAGGACCGCGCGCGCTACACAACGCTGCCGAACGGCGACAACATGAACTCCGCCGTGAAGCAGATCGCATCGGGGCGTTTCGGCGTCACGGCGGAATATCTGAACCAGTGCAAGGAGATCGAGATCAAGGTCGCGCAAGGCGCCAAGCCCGGCGAGGGCGGCCAGCTGCCCGGCTTTAAGGTGACGGAGCTGATCGCGCGTCTGCGTCACGCGACGCCCGGCGTGATGCTCATCTCGCCCCCGCCGCATCACGACATCTACTCCATCGAGGATCTCGCGCAGCTCATCTATGATCTCAAGCAGGTGAGTCCGCAGGCGAAGGTCGGCGTGAAACTCGTCAGCCAGGCGGGTGTCGGCACGGTGGCCGCGGGCGTGGCGAAGGCGAAGGCAGACATCATTCTGATCGCGGGTCACGTCGGCGGCACGGGCGCCAGCCCGCAAACGTCGATCAAATATGCCGGCGCGCCGTGGGAGATGGGGCTCGCGGAAGCGCATCAGGTGCTGACGCTGAACAATTTACGACACCGCGTGACGCTGCGCACGGACGGCGGCCTGCGCACGGGTCGTGACATCGTCGTCGCGGCGATCCTCGGTGCGGAAGAATACGGCATCGGCACCGCGAGCCTCGTCGCGATGGGCTGCATCATGGTGCGCCAGTGCCACTCCAACACCTGCCCCGTGGGCGTGTGCACGCAGGACGAAGGCTTACGCGCCAAGTTCAACGGCACGCCGGAAAAGGTCATCAACCTGATGACGTTCATCGCCGAAGAAGTGCGCGAGCTGCTCGCCATGCTCGGCTTCCGCTCACTGAACGAAATCATCGGGCGCACCGATCTCATCGAACAGATCAGCCGTGGCGCCGATCACCTCGACGATCTCGATCTCAATCCGCTGCTGGTGCGCGTGGACAGCCCGTATCCGCCCTATCGCGAGGATCCCGCGCGCATCGAGGTGGCCGATACGCTCGACGTGCAGATCCTGCGCGACGCGGACGCTTTCTTCAAACGCGGCGAGAAGCTCGATTTCAGCTACGCCGTGCGCAACACGCAGCGCGCGATCGGCGCGCGGGCATCGTCGGCCGTCGTGCAGCGCTACGGCATGCATGGACTGCCCGAAGCGCGCCTCACCATCCGCCTGCGCGGCTCGGCGGGGCAGTCGCTCGGCGCGTTCATGGTGCAGGGCATCGCCATCGAGGTGACGGGTGATTCCAACGACTATGTCGGCAAGGGATTGTCCGGCGGTCTCATTTCGCTGCGGCCTGATGCGGCGTTCGCGGAAGCGGCGTCGGAAAATGCGATCATCGGCAACACGTGTCTCTACGGCGCAACGAGCGGAAAGCTCTTCGCGGCGGGTCTGGCGGGCGAACGCTTCGGCGTGCGCAACTCAGGCGCGACGGCGGTGATCGAAGGCTGCGGCGCCAATGGCTGCGAATACATGACCGGCGGCGCAGCCGTCGTGCTCGGCGTGGTTGGCGAGAACTTCGGCGCGGGCATGACCGGCGGCATGGCCTTCGTTTACGATCCTGCAAATCGCTTCGATCTCATGGGCAACGCCGACACCATCACCTGGCGGCGCATCGGCACGGACTATTGGGAGGCAACACTGAAAGGCCTGATCGAGGAGCACGTCGAACGCACGGGCTCGCGGCGCGGCAAGGCGATCCTTGCGGCGTGGGCGGAAAGCGTCGGTCATTTCTGGCAGATCGTGCCGAAGGAAATGCTCACGCGCCTGTCGCATCCGCTGGAGGAAGCGGACACGGCGGGAGTCGCTGCGGAATAGGCCTCAGTTCGAAACGGCGAGCGCGTTGTTGAGTTCGCCGGCCTTTGCCGCGCGCAAGGCCGCGCAGCGACCGATCTGCTCGGTGGTCTGCGCCAGCGAGCGTTCGTAGCCCGGCGCCTTCGCAGCGTTCTTCGCGAAGAGGTCCGCGAGCGCGTCCTGATCGGCGGTGGCGCAGAGCCCACCCGCGAGGGCCGGCGCGCCCTGGCCCGCGAGACCGCCGGGCAGTCGCGACAGCACGGTGTCGAAGTGATCGCGCAGCAACACGAAGCCAAAGTCGCCTGCGTCGCGGCTGGTCCGCGCCGCAAACAGCGCGCGGCGCATGTCGGAACCACTGAAGGGGTCCGCGATGACCGCCTGCATGAATGTGGCGCGGTCCGCTGCGGCGGGTGCATGCGCAAGCGCGGCCAGCGCTTCGGTGCGCAACTGTGCGTCGCCGGTCGTCTTCGCGGTTTCGAGCAGCTTGTTGAAAAGCGCCGTTCCACCGTCCTGCACGCCGACGATCAGCGCAAGGCCCCGTACATCGGCGGACGCCTGCGCGCCCCGCGCCATGCCGAGCGTCGCGCGGGCCCGCGCGAGAAGTTGCGCGCGCAGCGCAGGATCCCTGCCGGACATCGCGAGAAGCTGGGTTGCGGATACCGCCGTCTGACGCTCTGCGGCGCTGCCGCGTGCAGACATGGCCGCACTCACGCGCACGCCACCGAAGGCGCTGCGCACCCAGCTCGCGTAGACGTCCCGCTGCGCGGGCGTGTCGGGGACCCAGGCGAGGCGGGTGACGATGGAAATGGCCTGGCGCCGTACTTCGAGGTCTGCGACGCCTGCGGCGTTCTCGAGCGCGCGCAGCAGCAACGGCGCGGAGACACGGCCCGCGATGAAGCTAGCGTAGAGCGAATCCAGCGTCGCGATCTGTTCGCCGGGCGCGAGCTTGCGAAACGACGCGATGAGCGACGTCCAGCCGCGCTCGTCGAGCGCGAAACGGTAATAGCCCGATCCGCCCGCATTCGGCGCGATGAACGCAGGGCACGCGCCTTCGAGTTCGAGCGACCCCGTCGGTTCCGACAGGATGGTGCAGGACTTCGCGGCAGCGCCTGTCAGTCCGTACGCGTTCACGCACACAGGGATACGCCATGTGCGGTCGCCGAGTGAAACGCCTATGGGCTTGAACGTCGACTGCTGCAGCCGCACGACGGGCTTGGCGTTCGCGTCACAGGTCACGCGCGCCTCGACGAGCGGAACGTGGCTGCGGTCGGTGAAGGATTCGAGCGCGGCGACGATCTCCGGACGCTTCGATCCCTGTCCGAGCGATTCAAAGAAGTCCCGCGAGGTGGCGACGCCGAACGGGAAGCGCCGCATGTGTGTGCGCACGCCTTCGCGGAACGCTTCTTCTCCGAGATAGCTTTCCGCCATCGCCAGAACGCCGCCACCCTTGCTGTAGGTGATGGAATCGAACGCGTCCTCGATGTCGGCTTCGACGCGGATCGGTTCGCGGATGCGGCGTGCGGCGGAGAGGCTGTCGTCTTCCATCGCCGCAAGCGCGCGCTGCTGCGTGTCGCGTCCGTAGCCGCCGTCCGGGTAGACCGCAGCCGCCGCCTTGTAGGACATCCATGTCGCGAAGGCTTCATTGAGCCAGATGTCGTCCCACCAGGCTGGGGTGACGAGGTCGCCGAACCACTGGTGCGCAATTTCGTGCGCGTGGGTGGTGAGAATGCCGCGCTGCTGCGAGACGGGCCCGCCCGGCTGCATCAGGATCGCGGTTTCAGCATAGACGATCGCGCCTGCATTCTCCATGGCGCCGGCGGAGAACTCCGGCGCGGCGATGAAATCGAGTTTGTCGTACGGATAGCCGGTCGCGAAATACTCCTCGAAGAACGCGACAAGTTTCGAAGTGTTGGCAAGCGCATAGCGCGTCTGCTCGCCCTTTCCCTTTGCGGCCACACCGCGCAGCGGCACCGCGTGCTTTCGGTACGCGTTCGGCGGCAGCACCGGCCCGTCGACGACCTCGTACGGACCGACGGCGAACGCGATGAGATAGGTCGGCAGCGGCAGCGTCTCGCGATAGATGTGGCGCACGAGGCCTTCGCCCGCGGGCTCGACCTTTTCTTCGGTGGTGTTGGAAATCGCCGTGTCGCCGGCGCGCGCGACGACGGAAATGTCGAACGGCGTCTTGAAGCGCGGCTCGTCGAAGCCCGGAAAGGCGCGGCGCGCGTCGATCGCCTCGAACTGCGTGATCGCGTACTTTTCGGCGCCGCTGGTGGCGCGATAGAGGCCCGCGGCGCCGCTGGCGAAGGGCGCGTCGTAGAAAATCGAGACGTCGGCTTCGCCTGCAGGCACGTCGCGTTCGAATGTCACTTCCGCGAAGCCTTCGCCGTTTTCCTTGTACGTCGCCGGGATGGCGCCGCCACCCACAGGCGTCACGGTCACCATCTTCGCGGCGATGTCGCGGCCGTGGAGCCAGAAGCTCTTTGCGGCGCGGTCAAACTTCACGCGGATCGTGGTTTCGCCCGAGAATCGCTCCACGCGCGGATCGATGGTCAGCGCGAGCGTGTAGTGCAGCGGCGTGACGCCCTCGGGCAGGCGACCGTCAGCGGCAGGCTTGGCCGCTTGCGGCGTGCAGGCCGCGAGAAAGGCGGCGATCGCCACGATGAGAGTCAGTCTTGTACGCATGTGCTTCCTCGTGGCCCCGGATGCCTGAAGCCGCTGCGGGGCGTCTTCGCCTTGCGCGCGGTCAGGTCTATATGACGCTCGGCTATCCCATTTCCCCATGGCGGCGGGCAAGGCGCCTGCTGAGGAGCACACAGTCTTGGACGGTCACGCACCTGCCGCCGGCAGCCCTCCTGGTGGATTGGGGCGGACGGACCCGCGAGAGTCAGCCTCCATCACCCGTCGCGCCGCGCAGCTTTCCGTCGCCGTAGCGTTGGCGCTGATTGCGCTCAAGGGCTGGTCGTGGATCACGTCGGGTTCGGTGGCGATGCTGTCGTCGCTGGCGGATTCGATGCTCGATCTGGTGGCGTCGCTCTTCACATACTTCGCCGTGCGCTACGCGGCCGCGCCGCCGGACCGGGAGCACCGCTTCGGGCACGGCAAGGCGGAGTCGTTTGCTGGCCTGTTCCAGGCGGGTCTCGTGGCGGTGTCCGGCGGATTGATCGCCATCGAAGCCGTGCGCCGGCTGGTGGACGGACGGCCCGTCGAGCACGGGTTTTCCGCTATCGCGGTGATGGTCGTGTCGATCGCAATCACGGGCGCGCTGATCTGGCGCCAGTCGATCGCGGTGAAACAGACGGGCTCGGTCGCGACGGCGGGCGACCGCGCGCATTATTCGGCCGACCTTCTCGCCAATGTCGCCGTCATCATCGGCATCGCCGCGAGCGCGTTTCTCGGCTGGACGTGGGCGGATGCGCTGGCGGGGCTTTTTGTGGCTGGATGGCTCGCGTGGGGCGCGTGGAAGGTGGCCAGGCAATCGGCCGATCACCTCATGGACCGCGAACTCTCCGACGCCGACCGCGACCGCATCCGCGCGCTTGCGCTGGAAGGCGGCGAGGTGCTGGCCGTGCACGACCTGCGGACGCGGGCCGCCGGGCCCTTCATCCACATCCAGTTCCACGCCGATCTCGACCCCGATCTGCCGCTGCGCCGCGCGCACGAGATCATCGTGGCCGCAGAAGGCCGCATCCGGGGGGAATTCCAGGCCGCCGACATCATCATCCACCCCGATCCGGTCGACTCCGCCGAGCCCCACGGGCATGAGTATTTCGCCGAGGGACGGACGGCGACGGAGAACTAGGGGCTGGAAATCCAGGGGATGGGCATGCGTTTTGTGAAAGTTTTCGCGACCGCGTTTGCGCTGGCGATGTGCGCGATGGCGCCTGCGACGGCGCACGCACAGGACGTGCAAGGCCCCTCGGCCGAGGTCGTGCAGACCGAACTCCGCGATATCGCCGCATGGAGCATGAGCGCCACGCAGGTCGTGCAGCAGGCGTTCGCCATCCTGCAGACCATGCCCGCAACACCCGACGATCTCACCAACCGCGCCACGCGACGGGCCTGGATCGCGACCGCGCGCACGTGGAGCGCCGGCGCGCGCGCGACCGTGGATGCGGCGCGACGGAACTACGCGGCGCTGCCGCCGCCGCCCGCCATCACGTTTTCCGCGGACCTCGCCGCCTCGCTCAAAGAACAGCACCGCCGCATGCCGGCGGTCATCGACGGCATCGCCGGGTATCTCGACCGCTACGACGCCATGTTCGTGGCGTTCGAGCGCAACGACCCCAAGGCCATGCAGGCATTCGCCGTCAACTCCATCGACGCGATCATCCTGCCGATCGCGCACATGCGCGACATCAACGATCTCACCGCCGCCACCATCGGTGGAGCGCACCCGCAGTCGCACCTGCTGAGCAGTGTGGCGCGTTCGTACGATGCGATGATTTCTCTGACCAATCTCACCAAGGCGGGGATCGAGCGGGGCAATCCGCCGCTCGGCTTCACGGTCGAGGAAATCGACGCTTCGGTCGTCGCCATGCGCCGCCACATCGCCAGCGGGCGCGCGGCTGTGGTCACCATGCGTCAGCAGATGGCCATGGCGCGGACCTCAACGCCAGAAGAGGTCGCGCTGATCGGTCAGGCGCGCCGCATGATCGAGACCTACCCCGCTTCGTTTGATCGTGAGGAGAAGCTCGCCGCCGCGATGGACCGGATCAGCCGTCACCTCGCGTCGCCGGGACGGCGCTACGATTTGGATGATCCCGTGGTGGAGTCGATCTACAGCGAGGTCGTTCTACTGGACGATGCGCGCGCCGCCGATCAGATGGCGAGGCAGGCGACCGTCGCGTCCGAATGAGTCTCAGCGCGGACCTGAAGCGCCGTGCGCGCGATCTCGGGTTCGACGCCGTCGGCGTCGCGCGGGCGGATGCGCCGTGGCCCAACGGAGAGGCGCTGGCGCAGTTCATCGCGCTGGAGCGGCACGGCGAGATGGCGTGGATGGCGAGCGAAGCGCCGCGCCGCGCGCACCCGACGGCAATGTGGGCAGAGGCGAAAAGCGCCATCATGGTCGGTGTGAGTTACGGACCTGACACGGACCCGCTCGAACGGCTCAAAGAAAAATCGGTCGCGGCGATCGCAAGCTACGCGACGCGGCGCGACTATCACGACGTCATCAAGGGGCGGCTGAAACAGATTGCGCAGTGGCTGTCTGTGGAATCGGGCGCGGACGTGAAGGTGTTCGTGGACACCGCGCCGCTGATGGAAAAGCCGCTCGCGCAGCGCGCAGGGATCGGCTGGCAGGGCAAGCACACCAACCTCGTGTCGCGCGAGCATGGATCGTGGCTGCTGCTCGGCGCGATTCTCAGCGCTGCGGAGATCGAACCCGACGAGGCGGAATCCGACCACTGCGGGTCGTGCCGCGCATGCCTCGACATCTGCCCCACGGATGCCTTTCCGGCGCCGTACCAGCTCGATGCCCGACGCTGCATCGCCTATCTCACGATCGAGCACGCGGGACATATTCCGCAAGAGTTTCGCGAGGCGATCGGCAACCGCGTGTTCGGCTGCGACGATTGTCTCGCCGTCTGTCCGTGGAACAAGTTCGCCGGCGCCGCGCGGGACGCAAGGCTCGCCGCGCGCGCAGACATCGAGGAGCCGCCGCTGGCGGAACTCGCCGCGCTCGATGACGCAGCCTTTCGCACGCGCTTCGCCGGCACGCCGATCAAGCGCACGGGTCGCAACCGCGTGCTGCGCAACGTGCTGATCGCCATCGGCAATTCAGGGGATGCAGATCTCGCCGCGAGCGCGGCGCCGCATCTCGACGATCCCGACGCGGTCGTACGGGGCGCGGCGGTATGGGCGTTGCGTCGTCTGCTTGACCCGGCGGCGTTTTCCGGGCTCAGGGAAACCCATGCGCTCGGGGAGCGTGATCCCGACGTCAGGGGGGAGTGGGCGTGAGCAACGAAGACTTTCCCGGCGACGGCCTGCCGCCGCGCCAGCCACCCCAGAATCAAATTGGGCCACCGCCCGTGGCGAGCGCCGATGGCGTCGCGCGCGATCATGCCGACCTCCAGGCCCGTGCGAAGCGGCGCAAACCGAACTGGTTCCTGCGCATCATTGCCTTCGGCTTCATCACCACCGTCGTCGTGCCCGTGCTGTGGGTGCTGATCTATGGAATCTTCGAAGCGCCGGGCACGTTGCTGATGGCGCAGCGCGCCGCCCAAGGCGAAGAGATACGCCACCGTACCGTGCCGCTGTCGCGCATCAGTCCGCACCTCGTGCGCGCGGTGATCGCTGCCGAGGACGCGAAGTTCTGTACGCACCAGGGCTTCGATGTCGAAGCGATCCAGAAGGCGGTGAAATACAACGAGCGCGCGGAAAAGCGCGGCTCCGCCAAGCGGCGCGGTGCATCGACGATCAGTCAGCAGACGGCAAAGAACCTGTTCCTCTGGCCGCAGCGCTCGTGGATACGCAAAGGACTTGAAGTCTATTTCACCGGGCTCATCGAAATGATCTGGCCGAAGCGGCGGATCATGGAGGCCTATCTCAACGCCGCCGAATGGGGCGACGGCATCTTCGGCGCCGAGGCTGCTGCGCGCGCGCGGTTCGGCAAGTCCGCCTCGGAGCTCACGCCGCGCGAAGCGGCGCGCCTCGCGGCGGTGCTGCCCAGCCCGAACAAATGGAATCCCGTGCGGCCCGGTCGCTACGTGGCGCGCCGCAGCGGCGCGATCCAGGCGAACATGGGCATCGTGCGCAGCGAGGGTCTCGCTGTCTGCGTGCTCGGCAAGGAAAAGGGGGTTCCTGCGCCGGATCGCAGCCGCCCGCGTGCGCCGGTGGAGCTGCCGGACATCCCGCCGCCGCCGCCAGAACTCGCGCCTCCGGAAGAAGGTGCAGCGCTCGACGTCGTCGCGCCGACCACGGATGCGCCGACTGGCGAAGCGCTCGCGACCGAAACGGCGCCGCTCAATGATCCGGTGTTCGAGGATGTGACGCCGACGGAGCCTGCGCCTACCGAGACGCCGCCGCCGGCTGAACCGCCGCCGACGCCGCCGACCTAGTCGGGCGCACGCCCGAGGCGCTTGGCTTCGCGCGTCTGGCCGAGCACGACGAGCACGTCCACGTTGCGGGGGTCGAGACGAGCGGCCTCCTCGGCGTCCTTCACTGCAAGATCGTACGCGCCGCGGTGCATCCGCACGGTGGCCCGAAGCATCAGCGCCAGCGGATCGGCGGCGCGCGCATCGATGGCGGTGGAGAGATCCTCTTCCGCGTTCGGCCAGTCCTTGAGCATCGCGTGGGCGCGGGAGCGGTCAATGAGCGCATCGGGATGGTTTTCCGACATGCGCACGGCGTTGTCGAACGAGACCTTCGCCTTCGCGCCGTTGTTGGCGAGCAGCCAGGTGTTGCCCGCCTGCGAATAGGCATCGAGGCGATTGTCCTCTGCCCAGCCCTGATCGACGCCGAGCGCGTCGAAGCGGCGCGCGGCTTCTTCCAGACGTTCCAGTTTCACCAGCGCCTGCGCCGCGCACCAACTGGCTTCGCGCGCATGTTCATTGTGCGCCCAGGACATGGCGCTTTCGTAAGCGGCTGCGGCGTCCGTCTGGATGCCGGCGATGCAGGCATCGAGGCGCGCCTGGTCCTGCGGACGCGCGGCGACGGGCGCGGTCGCGGCGAGGGTCTGGACGATGGCGAGGGTGAGAAGCATGGTCGCTCGATCTGCTGGAGGGCAAACCCGCGCCTTGGCCGAGGGAGAAGGCGAAACCATGGCGAGGACGTTGCTCTGCCTCGGTCATGGCTATGTCGCGCAGGCGCTGTCGAGGCTTCTCGCGCCGAACGGGTGGCGGGTGATCGGCACGCGCCGCGCGGCGGCGGCGGATGAGGTCGCGGAAATTCTCCCGTTCGACGGCAGTCCTTCCCTCGATATCGCAACGTACATCGAAACGGTGGATGCAGTGCTCGTCTCCATTCCGCCGGATGACGGCGGCGATCTTCCGGTGCGTGTCTTCGCGAATGCGTTTCACGCACGCGGCGGCTGGACCGGCTATCTCTCCACCACCGGCGTCTATGGCGATCGCGCGGGCGGGTGGGTGTTCGAGGACGATGTGCGCGCACCGACAAGCGATCCGCCGCGCCGACGCGTGATCGCGGAGGACCAGTATCTGGCGCTGCCGACGCCGGCGCACATCTTCCGCTTGCCTGGGATTTATGGGCCGGGCCGCAGTGCGTTCGACCGCTTGCGCACGGGTGATGCGCGCCGTGTGGTGAAGCCGGGGCTCGTATTGTCGCGCGCGCATGTGGACGACATCGCAGCGGTTCTCGCGACATCCATCGCAAAGCCGAATCCCGGACGGGCCTACAATGTCTGCGACGATGAGCCTGCGCCGCCGCAGGATGTCGTCACGCATGCCGCGTTGTTGCTCGGCGTTGAACCGCCTCCAGTGATCGCCTTCGCCGATGCCGCGTTGCCGGCGGCGACCGCGCGTTTCTACATGGACAGCAAGCGCGTTTCGAACGCGCGCGCCAAGGCGGAGCTGGACTGGCGTCCGCAGTTTCCGAGCTATCGCGAAGGGCTCGCGGCCATCCTCGCTAGCTGAGATCGCGGCACAGATCGTCGAGCACGGCGCCCAGCAAGTCGAGATCGCGCGGCGTCGAAAGGCGGTGATCGCCGTTCTTCACAAAGGTCAGTCGCACATCCTCGCTCGCAAGGCGTTCAGCCAGTTCGAGTGAAAGCACCCACGGCACATCGGGATCGGCCTGGCCGTGGACGATGCGCACCGGGCCGGTGAAGGGGATCGCCGCAGCCATCAGCAGATGGTGGCGACCGTCCTCGATCAGCGCGCGCGTTATCGGCGTCGGCGTGTCGTCGTAGGCTGAGGGCCGCAGCCACACCCCTTTCTCGAGCACATCCTTGCGCGCGGCGTCGGTCATCTCCGGCCACATCAGGCGCTCGGTTAAATCGGGCGCAGGCGCGATGAGCATGAGACCCTTCACGCGCTCCGGCCGCGCGCGCGCGGCGAGCAACGCGAGCCAGCCCCCCATGGATGAGCCGATCAGCAGCAGCGGTCCTTCGCTGACGGTGTCGATCACATGCAGCGCATCGGCGAGCCATACGCCGATGGTCCCGTCCTCGAACGCGCCGCCGGACCGGCCGCAGCCTGTCACGTCGAAGCGCAGAAAGGCGCGATCCGCAGCATCGGCGCGCGCGTGCAGCCACGCCGCCTTCGTTCCGCCCATGTCGGACCGGAAACCACAGATCCAGACCAGTGTCGGGCCCGCCCCTTCGGATCGCTGGAAGGCGATGCGCATTCCGCGGGCGTTGAGCGAGGATTCGATGACGCCGATGGGCACGATCCATCCTCTCGTGACGCGCGCAGGGGAGCGCGCTGGACTTGACCTGCGAAATGCGTCAACCGCCGAAAGCGTGCAAGCAAAAGCATCCTACACCGTCCTGCAGGTCACCCCCGCGCTCGACGCGGGCGGCGTGGAGCGGACGACGATCGAAGTGGCGGACGCGCTGACGCGTCACGGCGCGCGCGCACTCGTGGCCAGCCGCGGCGGTCGCCTCGAAGGGGAACTCGCGACAGTCGGCGGCGAGCTCTTTCCGATGGCGATGGAAACGAAGAACCCGCTGGAAATCTACGCCAACGCGGGAAAGCTCGCGAAGCTCGCCCGCGAGCAGCGCGTCGACATCATCCACGCCCGTTCGCGCGCGCCGGCGTGGAGCGCGCTGTGGGCGGCGCGGCGTCTCAAGCTGCCGTTCGTCACCTCCTACCACGGCGTCTACAACGCGAAGTCCGCGCCGAAGCGCTGGTACAACGGCGTCATGGCGCGCGGCGATCTGGTGATCGCGAATTCCGATTTCACGCGTGCGCATGTGATCCGCGAACACAATGTGCGCTCCTCGCGCGTCGTCTCGATTCCGCGTGGCGTCGATCTCGCGCGGTTCGATCCGGCGGTGATCGATCCCGCGCGCGTGGCGACCATGCGCCAACTCTGGGGCCTCGCGCCGTTCGACACGCGACCTGTCGTGCTGCTGCCGGCGCGGCTGACGAACTGGAAGGGCCAGATCGTACTCATCGAAGCTGCGGCGATCCTGGAGCAGGAACGCTCCGGCTCGGCGGTCTATGTGCTCGCGGGCGACTCTCAGGGGCGCCAGCAATACGTGGCCGACCTGCACGATCTCGCGCGCAAGCGCGGCGTGGAGCACGCGGTGAAGATCGTCGGCCATCTCGTGGACATGCCGGCGGCGCTGGCGGCGGCGACGGTGGCCGTGTTCCCGTCCACGGACGCCGAAGCCTTCGGGCGGGCGGCGGTGGAGGCCCAGGCCATGGGCGTGCCGGTGGTGGCGTCCAACATGGGCGGCCTTGCTGAGACCATCATCGACGGCGATTCAGGCTTCCTCGTGCCCCCCGGCGACGCTAGGCGATTGGCGTTTGCTGTGGATCGCGTGCTGGCGCTTTCGCCCGAACAGCGGAAGAACATGGGCCAGCGGGGCGCCACACGTGTCCGCGCGCGCTACTCGGTAGAGGCGCTGCAGACGGCGACGCTCGAGGTGTACGAGAGGCTGCTGAAGGGAAGGCGATGATTGGCTTGGGCCGCAAGCGTGAAGCGGGGAGCAGGACGCCCTCGCGACAGGCGCGGCGGGTGCTCATCATCAAGCTCGGCGCCCTTGGCGATTTCATCCAGGCGCTGGCGGCGGCGCGCATCATCCGCGAGTACCATGTCGGCGCGCGCATCACTTTGCTGACGACCCCGGTGTTCGAGGCCCTGGCGAAGGCCTCGCCCTACTTCGACATCGTGGAGACCGACGGCCGCGAACGCGATCCGCAGGCGGTCGCGCAGATGCTGCAGCGCCTGCGGTCGGTGAAGTACGACATGGTCTACGACCTGCAGACCAACGGGCGCACCAGCAACTACTTCCAGGGCCTGCGCCCGTGGCCGCCGGACTGGTCGGGCGTGGCGCCCGGTTGTTCGCACCCGCAGACCAATCCTGAGCGCGAGACCATGCACACGCTCGACCGGCTGGCCGACCAGCTGTTCGAGGCGGGCATCCTGGAGCAGCGCACGATCGGCGATGCGCCGTTGCCCGATCTTTCATGGGTGCGGATGTCCCAGCGCGATCCGCCGCGCCTGCAGCCCGCCTACTTCGGTCTGAAGCCGCCTTACGGCCTCATCATTCCGGGCGCCTCAGCCCACCGTCCGGACAAGCGCTGGCCGGCAGAGCGTTACGGCGAGCTTGCGACCAAGATCCTCGAGCGCGGCGTCACGCCCGCCATCCTCGGCCACCACGACGAGAAGGAGGCGGCCGCCGCCATCCTGCGGGTGGAGCCCCGGGC
>JAWXBS010000084.1:0-18432 GCA_034440275.1 Alphaproteobacteria bacterium
CCATGACGGTCGCGCAGGTCGAGCAGGCCATCGGCAACGTCGGCGGATTCCGCGCGCTCGCCTCGGCATGAGCGCGCTTATGATGGCGCCTAGGCCGGATTCGATGTATCTAGCCTTTCAGCTTGAGGGGCCCGACCCCATGTCTGCCCGCCCCGAAGCGCATCGCTTCAGCAATTTCAGGAGGAAATGATCGTACGTCGTCCAATGGCCGCGCCGCCCCCGTCCAAAGATGGCCCGCGCGTAAACGAGGATATCCGCGCCCTGCGCGTGCTCCTGATCGATGATGCCGGCGAAAAGCAGGGGGAAATGCCGATCTCGGCCGCCCTCGAAGCCGCCAAGGAAGCTGCGCTCGATCTGGTCGAAGTCGCGCCCAACGCCGAACCGCCCGTGGTCAAGATCATGGACTATGGCAAGTTCCGGTTCGAGGAACAGAAGAAGAAGGCCGCTGCGCGCAAGAACGCCAAGGCCGTCGAAATCAAGGAAATCAAGGTCCGCCCCGGGATCGACGACCACGATCTCGAAGTGAAGACCAAAGCCATGGAGCGGTTTTTCGCCGAAGGCGACAAGGTGAAGATCACCCTGCGCTTCCGCGGCCGCGAGCTCGCCCACACCCACCTCGGTATGGAAGTGCTCGAGCGCGTCCGCCAGAAGTTTGAAGGCGTGGCGAAGGTCGAGTACGAGCCGCGCATGGAAGGCAAGCAAGTCATCATGGTGATGGCGCCGCGTTAGGCGCTGTCGCGATGGCGAAAGCTGCTGTCGGCTATTCCGGAACCCCGTTGCTGCAGAAGCTCGGCTACAAGCCGGGCCTGAGGGCGCTGTTGATCGGCGTTGCGGCGGGACCGGAGGAACTCGCCGACTTCGACGGCTTCGCAAGCGTGTCGACGTTGGCGAAGCCGGGACGCCCGCCAGGACGCCCGTTCGACCTGATCCACATCTTCGAGAAGGACGCGGCGACCCTGGAGAAGGTGCTGCCGGTGCTCGTCGAGCGCCTGGAGCTGAACGGCGCGATGTGGGTCTCGTGGCCGAAGAAGGCGTCGAAAGTGCCCACCACCATCACCGAGGACGTCATCCGGTCGGCGGCCTTCAAGGCCGGGCTCGTGGACGTGAAGGTCTGCGCGGTGGACGAGGTCTGGTCGGGCCTGAAACTCGTGATCCCAGTCGCGCGGCGCCGGAGCTGAGCGTCAGGCCATCTTCTGCTGGCGCGCCAGCAGGTAGCAGCCGAACAGCGTGGCGGCGGCCGACGTGACCAGCCCGATATAGTTGCCGATCACCACCGACGTCGGGTTGGCGTCGAAATACGCGCTGACCTTTGCGCCCTGTTCGGCCATCCACGCCTGCACATAGGGCAGGCCCGCCTGCGTCGCGCCCTGGACGGCGTCCTTCGCCGCCTCGCCCACGCGCCCGTCGAGCGAGGGCAGCTCTGGGGCCGGCGGCAGAGGCGGCAGGATGCCCATGGTCTGGAAATTGATGACCGCGAACTGCGGGAAGCTGGACGGGTTTGTCAGGACGTGGGCGAGGAACGCCGTCAGGCACAGGCCCGAGACCCCCACGAAGAAGCGCGAGCCGATGAGCGTCTGGACCGCCGTCCCGACCCGGCCGACATAACCCTTGTTGTTGGGCAGGCGCATGGCGTTTCTCCGTCCAGCCCATTTACCTTTCCCGGAGGCCGGCCGTCCATCGCCGATCCCCATCCGGGCGACTTGTTTGCCCGCAGCCCCCATGCTATCCGCCCCGCTCTTGAAACGACGCGCCCGGCCAAAAGCCATGCCGTGGCGCGTTCTAATGCTTGGCCCCCTGGTATCCAGCGTGGGCCTACGGAGAGCGAAATGGCCAAACAGAAGCTCAAGACCAAGAGCGGCGTGAAGAAGCGCTTCAAGCTCACGGCGACGGGCAAGGTGATGGCCGGCGTCGCCGGCAAGCGCCACCGTCTCAGCAGCCACAACGGCAAGTACATCCGTCAGAACCGCGGAACGGCAGAACTCGCGAAGCCCGATGGCGATCGCGTGAAACTGTGGATTCCCTACGGCCTCAACTGAGCGGAGACTGACCGATGGCGCGCGTAAAACGCGGCGTGACAGCTCACGCCCGACACAAGAAAGTTCTCAAGCAGGCGAAGGGCTATTTCGGCCGTCGCAAGAACACCTTCCGCACGGCGAACGCCGCTGTGGAAAAGGCCGGCATCTACGCCTACCGCGACCGCAAGGCCAAGAAGCGCACGTTCCGTGGGCTCTGGATCCAGCGCATCAACGCGGCCGTGCGTTTCCACGACGACAAGCTGACGTACTCGCGATTTATCGACGGGCTCACGAAGGCCGGCGTCACGGTGGACCGCAAGGTCATGGCGGATCTCGCCATGCATCAGCCGGACGCCTTCAAGGGCCTCGTGGACAAGGCGAACGCGGCGCTGGCGTAATTCACGCCCGTCGTTTGCGTCGCTCGATCCCGGAACGCCGGGATTCCTGAAACCGGCCGGCGCCCGATCGCAAGATGATCAACGAATGGGCTCCGGCGACTGCCGGGGCCCATTTTCGCATGGACGCAAAGACAAACGATCTCGCCGCGCTCGAGGCGGACCTTTCTTCCCGCATATCTGCCGCGGCCGACGAAGCTGCGCTCGACGCGGTGCGCGTGGACGCGCTCGGCAAGCAGGGCGCAATCTCGGCGCTGATGAAGACGCTCGGCTCCATGTCGCCGGACGAACGTCAGGCGATGGGGCCGAAGCTCAACGGTCTGAAGGATCGCGTCGGCGAAGCGATCGTCGCGAAGAAGGCAGCTCTCGCGGAAGCCGCGCTCGAAGCGAAACTTGCGGCGGAGAAGATCGATGTCTCGCTGCCGGCGCCGCCTGTGCGCATCGGCGCGATCCATCCGGTCAGTCAGGTGCAGGAAGAACTCGCGCGCATCTTCGGCGAGATGGGCTTCGCGCTCGAAGAAGGGCCGGACATCGAAACCGACTTCAACAATTTCACCGCGCTGAATTTCCCACCCAAGCACCCCGCGCGCGAAATGCACGACACGTTCTTTCTGAAGCCCGATGAGAAGGGCGAGCGGAAGGTGCTGCGCACGCACACTTCGCCCGTTCAGGTGCGCACGATGCTGAAGCAGAAGCCGCCGATCCGCATGATCTGCATGGGCCGCACCTATCGCAAGGACAGCGACGCCACGCACACGCCGATGTTCCACCAGATCGAAGGCCTCGTCATCGACGAGAAGACCACGATGGCCGATCTCAAGGGCACGCTGATGGCGTTCATCAAGGCGTATTTCGAGGTCGACGATGTCGCCGTGCGTTTCCGCCCGCACCACTTCCCGTTCACCGAACCGAGCGCGGAGATGGACGTGCGCTGTGATCGCAGCGGCGGCCAGGTGCGCATTGGTCAGGGCGACGACTGGCTGGAAATTCTCGGCTGCGGGATGGTGCATCCAAACGTCCTGAAGAATTGCGGCGTCGATCCCGAGAAGTATCAGGGCTACGCGTTCGGCATGGGCGTCGATCGCCTCGCCATTCTCAAATACGGCATGCCGGACCTGCGTGATTTCTTCACCTCCGATGCGCGCTGGCTGAAGCACTACGGCTTCTCGCCCTATCTCACAGCGGGACTCGCGGGAGGCGTGACATGACCGACGCACTCAAACCGCCCGCCACGCCCGATCCGCTCGGGCTTTCGTCCAGCGTCCGCTTCCAGATCACCGGCTGCAACGACACGCCGGCGCTCGTGGAAGCGCGCCCGAAGAACGTCTCCGACGCGCAGTGGATGTTCCAGCGTCTCGGGCAGGCCATCGTCGCATTCGAAAAGCAGCTCGACGCAGAACACGAAGTCGGCTTTCGGCTCGTGTCGTTCAGCGAAGCGCAGGTCTTTCACGCGCTCGACATCGGCTTCTGGGCGCCCGATCTCATCCTCTTCTTCGGACGCGGCCCCGACGGCGCGCCGATGCAGCTGATCCAGCACGTGAGCCAGGTCAGCATGCTGCTCGTCGCCGCGAAGAAACAGTCTCCAGAGGCGCCGCCAAATCGCATCGGCTTTGAAATTCTCCGGAAAGTCGAAGATCCAGCGACGCCCGTGCCGACCACCACCATTCCGGCGGACCAACCATGAAGTTCACCCTGTCCTGGCTGAAGGACCATCTCGACACTGACGCCGGCATCGATGCGATCGTCGATGCGATGACGATGGCCGGCCTCGAAGTCGAGCACGTCGAAAATCCCGGCGAGAAGCTGAAGGCGTTCTCCGTCGCGAAGATCGTCGAGGCGGTACAGCACCCGAACGCCGATCGCCTGCGCGTGTGCCAGGTCGATACCAAGGACGGGCGCAAGGAAATCGTCTGCGGCGCGCCGAATGCGCGGCCCGGTCTGGTGACGATCTACGCGCCGCTCGGGACGTACGTGCCGGGCAGCGGCATCACGCTGGAAGCGCGGCCCGTGCGCGGCGTCGTGTCGAACGGGATGCTGTGCTCGGGGGCGGAGCTCGAAGTCGATTCCGACGGCGACGGCATTCTCGAACTCGATGCGAAGCTCGTAGTCGGCACGCCTGCCGCAGAAGCGCTGGGCCTCTCCGATGCGGTGATCGACTTCGAAGTGACGCCGAACCGGCCCGACTGGCTGGGCGTCGACGGCATCGCTCGCGATCTTGCGGCGGCGGGGCTCGGCAAGTTCGTTGCAAAGCCCGTGAAGCCGGTGAAGGGCGCGTTCGTCTCGCCGACGCCGGTGGCGACGCAGGATGCGTCTGCCTGCCCTGCATTTGCGGCGCGCTACATTCGCGGCGTCAAGAACGTCGCGTCGCCGCCGTGGCTGCAGCAGAAGCTGAAGGCCATCGGTCTGAAGCCGCGCTCGGCGCTTGTCGATATCACCAACTATCTCTGCTTCGACCGCGCGCGGCCGCTGCACGTCTATGACGCGGCGAAATTGAGCGGCACGGTGCGCGCGCGCCTCGGCAAGGCGGGCGAAAAGTTCGTCGCGCTCGACGGCGAAACCTACGAAATCACGCCGGACATGTGCGTCATCGCCGACGATGCGCAGGTGCTCGGCCTCGGCGGCGTGATGGGCGGCGAAACCTCCGGCGTCAGCGACGCCACCGTAGATGTGCTTCTGGAAAGCGCGTGGTTCGATCCGCTGCGCACCGCGCAGACGGGCCGTGCCACAGGCATCAATTCCGACGCCAAGTATCGCTTCGAGCGCGGTGTCGATCCGGGTTTCATCCTCGGCGGTCTCGAACTGGCGACGCAGCTCATCCTCGACATCTGCGGCGGTGAAGCTTCCGAGCCCATGCTCGCGGGCGTCATTCCTGCGCCGCCGAAGCCGGTGACGTTCGACACCGCGCGCGTGAAGGCGCTGGCGGGGCTCGACGTGAAACCGGAACGCGCGAAGGAAATCCTGACGGCGCTCGGCTTCACGCTGGGCGGCGATGCGAAGAAACTCGCCGTGCAGCCGCCGACATGGCGGCGCGATGTGGAAGGCAGCGCCGATCTCGTCGAGGAAATCGCGCGCATCGAAGGCTATGACAAACTGCCCGCCAACGAGCCGCCCCGCGCCAACGGCTATCGCGCGCCGTCCGCCAGCGTCGGCGAGAGCCGCACGCGCCTCGTGCGCCGCGCGCTTGCGGGCGCCGGTTATTTCGAGTGCGTCACGTGGAGCTTCTGCGAGCGCAAGCACGCTGAACTCTTCGGCGGTGGTTCGGAAAAGCTCGTACTCGCCAATCCGATCGCTTCGGATCTTGATTGCATGCGGCCCTCGGCGCTGCCGAACCTGCTGCGCGCCGCGCAGCGCAATCTCGATCGCGGCCGCGGCGATCTCATGCTGTTCGAGGCGGGACCGGCGTGGTCCGACGATACGGATACGGGGCAATCACGCACGGTCTCCGCGATCCGTCAGCCGCGTCCGAAGCGGTCGTGGCGCGGCGCGGATGCGCCCGATGTGTTCGACATCAAGCGCGACTGCCTGATGGCGCTCGAAGCGATGGGCGCGCCGGTGAGCTCGCTGCAGACGGGCGCGGCGGAAGCGCCGTGGCAGCATCCGGGACGGGGCGGTTCGCTGAAGCTGGGGAACAAGGTGATCGCCACGTTCGGCGATGTGCATCCGCGCATTCTCAATGCGCTCGATGTGGAAGGCCCGGCGATGGCGTTCGAGATCAAGGTCGATCTCATCCCCGCGCCGCGCGCGAAGGCGACGCACGCCAGGCCCGCGCTGGAAAAACTCGATCTCATGCCGCTCACACGCGACTTCGCGTTTGTGGTGGAAGAGAAGGTGGCCGCCGCCGATCTGGTACGCGCGGCCTATGGCGCCGACAAGCAGCTCGTCGCGGACGTGACGCTGTTCGACGTCTATCGCGGCAAGGGCGTGGACGACGGCAAGAAATCGCTCGCCATCGAAGTGACCTTGCAGCCGCGCGAGAAGACGCTCGGCGACGGCGACATCGAAGACGTGTCGAAGAAGATTGTCGCGGCAGTCGCGAAGGCGACGGGCGGCAGCTTGCGAGGGTGAGTCCTTAAAATGTGGAATCGACCATTTTGGACGAAGCGTACGGCTGGCTTGGCGACCATCCAGCTGATCTGGTTCCTTGCTAGCTTCTTTGCGCCAAGCGCAATTTTTCAGAATTACGGTGGCTGGTTTGTGGCTGCTTGGTTTGTCACCGTGATCTGGTGGTTCGGACACACCTCAGTGGATGAGGTTCGTACAGTGGAAGCGTATCGCGAAGCAAAAGCCGCGAAAAAGCAATCCTAGTTACCCGCCAGCACCCTCGCCGCGACATCGCGATCCACATTCGCGCCGCTGAGGATCACGGCGGCTTTGCCCTTCACGCGTTCCTTCAGCGCCGCCGCGAGCGCAGCCGCGCCCGCGCCTTCGGCCATGTTGTGCGTGTCTTCGTGATAGATGCGCATGGCTGCGGCGATCTCGTCGTCGCTCACGCGCACGATGCGATCGACGCCCGCCTTCATGATCGCGAAGGCTTCGGGGTTCGGCACGCGCACGGCGAGGCCATCCGCAAACGTATCCGCCGTCGGCGTTTCCACCAGCGCGCCCGTCTCGAACGAACGCGCATAGCAATCGGCGTTCCCCGCGACGACGCCGACGATCCGCGCCGGCAGGCCGAAGAGATCGCGCACCAGCGCTGCCGCGCACACGCCGGAGCCGAGGCCGATCGGCACATAGACCGTCTCCACATCCGGATGCGCGCCGAAGAGTTCGACGGCGTAGGTGGCGACGCCCGCGACAAGATCAGGATGAAACGACGGCGCGTAGATGAGACCGCGTTCGAGACCCAGCCGCGCGGCGTGCTCGCGCGCTTCGTCGAAGTCGCGGCCGTGCTCGACGAGATCGGCGCCGAACGCGCGCATGGCGGCGTTTTTCTCGCGCGAATTGCCGTGCGGCACGACGATGGTCAGCGGCACGCCCGTGCGCGATGCGGCGAAGGCGATGGATTGTCCGTGATTGCCGCGCGTCGCGGTGACGAGGCCGGGGCAGTCCGGCATGCGGGCGCGCAACCGTGCGAGAAAGACGAGGCCGCCCCGCACCTTGAAGGCGCCGGTGGGACAGTGGTTCTCATGCTTGACGACGATGGTATGGCCCGCACGTTCGGCGAGCAGCGGCCACGCATAGGCCGGCGTCGGCCCGAACACGCCGCGCACGATTTTCCAGGCTTCATCGAGATCGTCGCGGGTGATCATGTCTCGTCGTCCTCGACGCTGTCGTTGCGGCCGGAAGGGCGCGGCGCGGGCGCCTTGCGGCGAAAGCTGCTGAAGCCGCCTTTTCTGGCGGGCTCCTTGCCGCTGGCCTGATCGCGCGCCTTCTTCTCGATTTCCTTGAGCTTCTGCGCCTGCAGCCGCGAGAGCGCTTCGTCGGGGGCGCCCTTGCCGAGATCGGCGAAGGCGGAGCCGTACTTGTCGAGACGCGCCTCGACCTCGCTCAGGAATTCCTTTTCCCAGCCAGAGTAGTCCGGCGGGGCGGCGCCCTCAGAGGTCGCCGTCTCCTGCAACGACGTCAGCTTGCGCACCTGACGGAGCGCCTTGCGCGTGCGTTTGGGATCGACGTCGCGGGGCATGGCGCCCCGCAGCTATCAGATTTCGCCGAGGGCCGCGAGGTAGAGGTCCATGACCATCTCCATCTCGGCGCGCTCGTTGCGGTCCTGCTTTCGCAGGGCGATGACCTTGCGCATCACCTTGGTGTCGAAGCCGGTCGACTTCGCCTCGCCGTAGACTTCCTTGATGTCGGCGGCGACGCCGGCCTTTTCCTCTTCGAGCTTCTCGATGCGCGCGATGAGCTGGCGCAGGCGCTCCTGGGCGGATTGCGTCAGCGTCTGCGGCGCAGCTTCGGCGGCGATGAAAGAACCTGCGTCGTCGGCCATGGGAACCCCGTTTGTTTTCGTTCCCGGAACGCTAGAGCGATTCGCGGCGACGTTTGCGGCGAGGAGCCGGCGGTTCACAGGTGAAAGCGCCACAGGTGTTGATGAGGCGATTCAGAGATCCTGCCCGTCCACCTTGGGCTCCAGCCGCGAGACGCCTTGCTTCGCCGTATCGAGAAACGGGTGGATTTCCAGCGCGCGGCGATAGGCTTCGAGCGCGGCGTTCTCCTGGCCCATGTCCTCGTAGATGAGGCCGAGGCCCGCAAGGGCGCCGAAGTGGCGCGGTTCGCGGCGCAGGGTTTCCTGGATGTCGCGGATGGCGCCCGCGCGGTCATCGGCGTCGTAGCGCAGGATCGAGCGGCGATACCATGCGCCCGCGTAACTTGGCGTCAACGCCGCCGCCTGATCGACGAAGGAAAGCGCGAGCGCCTTGTCTCCGGCGGCTTCGGCCGCATCGGCGCGCTCGATGAGCACATCGACCGTCGCGCTGCCGGACTGGCCCCAGGTCTGCCAGATCTGCTCTTCCAGCACGGAGGCTTCTGCGGCGGTCGGCGCGGTCAGCAGTTCCTTGAACAGCTCATCGAGCGCGGGATCGGCCGCCGTCTGTTCGGACGGCGGGGGCGCGCCACACGCAACGAGCGGCAGGGCGATCAGCAGGAGGGCGGCGAGGGGTGAGCGCATGGTGTCTGGTCGCGCGACTTTACGACAGAAATCCGGACGTGCGCAGGGCTTCGCCGAAGGCTTCGGGGGTCGTGAACAGGTGGGAGGTGATGCCAAGCGCTTGCGCCGCGGCCACGTTCTTCGCGCTGTCGTCCACGAAGAAGACCTCCGACGGCTCCCGGTCGAGGGCGTGCAGGGCAAGGCGGAAGACCTCCGCGCCGGGCTTGGCCATCTTCACGAAGCCAGAGACCACGATAGTGTCGAGCGCCGCCCAGCGGGAGAAATTGCGGAAGCACACCCACGCCTGGTCCGCCGGCATGTTGGTCAGCACGCCGACCTTCAGGCCCTCACGCTTCACCTCGTCGAGCAGCGCGACCGTGCCGGCGCATTCCTCGCCGATCATGTCGCCGAAGCGGGTATCCCACGCGCGGATCTCGTCGGCGTATCTCGGGTGCTTTGCGGCCAGTTCGGCGGTGGTGACAGACATCGGCTCCCCGGAATCATGCCGGAGGTGCCAGTCCATCGTGCACACATTCGTGAGGAACCAGTCCATCTCCGCAGGATCTGCGAAGAGCTGCCGGTAGAGGTGACGGGGGTCCCAGTCGACGAGGACGTTGCCGTAGTCAAAGAGGACGGCTCTGGTCCGTCCGGCGGACATCAGCCCTGCTTGGCCTTGTAGCGCGGATCAACCTTATTGATCACGTACACGCGGCCCTTGCGGCGCACGATCTTGCAGTCCCGGTGACGGGTCTTGAGCGACTTTAGGGAGCTGCGAACTTTCATGGCCGGGGCCCAAACCTTCTGCGGGCGCTGCTGCGCCTGAATTCGGAAGTCGCGCGTTCTAGGCGCCGATCCCGGGACTGTCAAGGAAACGGGCCGCGCGGGCGGTCCGTCGCGTTAATACAGCCGTAACGCGCTGGACAAGTTCTGTTTGGCAACAAGTCCGTAAGGGTCATCCGCCATAGCTTCGCCTTCAGAATCGGGGACCACTCATGTCCATGGCGCGCACCTCTCTCATTCTTTCGGCGGCGATCGCCGGGTTGACCATGGCCGGATCGCAGTCGAGCCTCGCTCAGACAAGCCCGGCGCCGGCCCCCGCGCCGACCGTGGCTCCCCCGAGTTCCATCGTCCTGGAGTTCGCCTCTTCGGGTGACATGGCCTTCGATGCCTGGCGCGGCGGCTTCGCGCAGCGGGCCGTGGCGGCGGGACGTTCCCCGGCGGTGGTGGTGCGGATCCTGTCCGGCATCCGGCCCGATCCGCGCATCGTCAGCCAGGACCAGAACCAGGCCGAGTTCGTGCGGCCGGTGTGGGACTACATCAACCGCGCCGTGACGCCGCAGAAGATCGCCGACGGCGTCGCGCGCCGGCAGCAGTACGCGCAGCTGTTCACGGACGTGGAGCGCCGCTTCGGCGTCGATGCCGACATCATCGCCGGCATCTGGGCGGTGGAAACCAACTACGGCACGTTCCCGCTGCCCTACGACGCGCCGCAGGCGCTCTCGACGCTGGCCGCCGACGGCCGCCGTCGCCAGCAGTTCGAGACGTACCTCATCGCGTTGATGGAAATGGTGGAGCGCGGCTTTGCCGGCCCAGAGCAGCTGAAGAGCTCGTGGGCGGGCGCGCTCGGCCAGCCGCAATTCATGCCCGACGTCTATCTCACCACCGCGGTGGATTCGGACGGCGACGGTCGCAAGGACATCTGGACCAATCAGGGCGACGTCTTCGCCTCCATCGCCAACTATCTCGCGTCACGCGGCTGGAAGCGCGGCGAGCCCGTCTATGACGAAGTGCTGATGCCGGGCGATTTCGACTACGCGCTCGCCGACGGCACCTCGCGTCCGATCTCGCAATGGGTGCAACTCGGCATCCGCTCGTCGAGCGGCTACGAATACAGCCCGCCGATCCAGGCGATGAGCGCGCAGCTCTATCTGCCTGCGGGCGCTAAAGGCCCGGCGCTGCTGCTTTTCCCGAACTTCAGCGTCATCCGCACCTACAACCCGTCCGACCGCTACGCCATGATCGTGTCGCTGCTCGCGCGTGGCTTTGAAGGCGGGAGCGGGCTCTCGCGGCCATGGCCGACCGAGATCGGTTCGCTGCAACGCAACGAACTTCTCGAACTGCAGGACGCGCTCAACAAGCTGGGCCACGGCGCCGGCACGCCCGACGGCATGTTCGGCAACAACACCCGCGCCGCCGTGCGCCGCTTCCAGCAGGCCGAGCGTCTGCCCGCAGATGGCTATCCGACGACCGCGCTGTTCAACCGCGTGAAGGCCAAGGTCTCCGGTATCGATCGCGCCGCTGCGCACAGTGCGGCGTCGACCCTGCGCACGCAGACCAGCATCCGCGAAATGCAGCGCGCGCTCATCCGCCTCGGCCGCATGCGCGGCACGGCGGACGGCGAGCTGGGTCCCGCGACGCGGGCGGGCGTGATCGCGTTTGAGCGCACGCTGGGGCTGGAGCAGACCGGCCGCGCGACGACCTTCATCCTCGAAGAAGCAAAGAAGGCCGTCAGCCGCCTTCCGCCCCCCCGGAAGGCGAAGAAGAGACGCCGCCGGTAGAGCGCAGCCGGCGGCTGATCAGCGCAAACAGCGCCATCGATACAAGGATGCCGACCGCGAGCCAGAGCGGCGCGTGCATGCCCGCGAATTCGTAGAGCGTCACGCCCGCCAGCGGCGAGATCACAAAGCCCGCGCCGCTCACCGCAACGGTGAGGCCTGCAAGCCCGCCTTGTTCTTCCGGCTTCACGGAAAGTGACGCGCCGCCGGAAAATCCCGGTCGCGCTAGGCCGAAGCCCACGCCCTGCATGAATTGCGCGACCAGCAGGAAGTTGAGCGTCGTGGCGGAGATCTGCAGCAGCACGCCGCACGCGATGACGATGGCGCCCAGCACCATCAGCGAACGCCCCTGCAGCTTAAGGAGCCGCAACAAGCCAAGCTGCGTCGCCAGCAGCGCCAGCGCGCCGACCATCAGCCCGTTGGATGCATAGACGATGGTCGTCGCCTCATCGAGCTTGAGCCGGTCCATGGTGTAGAAGGTGAAGGTCTGCTGCAGCATGCCCGTCACCACGGAAATGCCGAGGCCGTAGAGCAGATGTCCCGACACCCGGGGATCGAGCGCGAGCTTCCACGACGTGTCCTTCTTGTTGGATTCCAGCGGCAGTTCGGGCGTCTTCGATTCCGGGAGGAAACGCATGACGGCGAAGGACGCGGTCGCGGCCAGAAAGGCGACGAGGAAGAGCGGCGCAATCGGCCCCACCTGCGCGGCGAGTATGCCGGAAAGCGCGGGCCCCAGCGTGGCTCCCAGCGCGAACGCGGAGCCGAGCGAGGCGAGTTCTTCGGTGCGTTCTTCCTGCGTGGTCCGGTCGGCGACGTAGGCCTGTCCCGCCGGGCTCGACGCGGATCCCACGGCCCCGAAGATCGCGCGCGACAGCAGGAGGCCAAAGAAGATGACCACAGGTGAAACCCAGTGGTTCACGCCGACGATGCAGATGAGCGCAAAGAGCGTCATCGACACGCAGTAGGCGCCGAGACCCAGCGCGATGATCGGTTTGCGGCCTTTGCGGTCGCTCATGCGGCCCCAGAACGAGGACGCAAATACCCAGATCAGCGCCGACAGCGAAAATATCCAGCCGACGCTCGTGTCCGCCAGCCCCATGCGTCGCGCCAGCGGCGGCAGGAGCGCGAGCAGCATGGTGTTGCCGAATCCGACCACAAGCAGCGTGGAAAACAGGAGCAGGAAACTGCGCCGGCGGTTGTCGTCAGGGGCGGGGGCGGACGGTTCGGTAGCGCTCATGCGCTTGCGCCTGCCCCCGCCCGCGCGTCAGCGGGAGAGGGACAGTCTGGGCAAAGCGAAGACAGGGTGAAGGCCCGGCGGTGCAGGATGACTCTCGTTTTCCGCGACTGTGCCCGCACCCGGTGCTTCACGCCAGATGGCGCTCAACGACAGCCGCCGCTCACCGGTCCTTTGGCATCCTCGTACGCCAGGCACATGCGCAGGAAGCGCTCGTGCGTCTCGGCGCGTTCGCGGCTCGCCTGTTCGTGGGCGACACCAGCCGCGCGCAGCGTGGGGTCCATGGCCGCGCCGGTGGCGAACAGGCTGCGCATGCGGGCTTCGATGTCGGCGTCGAGGCAGGCGAGGTTCTGGTCGGCGGCGGCGAAGTAGGAGTCGCGGGCGTAGCGCGCCTGATCGATCTCGGCCGCCTGCAGGTTCGCGGCGGCGGCGGGGGCGGGAAAGACCGGCGGTTGCGGCTTGGCGCACCCGTAGACCGGCGAGGTCGCGGGCGTCTGGGCAGGGGCGGCGCCCGCGAGGCCAAGGACAACGGCGCAGGCGGCGGTGAGAACGGCGAAAGTCTTCATCAGACCGGAATAGCAGCTTCAAAAGCGCTGCGCGTCAGCCCTCTCCCGTGCGGCGAGGCGCCGGCTCGGGAACGGCCCATTAAGGCCCTGTAGGCCATAACCCACGGAACGGCTTCAGGATTTCCTTTAACCATGTTCCTCGGCATCGGCCTCCTTGTGGTCTTCGGGATGGTGTTCGGCGGCTTCGCGCTCGCCGGCGGCCACTTCGACGTGCTCATCAAGGCCGCTCCCATGGAGCTGATGATGATCGGCGGCGCGGCGCTGGGCGCGCTGATCATCTCGCAGGATCTCCCCACCCTGAAGGCGCTCGGCCCCGGCTTCGGCAAGGCGGCGGGCGGCTCCAAGTGGAACAAGAAGGACTATTCGGACCTCCTCTCGCTACTCTTCCAGCTCACCAAGCTGATGAAGACCAAGGGCGTGGTGGCGCTGGAGCAGCACATCGAGAAGCCCGACGAGAGCGCGATCTTCCAGAAGTATCCCCGCATCACCAAGGATCACTTCGCCACGGACTTCATCTGCGACACGCTGCGGATGATGACCATGAACCTCGACGACGCCCACCAGGTCGAGGATGCCATGGAGCGTCAGCTCGAAAAGCACCACCACGAGGCCCTCAAGCCCGCCGGCGCCATGCAGCACATGGCCGACGGCCTGCCCGCTCTCGGGATCGTCGCGGCCGTGCTCGGCATCGTGAAGACCATGGGCGCCATCAACGAGCCGCCCGAAGTGCTCGGCCTCATGATCGGCAAGGCGCTGGTCGGCACGTTCCTCGGCGTGTTCCTGGCCTACGGCATCGTGGGACCGATCGCCGCGCGCATGCAGTCGGCGATCGAGGAAGAGGGCCAGTTCTACAAGATCATCAAGGACGTGCTGGTGGCCCACCTGCACGGAAATGCGGCGCAGATCTCCGTGGAGATCGGTCGTGGACAGGTTCCGAGTTCCCTGCAGCCGACTTTTGCGCAGTTGGAAGAGGCGATCAACGAGGCGACCGCCGCGTGACCTTGGCCACTGCTTGGCGAAGACCAGCGCCGCGCCTAGGTCGTTGATCAATCTCTACTTTTCTTATCGGGATTGCTGCAACGCACCTGCAAAAACATGCTTTCAGGCCTTGCAAAAAAGCATGACTTGGAGTCAAAAAGGCCGTCTAATTGCGGAATAGTTACTCAGGCGTGCCTGTCGCGCTTGCATACCCTATTGAGAGTTTCTAATGCTCCCCGGCGGCGACGAAAGACTCGCGCCGGGACGAGGGGTATTGACCTATGACGAAGACCAAACTGGCTCTGGCCACGACGATTGCAGCGGTTCTGGCGTTCGGCGTTGCGGCTTGCGGCCCGCAGGCTGAAACCACCACGACCGAAGAAACCACCACGGTGACGGAACCGGCGGCGACCACGGAAGCTCCGGCGGTTGACCCGGCGGCGGTCCCGGCGACGGACCCGGCGGCTGTGCCGGCGACGACGACGACGACCGATTCCACCACGACCACCACGACGACGCCGGCTCCCGAGAAGAAGTAATTCTTCTCACTGTCGACGACAGTTTGCGCGGGCCGCCCTTCGGGGCGGCCCGTTTGCTTTTGGGGCCTTCTGATTGCGTGATGCCCGCGCCGTGACCCGCCTGCCGCCCCGCCCCGATCTCGAATGGACGCCTGACGGCGCGCCGCGCTCGCGCACGAACGACGATGTCTATTACTCGCAGCACGGCGGCCTCGACGAAACGCGAACAGTGTTCCTCGGCGGTTGCGGCCTGCCGGAAGGGTGGGCGACGCGTTCGCGCTTCGCCATCGGCGAACTTGGTTTCGGCTCCGGGCTGAATGCGCTCGCGACGTGGGAGAGGTGGCGACGCACGCGCGCGCCAGGCGCGGTGCTGCACTACGTTTCGATCGAAGGCTTTCCGCTGGAGCGTGACGAAGCGGCGCGCGCACACGCGGCGTTTCCGGAAGTCGCGGCACTTTCACAACGCCTGCTCGATCAGTGGCCCGTGCGCGCGCGCGGCGCGCAGCGTCTGTGGTTCCCCGAAGACGGATTCGCGCTCACCGTGATCCACGCTGACGCGCAGGTCGCGCTCGATGGTCTCGTCGGCGATTTCGACGCGTGGTTCCTCGACGGCTTCGCACCCGCGCGCAATGAAGACATGTGGAGCGCGGCGCTGATGCAGCGGATCGCGGCGCTGTCGGCGCCGGGCGCCCGGCTTGCGACGTACAGCGTCGCGGGCGCGGTGCGGCGCGCGCTCACGGCGGCGGGCTTTCACGTCGAGAAGGCGCAAGGCTACATCGGCAAACGCGAACGGCTTGAGGCGCGGCTGGAAGCAGCGCCAGGGAAAGCCCGGTCGCTCATGCCTTACGCCGCCGCGCCACACGGTCGTGTGGCCGTCATCGGGGCGGGCATGGCCGGCGCGTCGGTCGCGTCGGCGCTGGTGCGGCGCGGCGTGGAAGTCGTCGTGCTTGAATCCGGCGATGCAATCGCGGCCGGCGCCAGCGGCAACGCGGCGGGTCTCGTCATGCCGCGCCTCGATCGCTCGGACACGCCTGTCGCGCGATTGCATCTCGCTGCGTATCTTGATGCCCTGCGCAGATACGATGCGCACGGCCTGCTGCACAGCGGCGGCGTCATCGAACACGTGGAGGCGGACGCCGCGCGCGCCGATCTCCTCGCCGATCCGCCGTTGCCGGAGTCGCATTTCAAGGCGCATGCCAACGGCGTCTTCCATCCATGTGCGGGCGTCGTTGCGCCGCGCGCTGTCGTGGAAGCGCTGCTGCGCGGCGCGGAGGTGAGATGCGGCGTGGAGGTGGCGCGGCTCGCCCGCAACGGTGCGGGATGGGATCTGCATGATGCGGAGGCGCGCGTCATCGTATCCGCATCCGCCGTCGTCATCGCCAGCGGCGCGGCGCTCGCGCGGTTCGATCAGACGCGCTGGCTGCCGCTGGAGTTTTCGCGCGGACAGACCGAGGCGGGCCCGCTCGACGGCGCGCCCCTCGCGCACGCGCTGTCGGGTGACGGCTACGCTGCGCCGCTGGGCGACGGCGTCGTGTTCGGCGCCACGTTTGATCGAACGGATGCCGCAACGGCGTCTCCCGATGCGGACTCACGCGCCCGCAATCTCGAAAAACTCGCACGTCTGGCGCCAGACATCGCCGCGCGGGTGCGTGGAGAAACGCTGACCTCACGCGCCGGCGTGCGCACCGCAACCGCTGATCGTTCGCCGCTATCTGGTTTGCTGCCTGATGCGGCGGCGTTCAACGCACTTCACGCAGGGCCGTCGAAGCACAACGAAGCGCCCCCGGCGCATGACGGCCTCTATGTACTCGGCGGTCTGGGATCGCGCGGCTTCACGCTGGCGCCGCTGCTAGGGGAGGCGATCGCTGCGGAGATCTGTGGCGAACCGCAATCCCTCGATCGCGCAACGCTCGAAGCGGCAAACCCGGCGCGCTATCTCCTGCGCGCGCTCAAGCGTGGCAAACCGTTGCCGACCTAACTTCGCGCCGCGATTTCCGCGCGCAGCTCCGCCTGCCGTCGCTCGTCGAGCGGATAGTCGCGCACCCACCACGCCGCCAGCATGTTCAGCACGAACGGCAGGCCGGTAAACAGCAGCACCAGCGCCAGCATGGCCGTCGGCGTGTTCGCAGCGCCGAGCGCCTGCTCGAACCCGAACATGTCGAGCACCACATACGCCAGCGGACCGACGGCAAGGCCGACCTTGCTCGTCGTCAGCATCAGTCCGAAGAAAAGCCCCGATCGTTGCCCGCCCGTCTTCGCGGTGTCTTCGTCGACCACATCCGCCATCATCGAGCGCACCAGCATGGTGCCCGCGCTCTGCGAGAAGCCTGCGATCACGAGCGCACCGAGACCGATCATCAGTTCGCCCTTCGGGATGAGCGGCGTCAGCGCCAGCGCTATGCCCGCATGGATGCAGCCCCATTGCAGCGCGCGATGCTTGCCGATCCTGCGCCCCAGCCACGTCCAGAACGGAATGCCGATGAGGCCGGAAACGAAATAGACCAGCAGCAGCAGTTCGGAGTTCGCGGTGAAGCCGAGATAGTGGCGGAAGAGAAAAAGAAAGAGCCCGCCCGTCACGCCGTAGCCCACGCCGATGACGAAATCCGGCACCAGCACGAAACGCAGCGACTTGTTCTCCAGCAGCGCCTTCACCGTGTCGCGGAAGCTCACATGTGGTTGCGGCGGCAGTTTTTCTTCCTTCACGCACAGCACGCAGATGGCGACGAGCACCGGCAGAGTGATCAGCGCGGCGTATCCCATCGAATGCACGGCAGCGACCGAGTCGCCGCCATTCCCGCGCACCAGCGCCGGCAGCAGCAGCATCAGCACGTAGCCGATCATGCCCGCCACCTGCACCGCGCCGAGCGTGCGCGTGCGGCCGTGATAGTCGGGCAGCAATTCGCCGGCCCAGCTCAGGTGCGCGATCGTCATCGAGGCGAACAGCGCGTACATCACCAGCACGCACACCGCGACGAGCGGCGGCGGCGAACCGGGCTGCAGCCCGATGAAAACCATCCAGATGATCGCCATGAAGAACGGCGTGGTCGCGGCCAGCCAGAAGCGGCGGCGTCCCATCTTCGGCGTCGAACGGTCCTGGAAGCTGCCGATCATCGGATCGACGATGATGTCGAGAATGCGCGCGCTGAGAAAAACCAGCGACACCGTCGTCAGCGACAGGCCGAGATGCTCGTTGAAGTAGGGCGCGAGGAAAATCAGCGACGGCAGCGAGAGCGCCAGCAGGGGGGCGGAGGGGGCGGCGAAGGCGGCCATCGTCCAGCCGCCGATCTTCTTCGCGCCGGGCGCCGCCTCGGGCGCCTGCGTTGCGGTTGTCGTCTCGGCCATGGGGGCTCCCGTTCGGTGTGACCGGCAATCTGCGCGATAGTTCGGGCGGCGTCACCAGCCCCGGCGGCGCTCGCGGTAATGTGTGCGCGAACGTCTCAGCCTTTCACCACCTTGGTCAGGAACGGCAGCAGGCGTTCGTTCGTCGCCACGATCGAGCCCGTGTGCATGAAGTCGCCGCCGTCGATCTCGCGGGCGAAGCCGCCGGCTTCACGTACGAGCAGCGCACCCGCCGCGATGTCCCACGGC
>JAWXBS010000085.1:0-7000 GCA_034440275.1 Alphaproteobacteria bacterium
CCGCTGCTCGCCCGCGCGCGCACCGAGATCGGCAAGACGATCTTCGGCCAGGAGCGGGTGGTGGAACTCGTGCTGGCGGGGATGCTGGCGGGCGGGCACGTGCTGCTGGTCGGCGCGCCGGGTCTCGCCAAGACGAAGCTGGTGGCGGCGGTCGCCACGGTCATGGGCCTCGACTGGGGCCGCGTGCAGTTCACGCCCGACCTCATGCCCGCCGACATCGTCGGCTCCGAAATCCTCGACCAGACGCAGGGCGGCGGCCGCAGCTTCCGCTTCGTGCCCGGTCCGATCTTCACGCGTCTGCTGATGGCCGACGAAATCAATCGCGCGAGCCCGCGCACGCAGTCGGCGCTGCTGCAGGCGATGCAGGAGCGGCAGGTGACGGTGGCGGGGCAGGCCTATTCGCTGCCCGAGCCGTTCCATGTGCTCGCGACGCAGAACCCCATCGAACACGAAGGCGCCTATCCGCTGCCGGAAGCACAGCTCGACCGCTTCCTCCTGCAGGTGGACGTGCCCTATCCGGACGCCGAAACCGAACGGCGCATTCTCGTCGAGACGACGGGCTTGAGCGAACAGCACCCGACGGCGGTGCTCGATGCGCACTCGCTGATCGCGCTGCAGCAACTCGTGCGCCGCATGCCTGTCGGCGAGAAGGTGCTGGCGGCGATCATCGAGCTTGTGCGTTCCGCGCGCCCCGGCGCCTCACCCGATCCGCGCGTAAACCAGCATGTGGCGTGGGGACCGGGACCGCGCGCGGGGCAAGCGCTGATGCTCGCCGTGCGTGCGCGTGCGCTGCTGCGCGGGCGCCTCGCGCCGGCGCTCGATGACGTCGTGGCGCTCGCGCGTCCTGCGCTCGTGCACCGCATGGCGCTGTCCTTCGGCGCGCGCGCGGAAGGTCTCGACGTGGAAGATCTCGTGGACGATCTGGCGTCGAAAGCGGCGTGACACGCGACGCAAGTCAGCTCAGGGCCGAAGCCGAAAATCTCGCGGGCTTCCTGCCGGGCGTGCTGCTGGAAGCGCGCAAGCTCGCCGCAGCCGCGCCGGGCGTGCACGGTCGCAGGCGCGCAGGCCCCGGCGAAGCGTTCTGGCAATTCCGCGACCACCGTCCCGAAGACGGCGCGAAGCTCGTCGACTGGCGCCGATCCGCGCGCGGCGATCGCCTCTATGTGCGCGAGCGTGAAAAGGAAGCGGCGCAGACGGCGCTCTTCTGGATCGATCCCGACGCGGGGTTCGACTGGTCCTCCGGCGGCGCGTGGCCGACGAAGAAACGTCGCGCGCTGTCGATCTGCCTGGCGCTTTCGATCCTGTTCACGCGCGGCGGCGAGCGTGTGGGCGTTCTCGGCGGCACGCCGCCGCGCACCGGCGCCCGCGCCGTCGATCGCATCGCCGAGGAACTCGCCCGCGCACGCATCGCAAAGCCTCCGACGCCCGCAAGCCGCTCCGCAGTGATCTACGCAAGCGACTTCTACGCGAGTCCCGACGAGTGGCGCGACCGCTTGCGCGCAGCCTCCTCGGCGGGCGCGACCGGCGCGCTGCTGATGATCGCCGATCCCGCAGAAGAGGACTTCCCGTTCCGCGGACGCACGTTGTTCCAGGAACCCGGCGGCGCCAAACGCAACGCGCTGTTCGGCCGCGCCGAAGCCGCGCGCGATGAATATGCGCGACGACTGGCCGCCCATCGCGCCGCCATGCGTGAGGTCGCCGCCGCGCACGGCTTCATCGCCGTCCTGCACCGCACCGACCGCAGCGCCGCGCCGACGCTGAGCATGCTGGTGTCGGCGCTGGGGGAACGTCGTTGACGCTCGGCCCCCTCTTCTTCGCTGCACCTGCCGCGCTCTTTGCGCTGCTCGCATTGCCGGCGCTCTTCTTCCTGCTGCGCGCGACGCCGCCGGCGCCGCAGAAGGTGATGTTTCCGCCGCTGCGCATATTGCTCGGCATCCGTACCGAAGAAGAAGCCAAGCGCCGCGCGCCGTTGTGGCTGGTGCTGTTGCGCGCGTTTGCGGCAGCGCTCGCCATTCTCGGATTTGCGCGCCCCTCTCTGGCGCCCGAAGCGATTGCGGCGAATGCGGGCGCAGGCCCCACGCTCATCGTCATCGACGACGGCTGGCCGAGCGCGCCGTTCTGGCCCGCCGCAAAGGCCGCCGCCGAAAGCGCTATCGCCGAAGCCGAACGCACCAATCAGTCCGTCGCCCTCCTGCGCACCACGCCCGACCGCACGCCGCCTGGCGCCGCCGATCTCGTGGCCGCTGCCGATGCGCGCGCCCGTCTCTCGCGTCTCGATCCGCTGCCCTGGCGTCCCGATCGCGCGGTCGCACTCAAACGTCTTGAAGCGACGCCCGGCCGTTTCGCCCGCGTGCTGTGGATCGCCGACGGCGTAAACGACGACGGCGGCGAAGCCTTCGCGCAGGCGCTCATGGCGCGCGGCCCCGTGACGGTGCGTCTGCCGCCGCGCACCGCGCGCGCCGTCGTCGGCGAGAGCGTAAACGCCGAAGGCATCGACGCGAGCGTCCGTCGCGCGCCGGGCGCAGGTAATGTCGGCGCCATCGCGGCGGAGACGCTGGAAGGCCGCGCGCTCGGCGCCATCGAGTTTCGCTTCGGACCGGGCGCGGAGACCGCAACCGCCAGCATCAAGCTGCCGCCGGAAATCGCCGCGCGCGCCGCCCGCGTGCGCATCGTCGGTGAAACAAGCGCGGGCGCGGTGCGTCTCCTGCCGGCGGGATCGGGCCGCGCGCTTGTCGGCCTTGCGACAGAGACCGCGCAGAGCCAGCCGCTGCTGTCAGAACTCCACTATGTCGAGCGCGCGATCCAGCCGTTCGCGACGCCGCGTCGCGGCAGCGTGCGCCAGCTCATCGACCAGAACGCGCAAGCGGTGATCCTGCCGGACGCGAGCCGCCTCTCGCCGCCCGAACGCGCCGCCCTCGAACAATGGATCGACAAGGGCGGATTGCTCGTGCGCTTCGCAGGCCCGCGCCTCGCCAACGACGCCGACGATCTCCTGCCCGTGCGCCTGCGTCCCGGTTCGCGTACGCTCGGCGGCGCGCTCGCGTGGGAAAAGCCGCAGGCGCTGCAGGCCTTCGCGCAGGACAGTACCTTCTTCGGCCTCACGCCGCCGCCGGATGTGGCGGTGCGCCGCCAGGTGCTCGCCGAACCCGCTTCGGAACGCGAAGCGCGCGTGTGGGCGCGGCTCGCCGACGGCGCGCCGGTCGTCACCGCAGCGCCGCGCGGCAAGGGCCTCGTCGTTCTCTTTCACGTGACGGCGGGACCGGAATGGTCCGACCTCGCGCTCTCGGGACTCTATGTGGAAATGCTGAAGCGCACCCTCGCCTTCGCCGGTCGCGCCAACAATGCGGCGGAAGGCGCCGACGCGAGCGGGCCCTATCTGCCCGAACGCCTGCTCGACGGTTTCGGCGCGCTGCGTGCACCCGACGTGGACGCGCAGATGATCCAGCCACAAGCCTTCGCAAAAGCCGTCGCGTCGCCGGCGACGCCGCCGGGACTTTATGCGCGCACAGGCGGTATCGCCGACTCCATCGACACGGTGCAGGCGGACGAAGCGATGAACGCGCTCGCATTGCCCGCAGGCGTGACGCGCGCCGGGCTCGATGCGTCGCGCACGCGACCGATGGGTGGCGCGCTGCTCGGCTTTGCGATCTTCGTGCTGGCGATCGATCTGCTCGTCGCTCTGATGCTCGCGGGCAAGCTGCCGGACTTCCGCCGCAGCGCGACCGCCGCCGCCGTCTTTCTCGCGTTCGCCCTCATCGCCAACGACGCGCACGCACAGCCGGCGCCCGATCCGGCGGCGGAAATGTCGCTCGCCTACATCGTCACCGGCGACGCGCGCTCCGACCGCATTTCGAAAGCGGGCCTCGATGCGCTTGCGACAGAGTTGCGCAACCGCACCGCCGTCGAGCCCGCGGCCACGCGCGGCGTCGATCCCGCGCGCGACGACCTCTCGCCCTATCCGCTGATCTACTGGCGCGCGCCCGACACGCCGACGCGCCTCTCCGACGCCGCGCTCGCCAATCTCGACCGCTACATGCGCCTCGGCGGCATGCTCTTCCTCGACACGCGCGACAGCGGTCGCGCGCCCGGCCCGCAGCGTCCCGCCGCCATATTGCTGCAGGGTCTCGACGCGCCGCCGCTTGAACTCGTCGGCGGACAACACGTGCTGACGAAAGCGTTCTATCTTCTGCGCAGTTTTCCAGGCCGTTTCCCGAACGGACGAATCTACGCCGAAACCCCCGCCTCCGCCGCCGCGCGCGACGGCGTGGCCGCGCTCATGGTCGGCGACGGCGACTGGGCGGGTGCGTGGGGCGCGGAAGGCGGCGTCGATGAACGCCAGCGCGAAATGTCGCTGCGCTTCGGCATCAACCTCGTGATGATCGCGCTGACCGGCAATTACAAAGCCGACCAGGTGCACATCCCCGCGCTGCTCGACCGTCTCGGTCAGTCACCCGACGCGGAGCGGCGACGATGACCGCAGGACGCATCGCGTTCGACCCTCAGCTGCCGTGGCTCTGGCTGTTCGTCATCGCCGCAGGCGCTGCGCTCTTCTGGCTCGGCTACACGCTGCGCGGCGGCAAGGCGCCGGTGTCGCGCGCGCTTGGGCTCACGCTCATCCTCATCGGCATCGCGCAGCCGATGTATGTGCAGGAACGCCGCGAACCCGCTTCCGACATCGTCGCGCTCATCGTGGACCAGAGTGAAAGCCTCGCGCTCGCGGGCCGCAAGGATGGCGCACGCGCCGCCGGTGAACGCCTCGCCAACCAGCTTTCGAGCGAACAGGGCCTCGACGTGCGCGTGCGCGAAGTGCGCGGCGGCGCCGATGGCACCGCCATCGTCGGCGCGCTGGAGGAAACGCTTGCGGATGCGCCGCGCGACCGCATCGCCGGCGCCATCCTGCTCACCGACGGCCAGATCTCCGACGTGCCGGAAGATTTGCGCCGCCTCCGCGCGCTCGGGCCCGTGCACACGCTCGTCGTCGGCGATCCCGGACGCGGCGACCGCCGCCTCACACTGCTTTCAGCGCCACAGTTCGGCATCGTCGGCGACCGCGCGACGATCGAAGCGCGCGTGGATGATCCCCAGCCTGGCGCGGGCGTACCGATCACCGTGAGTATCGACGGACAGATCGTGCGCCGCACGAGCGCCATTGCGGGTCGCGCGTTCAAGATCGACATCGCCCCGCCGAAGCGCGGCGCCAACATGGTGGTGGTGGAGGCGGGCCCGGGGCCGCGCGAGATCACGCTGGCCAACAACCGCGCCGCCTTCGAACTCATGGGCGTGCGTGACCGCCTGCGCGTGCTGCTGGTGACGGGCGAACCGCACGCCGGCGCGCGCGTCTGGCGCAATCTGCTGAAATCGGATCCGAGCGTGGACCTTGTCCACTTCACGATTTTGCGCCCGCCGGAAAAGCAGGATCTCACGCCGCTCGACGAGCTTGCGCTCATCGCCTTCCCCACGCGCGAACTCTTCGTCGACAAGCTCGACCAGTTCGATCTCATCATTTTCGACCGCTATCGCCGCCGCGCGATCCTGCCGTCGGCGTATTTCGAGAACATCGCGCAACGCGTGGAAGCGGGCGGCGCGCTGCTCGTCGTCGCGGGGCCGTCGGACGCCGGTTACGACAGCGTGTTCCAGACGCCGCTCGCCGCGATCCTGCCGTCGCAACCGACGGGACAGATCGTCGACCAGACCTATCGCCCTGTGATGACCGCGCTCGGCCAGCGCCATCCCGTCACGCGCGGCCTGCCCGATCCGCAGAACTGGGGCCGCTGGACGCGCCAGATCGATGCGCGCGCATCGGCGGGACAGACCATACTCTCCGGCGTCGGCAACCGTCCGCTGCTCGTGCTTGGACGCGCAGGACAGGGACGTGTCGCGCAGCTCTGGTCCGATCAGGCGTGGCTGTGGTCGCGCGGCTATGACGGCGGCGGACCGCATGCGGAATTGCTGCGCCGTCTCGCGCACTGGCTGATGCAGGAGCCGGAACTGGAAGACGAACGTCTCACGCTGCGCGCCACCGTCGAAGGCGTGACGGCGGAGCGCGCGACGCTCGGCAATGCGCCGAACGCGGTGGAGATCATCGATCCGAAAGGCGAACGCCGCAGCGCGCCGTTCGCGGAAGTCGCGCCCGGCCTGTATCGCGCCACCGTCGCGACGACGGAGCAGGGCCTCTATGAAGCACGGCAGGGCAATCTGCGCGCCTTCGCCGCCGTCGGCCCGCTCAATCCGAAGGAAGCCGCCGCCGTCGATGCGACCGGCGACATTCTGAAGCCCGTCAGCGACGCGACTGGCGGCGCGGTCGTCTTCACCGGCGAACGCGCGGAGCGGTTGCCTGAAGTGCGGCGCGTGGAAAAAGGCGCGCGTGCGCACGGCCCCGGCTGGATCGGTCTCGAACGCAAGGGCGCCTACACCGTGCGCGCTTCGGCCGCCGAACCGCTCGGCCCCGGCATTGCGTGGGCGATCGCGGGCTTGCTGTTGCTGCTGTTCAGCTGGCGGCGTGAGGCGCTGTAACGGCGCCCGCAAGTGCGTCGATGCCGCCCGCCGCAAGCGCGCGCCACTGGAAGCGGCGGTTTTCTACCGGTCCCGGCATGGTCACGCGATCGCGCGGGATCTCGCTGAAGCCGAACGGTGCAAACATCCACGGTTGACCGACGACGATCACCGCGCCGACGCCCGACGTCTCGCACGCCTTCAGGCTCGCGCCGACGAGTTCCTGCCCCAGACCCGCCCCTTGCGCCTGCGGCGCGACGGCGAGCGGGCCGAGAAAGAGCGCGGGCGTTGCGCCAATGTCGATGCGATAGATGCGGCAGCAGCCGGCGACCGCACCATCGATCAGCGCGACACGAGAGAGCGTGCGGTCCAGAGCCGCGAATTCGCGCACGCGCTCGCTGACCTTGGAAAATCGTCCCGGTCCGAAGGCGGCGTCGAGAACGGCTTCGAGCGGCGCGTCGAAGCGCGGATCATCGGGAACGAGGACGGGAGACGGCATGGGCGGAGA
>JAWXBS010000086.1:0-6276 GCA_034440275.1 Alphaproteobacteria bacterium
GGAGGAGTGTCCTTGGGGTTCGCACCCGGTCGGATTGTTTTGATGATTTTTCTGCACAGGACCGCCGGCGCCCTCGCCGGCATCCATGTGCGCCAAGGGGAACCGCCTTGCCGGCGAGGCGCCAGCGGTCCTTTCAGCGAGGGATGGAGGACTCCGGAGTCCCCCTAATTTTCCGCAATGCCACGGGAGCCGCGCCGCCAATCCGGTGTGCGTTCACCACACGCCGTGCAATCCAGGAACACTTTCGCTATCACCCGCGCCCATGACTTCGCTCCCCACAGCTCCTCTCCCCATCGTCCGCACCGTCGCCGATCTCCGCATTCAAGTCGCCGCGTGGAAGCGCGCGGGGCTGCGCGTGGGGCTGGTGCCGACCATGGGGGCGCTGCATGCGGGGCATCTGTCGCTGGTGACGCTCATCAAGAGCGCTCACGACAAGTGCGTCGCCAGCCTCTTCGTGAACCCCAAGCAGTTCGCCGCGCACGAGGATCTCGACCGCTATCCGCGCAACGAGGCGGGCGACGCCGCGCTGCTGCAATCGGCGGGATGCGACCTGCTGTTCGCGCCGACGACGGACGTGATGTATCCGCCGGGCTTTGCGACGGCGGTGACGGTTTCAGGCGTGTCGGCGCCGCTCGAGGGCGAGAAGCGCCCGCAGTTTTTCGGCGGCGTGGCGACGGTGGTGTCGAAGTTGCTGCTGCAATCGCTGCCCGATGCGGCGGCGTTCGGCGAGAAGGACTACCAGCAGCTCCTCGTCATCAAGAAAATGGTCAAGGACCTCGACATCCCGGTGGAGATTCTCGCCGGCGAAACCGTGCGCGAAGCCGACGGCCTCGCCATGTCCTCGCGCAACGCCTATCTCACGCCAGAGCAACGCAAAACGGCGGGCCAGCTCAACGTCATCGCACGCGCCGCCATCGCCGCAATCGAATCCGGCGGCGCCATCGCACCTGCACTCGCAAGGGCCGAAGCCGACATTCTCGCCGCAGGCTTCTCCAGCATCGACTACGTCGCGCTCCACGACACCGACGCCTTCGCGCGCATCGACACGCCGACGCTCACCATCCCCGCGCGCCTGCTCGTCGCCGTGCAACTCGGCGCCACGCGCCTCATCGACAATTTCGCGGTGACGCCCGAGTAGTCATCCCTTCTTCCCCGCGAGGGGGAGAAGGGATAACGCTCAGTTCACTTCCAGCCCCTTCAGCGCGCCTTCCGCGCGCCAGCCTTCCAGCACCTTCACGAAAGCGATGGGGCCCGCGCCATAAGGCCCGTTCTGTTCGGCGCGTTCGTGCGGCTTGCCTTCGTTGTTGTAGTAGCCGGGCGTGCATTCCTCGAGGAATTTGCGGCGGAACACCGCGAGCGACTTCACGGTGTCGACCCACTGTTTTTCCGCTTCCTCAGAGGCTTCGAGCGTGCGTGCCTGGCGGGCGAGCGCTTCGCCGATAATGTAGCTCGCGTGGCGCGACTGCTCGTTGAGCATGTGCGGGTAATTCGCGGTGAAGCCGGACTGCGTGTTCGAGAAGATGAAGCAGTTGGGGAAGCCGCGCACGTGCATGCCGTGCAGCGACTGCACGCCCTCGGACCACTTCTCCGTCAGCGTGACGCCGCCCTTGCCTTCGATCTCGTAGCCCGCACGGCGCGCGTACTCGGTGCCGACCTCGAAGCCCGTTGCGTAGATGAGGCAATCGAGTTCGTATTCCTTGCCGGCGACGACGACGCCCTTCGGCGTGATGGCGTCGACGCCCCGGCCGTCGGTGTCGACGAGGGTGACGCTCTCGCGGTTGAACGCGTCGAGATATTCGTCGTGGAAGCACGGGCGCTTGCAGAACTGGCGATACCAGGGCTTGAGCGCCGCGGCCGTCGCTTCATCCCTCACGACCTTGTCCACGCGCGCGCGCACCTGCTCCATTTTCATCATGTCGGCGCGTTCGCCGATGGCGGCGAGTTCGGCCATGGAGAGGCCCTTGCCGGCGTGGCTGCTCATCAGCAGCAGATTGCGGATGATCTCGGTCCAGCCGTCATTGACGAGGTCTTCGTCGGCAAAGCCGCCCGAAACCAGCGTGTTGAAATTGTCCATCCGCTTCTGTTGCCAGCCAGGCTCGAGGGACTTGGCCCATTCGGGATCAGTGGGACGGTTGTTGCGCACGTCGATGGACGACGGCGTGCGCTGGAAGACGAAGAGTTCCTTGGCATGCGCGGCGAGGTGCGGGACGCACTGCACGGCGGTGGCGCCGGTGCCGATGATGCCCACGCGCTTGTCGGCGAGTTTGGTGAGGCCGCCTTCGGAATTGCCGCCGGTGTAGGCGTAGTCCCAGCGGCTCGTGTGGAAGGAATGGCCGGCATAGGTTTCCACGCCCGGAATGCCCGGCAGTTTCGGACGATGCAGCGGGCCGTTGGCCATGATGACGAAGCGCGCGCGCATCTCGTCGCCGCGATTGGTGTGGATCACCCAGCGCGCGGCGGCCTCGTCCCAGCGCATGGCGGTGACTTCGGTCTGCAGGCAGGCGTTCGTGTAGAGGTCGAATTTTTCCGCGATCGCGCGGCTGTGCGCGAGGATTTCCGGCGCGCGCGTGTACTTCTCTTTCGGGATGTAGCCGATCTCTTCGAGCAGCGGCAGATAGACATAGCTCTCGATATCGCAGGCCGCGCCCGGATAGCGGTTCCAGTACCAGGTGCCGCCGAAATCGCCGCCCTTCTCGATGAGGCGGATGTCCTGCACGCCCGCCTCGCGCAGCCGCGCGCCCGCGAGCAGGCCCCCGAAACCGCCGCCGATGACGATGACGTCGGTCTCGTCCTTCAGCGGCGCGCGCGTGAAGCCGGGCTCCACATACGGATCGTCGAGATAGTCCGCGAAGTCGGAGATGTTGACGTATTGCTCGTTGCCGTCCCGGCGGACGCGCTTGTCGCGCTCGGCGCGGTATTTCTCGCGCAGGCGCGCGACTTCCGCAGCGTCGATGTCACCCGTGTCGGCCCCAGTACTAGCCATGGCGTCGTCCTCCCGCGCCGCCCTATGCCGGGCGGTCGGTTCCGATTGGACCATGAAGCGAACGGCGGTGACAAGCCGGCGCCGTGGCGGCAGTCGCTCACCACGCCCCGATGGACACGAGTTCTGCGCGCAGCTTCTCCGGCAAGTCCCCGCCTTTCCCCTTCCGCCCCTCAAGATCTGCGGGGGCGTCGGCCGCTTCGAGATAGCGCCAGCCCTGGAAGGCGCGGCGCGGTTGGGGCGCGGTGCGTACGAGTTTGGGATCGAGCCAGAGGCCGCAGCGCAGGCCGTGTTCGTCGGTGACCTCCGCCACTTCGACGATGCGCTGGCGCACCACGACGGCGCCCTTGATCACCCAGTACAGCGATCCGCCCGCGAGCACGTCGTCGACGCGCTTGGGCCACATGCGCGTACCGCACACCGGCGCGCGACGCTTGAGCGTCGTGACCTGATGTTTTTGCCACACGGCGAGGTCTTCGACGCTGTCGGCGCCCACACAGAGTTTGACGATGTGAATCGGCATGTGGTGAAGATAGCGCGCTCGATGCGCGAGCGGAAATCCGGAGTACCGGAATGCGTCGCTTTATCCTCGCCGGCCTCATGCTCGCAGCAAGCGCTGCGACCGCACACGCGCAGAAACCGCCGGCCTGCCCCGATCTCGCTATCACCTACGCCAAGCAGGTCCGGTCCATCCGCTACAATGCCCCGCTCGCCGCCGACGAGATCGCCTTCCGCTTCACCGTCAAGAATGTCGGGAGCGCAGCGCTGGTCTCACCAAGTCACAGCGCGCAATGGATCTCGCTCGAAGTGATGCGCGGCACGGCCTCCCTCGGCATTCACGTCCTGCCGCCGTCGACGCCTGTCCCCGGCCCTGTGCGCATCGAACCCGGCGCGACCATGGACGGCTTCCTCCGCGCCCGCTTCCCCGCCGCGCTGCCGCCGACCGCGCCCCTCTGGCTGCAGCTGAATTATCTGACGGGCGCGGGCGGCCCCACGGCTCCTGTGGATTGCTCCACCGCCAACAACACGCGCCGCGTCAGCTACAGGCGTCCGTGATGTCAGCACCGCTGCGACGCCTGATTCTCACAGCTGTTCTGCTCGCATGGGCGGGGGCGCCCGCGCACGCACAGACGCCGAAGAAGGCCTGCCATGATCTTGCGATAACGCGCTCCGATGCCGTGACGTCGATCCCCGACGCCCCCCCGCTCGCCATTGATGAGGTCGCCTTCGCCTGGCAGGTCAGCAATCTCGGTCACCGCACTTATGTAGCCGCCGACGAGAACAAGCAGTGGCTTTCGCTCGACGTGCTGCACCGGACGGGCCCCGCTGCGGTGCAGGTGCTGCCGCCGTCCGGAACGGGCCGCGTGCGCATTCGCCCCGGCGCGAGCCTGAACGGCTACATCCGCGCGATCACGCCGCCCGGAACGCCGCTCTTTCTGAAGATTAATTTTGCGCCGGACAGCGGCGGCGGCCCGCGCGTGCCGGCGGACTGCAACACGGCCAACAACAAGCAGCGCGTGTACTGATGCAGCCGCAGCCGAGATCCCCTGCAAAGCAACGCGCCAAGCAGCGCTTGAGCGAGGCCGCGCGTCGTCGCTTCTTCCAGTCGCGGCAATGGCGAAGGCTGACGGCGCCGGGGCCAGAGGAAGTGCAGCGCGGTACGGTGTTCCGCTTTCCCGCCTGTGCGCCGCGCGAGCCGATGGTGGATTGTCTGCTGGTGGAGCATCCGGGGGAATCGGGCTTCGGCGTGCTTGTCACGTCGGGCCAGTTCGCGGGCACGGTGACGAGTGCGCTGCCCGCGTCGGCGCTGATGGGCGCAGGCCGTCAGGCGACGGTCTCGCGCTCCTGGGTGATCGCCAACTGGCGGCGCTATTTCTACGAGGGATGCGATCCGCGCGACGTCATGGTCGCCGATCGGTATCCAACGCCGCGCTGAGGCGCGGGCGCTTCCTCCGCTTCGCGCCACTCGGCTTTCAGCATCTTCGACGTCTTGCGCGATCCGTCCGGCGTCCAGCCCGGCGGGCCGAAGATGTAGCCGAACCATTCCCCCGCCGACTTCGCGCCGCGCAGGTCGCGCGCGATGCCCACCCATTCGTGGACGGCGATGCGGATCGGGTTGAAGGTCCCGAGGTTGGAGACGATGCCGTAGCGCGGCTTGTCGTGGTCCACTTCGGGGATGAATGTGCCGAAGATCCGGTCCCAGATGATGAGGACGCCGGCATAGTTCGCATCGAGGTAGCGCGGGTTCGTCGCGTGATGGACGCGGTGATGCGACGGCGTGTTGAACAACCACTCGATCGGGCCCATCCGCCCCACCGTCTCGGTGTGGATCCAGAACTGGTAGACGAGGCTCACGCCCGTGAAGAAGAGCACCATCTCCACCGGAAAACCGATGAAGAAGAGCGGCAGCTTCGTCGCAAAGGACAAAGCGAGATTGCCCGTCCAGGTCTGCCGCAACGCGGTTGAGAGGTTGTAGTGCTGCGAGGAGTGGTGGACGATGTGGCTTGCCCACCAGAAGCGGCGTTCGTGCGCGATGCGGTGGAACCAGTAGTAAGCGAGGTCCTCGCCGAAGAAGCACAGGACGAGCGCCCACCAGGTCCAGCCGATGTCGAACAGGCGGTACTGGTAGATCCAGTAAGCGCTGACGATATAGAGGCCGCCGGTGAGGATGCCCGCGAGCGTGGAGCCGAAGCCCATGAAAAGGCTCGCGGCGGAATCCTTTGCTTCGTAGGCGCCGCGCTTCGACAGGCGCACCACCAGCATCTCGATGATGACCAGCGCGATGAACGCCGGCACCGCCAGCGTCACTACGTCAGCCGGCACCCAGGCAGGCGTTTCCGGCACCGGGAACGGATTGCGCTCCATCTCTTACTTTCCTCTCGCGCCTCTTCTCAGACGCTCGATCCATGCGGGCGCCTCGCGGCTGTCAAACTCGATGGCGAAATCGTCGAATCCGGCGTCGGAAAAGCGCACGCGCGCGCCGATGCCGCGTCCCTTCGGCCGATACATCTTCACGCCCGCGACCGCCGCGCGCGAGAACACCCGCGTGGTCAGCTTGTCGCCCAGCGCCTTCACGACGAAAACCTTGTCGGGCTCGATCTCCGCGAGCGCCACACGCCCGAGCGCGTCGATGGCGATGGCGCCGGTCGGGCCCGCGCGTTCGTCGGCGGCGAGCTTTTGCACATGCCATTCGTCGAGCACCCGCGCGCGGGTGCGGAAACCGATGAGCCACGCGAGGCCGACGAGGATGATGACGCCGCCGAGCGAGATCGCCTGGATGACGAGAAACTTGAGGA
>JAWXBS010000087.1:0-3616 GCA_034440275.1 Alphaproteobacteria bacterium
GCGGCGGCCGAGAGCCTGGAAGAGCAGGCGCAGGTGCTGGCGCGGGCGGTGAGCGTGTTCCGTCTGGGCAACGTGGTCGAGGGAACCGCCACGCGGGTATCCGAGCGGCGCGATGTGGCCGTGCGGCCGAGCAACGTGGCGCGCTTGCCGGCCAAGTCCGAAAAGGCTAGGTCGGCGACAACCCATGCGGCGGCGACCCAAGCGGCGGCGACCCGTGCGGGGGCGACGCATGCCGCTGCGCCGAAGGCCAAAGTCGCGGCTGCTGGCGGCGGCAAAGCCAAGGGCGCCGGCGGCGAAGAGTGGTCGGAGTTCTAGCATGGAATTCACGCCGTCAAAAGGCGCGGGTTCCGGCGCCGGCAAACCGTCAGCTCGGACAGTGCGGTTTTCCGGCGCCCGTCGGTTCGGATTGGGCGTTGTTCTCCTGTGTACCGTGAAGGGCGTGACTACGACGACGTTGATGGTCGCAGCGCTCTACACGGGGATCGGCAAGATGGAGCAGCCGATTGCCTTGCTGGGTGAGGCTTGGGCGCAGACGACCGCGTTCATTCAGGAGAGCCTCGCCAGGGCAAACCCCGTGGCCGAGCATGGCGAGCGATAAAACCATGAAGACGCTGATCGCAGTAGGCCTGAACCACCGAGGAACACCGCAGGACTTGCGCGCCCGGTTCGCGTTCGGCCTCGATCAACTCGCGGGCCCGCTGCACGGGGCGCGGGAGGGGCTGGGGAATCCGGACGGGCACCCCGAGGTGCTCCTCCTGTCCACCTGCAACCGTTTCGAGCTCTATTGCGCGGGCGCCGACCCGGGTCTGACCGAGTCGGCGATTGCGTGGCTTGCCGCGCTTGGCCGCGTTTCCCGCCGCGAGTTGGAGCGGCATGCCTATGTGCTCGAATCCCGTGAAGTTGCGCTGCACGCGTTTCGAGTCGCAAGCGGCCTCGATTCGATGGTGCTTGGGGAAACCCAGATTCTGGGCCAGATGAAGCGCGCGGTGCGCGAAGCGAACGCGGCGGGTTGCCTCGGAGCCACGTTAAGCCAGTTGTTTCAGCGCGCGTTTTCGGTCGCGAAAAAGGTCCGTTCCGCCACCGGTGTCGGCGCGCACACGGTCAGCGTGGCATCGGCGGCGGCGCATCTCGTCTGTCGTCCGGAGGGCGATCGAACTGCCGGGCGCGTCCTGCTGGTCGGCGCGGGCGAGACCATGGAACTCGTCGCCACGCATCTGGCCAAACGGCGTCCGGGCGCCGTTGCGGCGGTGGCAAACCGTACCTTCGAACACGGCCGGCGCCTTGCCGAACGCCTCAACGCCGAGGCAATGCCCCTGGAAGATCTCGGAGCACGCCTGCCGGAGTTCGACACGGTGGTGGCGTGCACCGCGAGTCGGGTTCCGATCGTCGAAAGGCACATGGTGGAAACTGCCCTCGCGGTGCGCGGCGGGCGCTCGATGCTGCTGGTCGATCTCGGCGTGCCACGCAATATCGATCCAGGCGCAGCCGACCTGGAAGGGGTTTGCCTGCGGTCGGTGGACGATCTTGCCGCCCTGGTTCAGGCCGGGAGCCAGAGCCGCATCGGCGCCGCCGAGCGGGCCGCACCCATTGTCGATGCGGGCGTGCGGGCGTTTGCCGAATGGGTGGAGCGACGCCAGGCGGTACCGCTGATCCGCGCGCTGCATGCGCAGACCGACGCCTGGCGCACCGCGGAACTGGTGCGTGCGCGCAAGCGACTCAAGCGAGGCGAGGACGTCGACCGCGTCCTCGAAGCCCTCGCCAGGGGGCTGACGCGCAAGATGCTGCATGGCGCAATGGCGGAATTGCGGAACGCGAATCACGCCGAGAGCGCCGAACTTGCCCAGACCGTGACGCAGCTTTTCCTGCGCTGCCCGGTTCGCAGTCCTCTCACCGGACTCGCTGGCGAGCCGGGTGGCCCGGCGTCTTCGGCCGATATCGTGGCTTTCGCGCGAACAAGATCCACCGCCGCTGAGGAGACTCCCGTGCCGCAGGCCGCGCCGGCTGCGCGGGCGGCCAATGCCTCCCGCGGCTAGGAGAAGTACTCGTTCATGCGTTCGAGGACGCACTCTATTGAAACTTTCGCGGGAGCGGCCTGAATGGCTATAGCAGCGAGCAGTGCGGGCAGGGTCCAGCGCGAGTTCAGCTTGTCCGATCCGCAATTCGAACAGGTGAGAAAACTCATCTACGACCACGCCGGGATCTCGCTCAGCGCCAACAAGCGCGAGATGGTCTACAGCCGCCTCGCGCGGCGCCTGCGCCAGCGCGGCATGGACACCTTCGAGGATTACCTCCAGCTGCTCGAGCGCGACGACGCCGGGGAATGGGAGGAGTTCACTAACGCGCTGACGACGAACCTCACCGCGTTCTTTCGCGAGCAGCACCATTTCCCGCTGCTCGCCGATCACGTGGCCAAGCAGGGCACCGCGCGCAGGATCCTGCTGTGGTGCTCGGCCGCCTCGACGGGCGAAGAGCCGTACTCGATGGCGATGACGATGGTGGATCTCTTCGGCAGCTTCGATCCGCCGGTGCGGATCCTCGCCACGGACGTGGACACCAACGTGCTCGCCACGGCCGAACGCGGCGTCTACGCCGACGAGCGCGTGGAGCGCCTCTCGGCGGATCAGAAAAAGCGCTTCTTCCAGCGCGGCGCCGGCGCCAACGCGGGGACGGTGCGCGTGCGCGAGGAGTTGCGCAGAATGATTTCGTTCCGGCGCCTCAACCTGCTCGACGACGTGTATCCCATCAGGGGTCCGTTCGACGCGATCTTCTGCCGCAACGTGATGATCTATTTCGACAAGCCCACGCAGTACGCGATCCTGAAAAAATTCGTGCCGCTGGTGCGCGCCGAAGGCCTGCTGTTCGCCGGACATTCGGAGAGCTTCTATCACGCGGCGGATCTCTTCAAGCCGCGCGGCAAGACCGTCTACGAGCTGGCCGATCGAAGGCAGGCGCGCCATGGCTGAAGGCTACGAGGAAGCGCTCGCGACCAACCGGTACTACGACCGCAGTTTCGACGCCCAGGCGGTCAAGCTGCTGCCCGGTGAGTATTACGCGACGCAGAAGGACATGCTGCTGGTCACCGTTCTGGGCTCGTGCGTCGCGGCCTGCATCCGCGACACCGAAAGCGGCATCGGCGGCATGAACCACTTCATGCTGCCCGACGGCGGCACGGACGAGAACAACCCGTCCTCGACCTCGGCGCGCTATGGCACCTACGCGATGGAGATCCTGCTCAACCACCTCGCCAAGCTGGGCGCGACGCGCGCCCGGCTCGAGGCCAAGGTGTTCGGCGGGGGCAACGTGCTCGAGGGCCTCACGATCGCGAACGTCGGCGAACGCAACGCCGAATTCGTGCTGAAATTCCTCGCCACCGAAAAGATCCGCGTCGCGGCGAAGGACCTCGTGGACATCTATCCGCGCAAGGTCTACTTCTTCCCGAACACCGGCAAGGTAATGGTGAAGAAGCTGCTCAACGTGCGCAACGCGACCATCTACGAGCGCGAAAAAGACTACGGCTCGCGCATCAAGAAAGCCGACGTCGGCGGCGAAATCGAGCTGTTTGGTTGACCGGAAACATCAGGACATCGCGAGTTGCCGTTCCGCCCAGTCGAGCAAC
>JAWXBS010000088.1:0-46261 GCA_034440275.1 Alphaproteobacteria bacterium
CGGCGGCCGCCGAAAACACAGCGATCAGGCGGTCGACGTAGCGCTCGTGCGCCACAGGGTCGTAGCGCGGTGCGGAGGGCGGCGCGCTATCGACGCTGGCGCCATTGGCGCTCACGTAGGCTTCGAACGCGCGGCTATAGTCGCCTGCAAGATCGCGCGCACGTCCCAGCGCGAAGCCGAGGCTAGCACGCTCTGGCGGCGCCACATCCGTCCGCGCGAGAGCAGCATCCACGCGCGCAATGAGGCGATCGTCCTCTGCAAACGCTACGGTGAGGTTTGCAAAGCGTGCGAGGCCTTCCCAGCATTCCGGATCGACTTCGAGCAATCTCTCATAAATCGCCGCCGCCTCGGCGCGGTCGCCGCGATCCTCAGTCAGATTGGCGAGATTCAGGAGCGCCGGCGCGTAGACGGGATTTCGGGAAAGCGCAGCGTTGAACGCGCGCGCGGCGTCATCAACGCGGTTCAAATCATCCATAAGGATGACACCCCGGTTGAGGTGAACTTCCTCTTCATCCTTCACGCCGTGGCGCAGCGCCTCATCGTAAGCCGCTAGCGCCGCTTCCGGTCGGCCGAGGCGTCGTTCCATCCATCCCACGTTGTACCAGCAGTCCGCCAATGTGGGATCGAGTGCGAGCACCTGGCGATAGGCAGCGACGGCGTCCTCGAATCGCCCAGCCTGACGCAGCGCCGACGCCCTGCGGAACAGGGTTTCAATAGCTTCGCCTGAACTCATGACGATGACACTTCTGCACTGAATTCTGGCTGCGCGGCTATGGGGACCGCTGTCGTACCGGAGCGCCTAGCCATCCCAGGACACGCCACTGCGGTAGGCGTCGATCGCCTGACACAAAGCGGCCACGCACGCGCGCTCCTCGAGACTGAGTTCGGGACGCCAGATATCGAAGATCAGGATGTAGCGGTCCTGAGCGCTTCGGTTCCACGCCTCATGCTCGATGGTATCGTCAAAGGCCCACGCCTTTCCGACTTCCCACGTCCGCTCTTCATTGCCCACGCGAAACACGCACCCATCGGGAACAATCAGGGGAAGATGGCAGATGAGCCGCGTGTTCAACATGCCCGTGTGAGGGGGGATATGCGCTCCCGCCGCCAACTTGGAATACAGCACCGATGGCGTCCGGCCCGGAATGCGCGTCAGGGGCGCGTGTTTGAGTGCATCGAGCGTGTTCGTGCATTGCGCAGCGGCGGCTTGCTCCACTCCATCCTTATGGAGAAACAAGGCGCTCCAGCTGGGATTGTTCACCAGCCCCATCTGGTCATTGCGCGGCCGCCCTGGCGTCTGCGTCACATAGGGCGTGAACGCCGGCCCGAGCATACCGTTGAGATCTTCGCGAATGGCTTCAGTGGATGCTTCCACGGCGTCCAGCCAAGGAAACTCGGTGCGGTCATAGAACTGCACATTCGGCAATTCAGGGTAATACAAGTAGCGCGGCTGCTGCACGTAGGCCCGTTTGCGCCCGAACAGGATGTCCACAGCACGCGAAAACCGCGCTGGCGCATCGGACGAGGAAAGACCGTCGTCCGCCAACCTGGCGCGCACAAAGTCTTCGACCTCACGCGCAATGCTGCCGCTGGCCGCGCGCGCACGATCGAGCGCCTCACGCAAACGTGGGGGCGCCTTCTCGATCGGTGGCGCGTTCTGCAATGCCGTGGAATAGTAGGAGGCTGCGGCGCGCTGATCTCCCTGCATCGCGAGATGATCCGCTTTTGCGATCAAGGCGTGCACGTCCCGGGGAGCGATCGCGAGCGCGCTGTCTATGGCGGCGATCTTTGTATCGATGTCCTTTTGCACGGTCGCCGCGTGCGCCAGCATGAGCCAGATGGGCGCGTCGGCTGCACCCGCCGCGACAATGCGCTCCAGCAATTCCCGCCCTCGGGCGGTTTCGCCCTTCGCCAACGCCTCAAGGGCGCGCTGCTTGAGATCGCCGGCATCCACAGGCGCTGTCATCGTATAAGGCCCGCCTGCTTCAAGCGCCTGGCGCGATCCGCAAGGCTGACTGTCGACCCCGGCCGGTCAGTGCAAACTCAAGAACCATTGACCGAATGCACTCGAAGAGGTCCACCTCGTTGACCAGAACGAGAGATTGGGCCTGCGCTGCTCTGAGGTCACGAGAAAAAGCATCGAGCAAAGCCTGATAGCGTGGCCAGCCCGCTTCAGCGTCGCCGTGAACCGACCACGCCGCACGCCAGCCATGGACGAAACGCGACGCAACGCGGGCGACTTCCACAACAGCTGGCTGGTTTGGCGCTGTCTCAGCAAGGAGAAAATTGAGGTGCTCACGGATCTCCCAAGGGCTCATCACCACTGGGACATTCAGCGACTCGAACTCCACTGTCCGCCGCTCCGGCGAGGGCGCGACCGCGCGCGGCGACCATCCGGGCGGTGACGATTTGTCTGGCGTCCGCCCTTGGGCCATCAGCTGCAGCATGTGCTCCCCGCCCACCGTGTCCGCCACCAGATGGATTCTTGCATGGGTCTGGTCGTTGACCACGCGGTGCAGACTCCAGGTATCGAAGATCCAGCATTCTCCGGCCGCCATGTGGGCGACTGACTCACCGCAATAAAACTTCACGGCTGGTTGCGTGACGATCGGCACGTGAACTCTCATCCGTTCACGCCAGTAGTAATTCACGTCCGCGTGCTCACTCACCTCAGCGCGCCCCGAAAGTCGCATGAGTCGCGTGCGACCCAGAACGGCTCCGATGCTGGCAAGCGTCTGCCACAAGTAGGGGCGCTCCGGAGACAGATGCGGCGTCGCCCGCATTGGTCCGTTGAAGCTCTCGTCGGACGGATCGCCGTTGACCGCCACAAGCGGAAGGAAGTCATTTCCGGCGTACCCTGCGGGGTGCGGTCGCCAGTCAGACTCAGGAATTGTCGCGATTTCACGCGCCAGCAACGCCGCATCGAACAACAGCGGCAACTGAAGAAATCGGGCCTGCAGTTTCATCGACGGCGTCCCGGCGGGCAAGGCGCCATCCTACCCCATCCCGACGAAGCGTCGCAAGGTGAAGGGCTGCGTGACAGGCGCCCGTTTCCCGTTGTCAAACAGGCGAAGGAGCGTGCACCGCTGGACAGCTGGCGTGGGCGCCGACTAGCCTTCGCCTCCACCATGACCTCCGATCCTAAGCTACTCGCCGCCCAGGCGCAAAACATGAAAGCGCACGGTCGGTTAAGCGACGCGATCTCGCTGTATCGGCGCGCGGCGTTGTCAGCACCCGCCAGCGCAGCCGCCGCGCACAACCTCGCAGCCGCGCTTGGAGACGCGGGGCGGTGGGCAGAAGCCGAGACGCATATCGCCCGCGCTTTCGCCAACGGGGCGACCGCCCCGGAAAGCTGGCTGGTCCTTGCGCGATGCCTTCAATCACGTGGCGCGTTCGAAGAGGCGGAGACGGCATTTCTCGGCGCGCTGCAACGTCGCCCGACATACTATGAAGCCCTCATCGACCTTGCCCAACTTCGCTGGACCAGCACTGGCGAACCGGCGGCAGCGCTCGCAGACACGGAAAGAGCAATCCAGGGTGCGCCTGCGGACTGGAGGCTTTCGCTGGTCAAGGCCAAGATACTGGAAAACACAGGACGCATCGATGAGGCGTTCACCCTCGTGCGCTCGCTCGCGCACGCGCGAAACGGCGAACTTCCCGTGTTTGTCTACGCCGCGCAAATAGCGGCACAGCTCGGCGACAACGCCACGGCGCTGGGGTATGCCGAGCACGCCGTAAACTTGGCGCCACACGATAACGTAGCTGCGGTCGCACTCATTACCGCCTGCCTTGGCGCCGGCCATCCGGCGCGCGCGGAGGCGCATGCCGCGCAACTGTTGCACCGCGCCCCACACGATCAGCATGCGATTGCACTGCGCGCTACCGCGTGGCGCTTGCTGGGAGACGCCCGCTATCGCGCGCTTTACGACTACAATGCGCTGGTCAAGACCACATTCCTCGACGTCCCCACCGGATGGTCGAGCCTCACGGAATACATCGAAGACCTCCGCCAGGCCTTGGCGCGCGCTCACGTATCGGTCACCCACCCGTTCAACCAATCCGTCCGACAAGGCAGCCAGGTATCGGACATTCTGGAAATCGACAACCCGGCCATCGCCGCGCTACCCTCCGCTCTCGCGCCATCGATCTCGCGCTACATCGCCGCGCTGGGCGCAGGTGGCGACCCGCTGCGACAACGCAATCTCGGCGGTTATGCGTTTCAGGGCATGTGGTCCATCCGCATGCAGGCGGGCGGCTATCATGTGGACCATGTGCACCCGAACGGCTGGATATCTTCCGCTTGCTACATCGAGACGCCCGCGGACACGCCCGGTCGGGAAGGGTGGATCCGATTTGGCGAGCCGGGGATACGTACGGCGCCGACACTGGCGGCAGAACACACCGTGGAGCCAAGACCGGGCATGCTGGTGCTCTTTCCGTCGTACATGTGGCACGGGGTCGTCCCCTACACCGCCCCGGGCGCGCGCATGACGTTTGCATTCGACCTTGAGCCATCGAGCGGCATAGGGGGGCGGCCCTAGACCGAGCGAGACAAGCGCGATTGCACCGTCTGGTGCGCCCCGACGAGAGTCAGGCGGCGGAGTTGTCTGACAGGCGAAAGGATATATCACTGGCGAGAGGTGGCGGGATGACCGTCGGGAGACTGAAAACGGCGCCGGTCGGAATAGGGCGGCGGTCATGTCTCCACTTCAACTGTAGTGCCGCGTCGCTGTGACATCGCCATGCCCCTGACCCACCTTAAGCATCTCGAAGCCGAGAGCATCCACATCATGCGCGAGGTGGTCGCGGAGACTGAACGTCCCGTGATGCTCTTCTCTGCGGGGAAAGACTCTGCAGTGATGTTGCATCTCGCCCGCAAGGCGTTCTTTCCGGCCTCGCCCCCCTTTCCGCTGCTGCACGTCGATACAACCTGGAAGTTCCGCGCGATGTATCAGGCGCGCAACGAAGCTGCCGCCGCCACCGGCATGAAACTCATCGTCCACCAGAATCCGCACGCGATCGCTCAAGGAATTAATCCATTCGACCACGGCTCTCTCCATACGGATCTGTGGAAAACGGAAGGACTGAAGCAGGCGCTCAATCTGCACGGCTTTGACGCCGCGTTTGGCGGCGCCCGACGGGACGAAGAAAAATCCCGCGCCAAAGAGCGCATTTTCTCTTTCCGCTCAGCCAGTCACCGCTGGGATCCGAAGAACCAGCGCCCGGAACTCTGGCGCCTCTACAACACGCGCAAGGCCAAGGGCGAATCGATACGCGTGTTCCCGCTGTCGAACTGGACCGAACTGGACGTCTGGCACTACATCCACCGCGAGAAGATCGAGATTGTCGATCTCTACCTTGCCGCCCCGCGTCCTGTCGTCGAGCGCGACGGCATGCTCATCATGGTCGACGATGAGCGCTTTGCGTTGCGGCCAGGTGAGACCGCGTCCCTGCGCATGATCCGCTTCCGCACACTTGGCTGCTACCCGCTGACCGGCGCCGTCGAGAGTACTGCGCGAACCGTGCCCGAAATAATCCAGGAAATACTGCTTTCAGCTTATTCTGAGCGCCATGCGCGCGCGATCGACCACGATCAGGCGGCGAGCATGGAGATGAAGAAGCAGGAAGGCTATTTCTGATGAAGAGCCCTATTGCCTCCGGTGTTGCCGCCAGTTCCGTGCTCGCGGAGGCCTACCTGCAATCGCAGGACCAGAAGTCGATCCTGCGTTTCATCACGTGCGGCAGCGTCGACGACGGCAAGTCCACGCTCATCGGACGCCTCCTCTACGACTCCAGGGCCCTCTTTGCCGATCAGGTCGCCGCGCTCGAAATGGAGGCGCGAGGGGGCGGCGCGCCGGGCGCTTCGATCGACCTCGCCCGGATCGTCGACGGTCTCGCGGCGGAGCGCGAGCAAGGCATCACGATCGACGTCGCGTATCGCTACTTCGCCACGGACAAACGCAAGTTCATCGTCGCCGACACGCCCGGCCACGAGCAGTACACGCGCAACATGGCGACCGGCGCCTCCACAGCTGATCTTGCGGTGATCCTGGTGGATGCACGCAACGGCGTCGTCACGCAGACCCGTCGCCACGCCTACCTTGTCCAACTGATGGGCATCCGGTCCGTCGTCCTAGCCGTCGCCAAGATGGATCTCGTCGCCTTTTCGCAGGCGCGTTTTGACGCAATCGTCGAAGAATTCGAGCGCTTCGCCAAATCCATCGAGCTGTCGCGATGCGTCGCGATCCCCGTGTCCGGCCTTCACGGCGACAACGTCAGCGACAAGAGCGCACGCACGCCGTGGTACGAAGGTCCGGCGCTGCTTGACCATCTTGAGACCGTGCAAGTCGCGACTGCGCGCATGGCCGATCGCCCCTTTCGCATGTCGGTTCAATGGGTCAATCGCCCGGACCAGACGTTTCGCGGCATTTGTGGCCTGATCGGTTCGGGAGAGGTCTCACCAGGCGACACCATTCGCGTGCAGCCAGGCAGCGCAACGACCAAGGTGCGCTCCATCGTGACCTACGACGGCGACCTCGATACTTCCGTCGCCGGACAATCTGTGATGCTGACGTTTACGGACGACATCGACTGCTCACGCGGCGACGTCCTGACAGCAGCCGATAGCCCCTGCGATGTGGCCGACACTTTTGACGCAACACTCGTCTGGATGGACGTGGACGAACTTCTGCCGGGCCGCTCCTATCTCATGAAGATCGGAGCGCGCGCCGTTGTGGGCTCGGTGACCAACATCAAGCACCAGATTGCGATCGACACGCTTGAGCATACCGCCGCCAGGACGCTCGGCCTGAACGCGATAGCTTCTGTCGACGTGTCGCTTGACCGCCCCATTCCATTTGAGCCCTACGCCGAGAACCCTGACCTCGGCGGCTTCATCCTGATCGATCGCATGAACAACCGCACCGTTGCGGCAGGCATGATCAGGTCGGCGCTCTATCGCACCCAGAACATCCACGCACAGATACTGGACATCACGCGCGACGCGCACGCCGCTCAGAAGAACCAGAAGCCGTGCGTTGTCTGGTTCACCGGATACTCCGGCGCCGGCAAGTCGACGATCGCCAATCTCGTGGAAGCCAAGCTGCACGCCCTCGGCAAGCACACCTTCTTGCTGGACGGCGACAATGTGCGCCATGGCCTGAACCGCGATCTCGGATTTTCCGACGCCGATCGCGTGGAGAATATCCGGCGCATCAGCGAGGTCGCCAAACTCATGGCCGATGCCGGCCTCATTGTACTGACGGCGTTCATCTCACCGTTTCGATCCGAACGTCAGATGGCCCGCGGTATGCTTCCCGAAGGTGAGTTCATCGAAGTGTTCGTAGACACGCCGCTGGCCGTCGCGGAATCGCGCGATGTGAAGGGCCTCTACAAAAAGGCGCGCTCCGGACTCATCAAGAACTTCACGGGCATCGACAGTGGCTATGAGCCACCTGAAGCAGCGGAAATTCACATCAGCACTGTGGACATGATCGCTGAGAAGGCCGCTGACTTCATCGTGGACTACATTCTCGGCGCACGCTGACAGTGCGCGCTCACAAAGGCGGGGCCGCAGGATAGGCCTCCAGCACCGGACCCAGCGCAGACTTCAACGGTTCCAGCCAGGGCTCAAACGGACGCCAGCTGTCCAGCCCGTCGCGATTGACAGGGCGACGCACCTGCTCGGAACTTGGCGTGCGCACAGCGCGATCATTCTCGAAAAAACGCAAACATCCTTCTTCGAAGGTCAGGCCGCACGCTGCAAGAAGGCGACGCGTCTCCACCTCCGGCGCTGCCACCAGATCTTCGTAGATCACCCTGTGCACGCGTCCCGGCAGAACCGAGTCGAAGTGCGACATGAGTTCAACGTAGCTGCGATAGTACTTTCCGATGTCTGAAAGGTCGTAGGAGAACGCCTGCCCCGTCGCCCAGTGTTGCTTGAAGTTCGAAAAGCCGCACGCAAGCGGATCGCGACGCACATCAATGATCCGCGCATTCGGCAGAATGAGCTGGATAAGCCCCACCTGCGCAAAATTGTTCGGCATCTTGTCGATGAAGCGCGGCGCCGTCGTCTTGCGGAAAACCTGGGCGCGCTGGAGGTATTCCTCGCCCAGAGCGCGACAGGATTCGGAGGTCAGACCTTGGAGATCTTCCGGGAACGACCCGACCTGGCCAAGTCGCCGAGCGATCATCAACAGCTCGACCAGTTCCATGGTGCCTTCGACAGCCGAGTGACTCGCCAGTATCTGCTCCACCAGTGTCGAACCAGAGCGCGGAATGCCGACGATGAAGATCGGATCCTGAGCGCTTGCCCCGTAGCCCTGGCGTTCACCGAAAAACCGGGGCGAAAACACCGCGCGCGCGCGTCGAACCGCGTCTTCGCGCTCGGGATGATCGTAGGACAGGGCCTGCCGTCGTTCCAGATTGCCGGAATTGTAGGCCGCGAAGGCGCCTGCGTAATCCCGCATGTCCTCCAGCGCCTTTCCCAGCGCAAACATCAGTGAAATGCGGTCGTCTCCCGGCCGCATGTTCGCCGCTGCCGCACGCATCGCCGCGATGTCGGAAGACTCGAACTTGTACGTCTTCAGGTTCGCAAGGCCCCAATACGCCTCTCCCACCGGCGTCCCGAGTGCGATGGCCTTTTGATAGGCCGCTTCGCAGTCGCCGCGCCGTCCAAGCGCGCGCAGGATGTGCCCGTAGTTCGCCCATACGCCGCCATGCGTGGGAAATCGTGCAAGCATGGCTTCAAGGCACGCCGCCGCCGCTGAGAAGTCGCCGATGCGGCCCAGCGCGTCGGCCTTGGCCGACAGATATTCGAACCTGTCCGGCTCACGGGCGAGCAGCAGCTCGATCTGCTCGAGAGCGGGGGCCACGGCATGAGAATGCATCAGCACCATCGCGAGACCGTAGCGGCCCAGTGCGAACGCGGGCGCACGCTCCAGACAGCGCCGCAGCAGGGCCTCAGCCTCCTCGTAGCGATCAAGGCTGGAGCAGAACTCGGCATATAGCCTCTGCGCCAGGACATCATCGGGATAGCGCTTGAGGTGAAGCTGAAAGCCCCGCGCCGCTCCGTCCAGATCCTTCGCCGCGTGCAGGTTGATAGCGTCCTGAAGACTGGGCTCCAGCGCCCGACTGTCGAGATGGCGCAGGTAAGCTTCCTCGGCCGCCGCTCTATTCCCTAGAGCCCAGTGCTGGTCACCGATTTCACGCCAGAGTCCCGGCAGACCGCCGAGCCGATCAACTTGCGCCAATGCGGCCAGTGCATCGTCGTGGCGTCCGAGCCTACCGAGAGCCATGCCAAGCTCGAAGTGTGCGCCGGCCCATTTCGGGATTTCGTGAGCAAGGGAGCGGGCCAGCGACTCCGCAGAGGCGATGTCCCCTTTCAAGCGCAGCGCGCTGGCGAGCAACAGCCGGATTATCGGGCTGGCGCTCCCAGCCAAAATGCTACGGCAAACCCCTTCGCATTGAGCAGGGTCTGAAAGCAGAAATCGATACGCACTCTCGAACGTCGGACCTGTCTGCACACCTGTATCGCTGGTCAAACGCGCGACTCCGCAGCGCCCACGAGTTCGTTGATCCAGTCCGGCTCAGGCTGGTCCAGATCGTAGTATTCGAAGATCAGGTGGATGCGGTCGGTGTCGCCACGGTTCATCACGGCGTGTACCGCCATGTTGCTCACCTCGACGGCCTCACCCTCCGCAAAATGGTAGCCCACGCCATCGACTTCAAACGTCACATCCGGGTTGGTCTGCAACGGCACATGAATTTTGTGCGGCCACTTTGCCGACGGATTTCCGTCGCGGTGCGGATGAATGACGCCGCCCGGCGCCATGCGCGCCAGCATGATGCGCGGATACCCACCGCGCCGGTACATGTACGGCGCTGTCGCCTGAGTCAGTACGGGCTCAAGCAGGTCCCGCCACTGGGGCCAGAGCGGCATGTCGTCGGAAATGCGCCAGTCGTCGAAGTCGCGCACGAAGCGAAACGGTATGTGAACCGTCCTGTCGAGGGCCTCGAAACGATTGGGTTTGGTGCTGTTTTCCTGCGCCCAGACGCTTTCAGGGATTGCGAGAACGGCCTCGCGCAAGCGCAAGACATCGACGCGACCGAGAGGGCGAACCGACTCCGTCTTGCGCGGATTCACCGTCATCTTCATGCCGTGACCTCCTCGAAGCTGTAGCCGAAGAGTTCGAGATCGCGCCGATAGAAATCCGACACGCCCTCAATGAGCTCCCGGTCATAGTATTCGCGAAAAGTTCCGTGCTCCGAGCTATTCACCTTGTCAAGAACAGCAGGCGGAACACCGATGCGGCTACAAATTCCATCAAACGACTGCTGCATGTTCTCAACCCGACCGACCACGTCGGCCAGCAAACGACCATCGGGGTCGCAGACGAAGGTGTGCTGCGGCACGAAGAGAAGGTGGTCGAGGGGGCGCTCCTTGAAGAGGAAGAAACGCATCACTTCCTGCGGATTGCGCAGAAAGTCTCCGTCATCCCGCGTCATGAAGGCGCAGTAGGATACAAACCGGTCGAACGGGTTCCGGACGAACGCAAACTTCAGATACGTGGCGAACTTCTCTTCACCAACAAACGGGCGAACCTGTGTCAGGCTGATGTGACCGTGCCCGAGTTCGGCGAGCGCTGCGTACGGCAGCCGCTTCTGCACAAACAATCCTACCTGCTCGCGGTCAGCGTCTCCCATGTGTTCGCGCAACACGCGACGAACGGAATGGGTGCCGGTCTTGGGTATGGCCGTGAAGATATACTTGTGCCGGTGAGAGATGATCATGCAGAACCCTTGAGCGCTGAATTTGCGTGAACATGAAACGGCAGTCGAAGGGTTTCTTCAGCCGCCACACATGCCCACGCGGTCGCTCTGGTCCTGGCTCTTTACCCAGTGCGACGGCGGCCTGTAAGCTGGCCGGATGGCGCTACTTTCCCTGGAGGCCATCCGCGACGGTATCAGGACCGATCCGTCCCTTTACCTCCAGAACCTGGATCTGGCGCGCGAGGCCATCCTCGTGCTCCTGCTTGAAGAAGGCGCCTTCCGTACGGCAAGCTTTCTGGACGATCGCATCCTTTCGACGCAGTCCCAGGGGCGGTGGGTCAAGTTTGCCGAGATGGAGACCATGCTGGCGGCCGCGAACCCGGTTCGCCCGCTGCACTTCATCTTCCATACCGGTCACGTGGGCTCGACCTTGGTCAGCCGCTTGCTCGACGACATCGGCGGCGTTCTGGGTCTGCGCGAACCACTGCCCCTGCGCGTGCTTGCGTCAGCGTACGCTGAACGCGATGCGCCACACGGTCTCCTCGGAGCGACCACGTGGCGGCGGCTTTTGGATATCCAGTTGGCGTGCTGGTCCCGGGGCTACGCGGATACGCGGAGCGTGGTCGTCAAGGCGACAAGCAGCGCAGGCCAGTGCTGCCAACCTATTCTTGAGGCTTCGCCGTCGTCGAGGGCGCTGTTCCTCAACCTTCTACCCGAGCCCTATCTAGCCACCCTGCTCGCCGGAGAGAACTCCTACATCGACGTGAGGGGGCAAGCCCAGGAGCGCATGAAGCGACTGCTGCAGATCGCACCCGCCCAGGCAAAGCCGCTCCACGCTCTCAGCCTCGGCGAGATCGTCGCCATGACATGGACGATCGAAACCCTCACCCATCGCGCTGCCGAGCGTCGCTTCGGCGACAGGATCATGCGCGTCGACTTTGACGCCTTCCTGACGGACCCTTCCGAAACACTCGGCGAAATCTGCGGCCATTTCTCCCTGGGCGCACCGGAAGCCTCCTTTCAGAACGTCAGCCGCAGCCCGACGCTCACGCGCTACTCCAAGGCGCCAGAACACGCTTACACGCCGGAATTGCGAGGTCAGATCCTGTCAGCGTCACGCACGCAGAACGTCGCTGAAATCCGCAAGGGCATGGTCTGGATCGACGCATTCGCCCGTCAGTGGCCCGAGCACGCGGAGGCGCTCTCAGCGTGACCACTTCCGCGTCAGGTTCTGACGAACCACTTCGAGACGCATGCGGCCGACATCGCTCATGGCCGCGCCTTCCAGCGCGCTGACTTCGCCGAGTTCGAATACAATCGCGCGCTCCTGCTCGTCAGGAATCCGGCTTTCGATGAAGGTCAGCGAGACGAGACGCACACCCGAGCGCACCGGCGCGACCTCGTGGAGCGTGGTCGACGGGTAGAGAATGGCGCTGCCTGCCTCCGCTTTCAGCGGCATGGCGCGCACGCCCAGGTGAAGCACCAGTTCGCCGCCCTCATAACTGCGCGGATCGGACAGGAAGACCGTGCAGGACACGTCGGATCGAAGCGCCCCGCCCGGAACGGCCATGTAGGCCGCGTCCGCGTGGGGACCATAGCGCATGCCGGGCTCGTAGCGCGCGAGCCTGGGGGGCGCGAGGCGACGGGGAAATGCGAAGTCCTGGAAGGCGCGCGAGCGCGCGAAGGCGTTGGTGACCACCGTCGCCGATTCCGCGAACGCCCCGTCGTTCGGATCTACCTGGAGATTGTGCTTTTGATCAAAGCCGCTGTTGGTGGCACGACCGTCCTCGAATGCGACCTTCGCCGCGAGCGCTGTCAGATGCGCCACCTCAGCGTCCGTCAGCAGGTTCTTGATCTCGATGAACATGGTCGCAGCCTAGCCCCCACGCCCGCGCCCCGCAAACCGGCGCCATGAAGGCGGCGGGCACAAAAAAATGCGGCGGGCCGAGGCCCGCCGCATCCAATCGAATACTCGATCTTCCTAGAAGTCGAGCGTCGCGCCCATGAAGAAGTACCGGCCCAGCGAGTCATAGACCTGCGGGAAGGTATTTCCGTTGCCGGTGTTGGTGTTGGTGCCAATCGGCGGATCGTTGTCGAGCACGTTGTTGACGCCGAAGCGCAGGTTCACGTTCTCGAACACGTTCCAGTTGCCGGCGAGATCGAAGTAGTGCTCCGCATCCCACTGCGAACCGATCACGTTGTTGCCCGTGGGCGGAACCAGGGTGCCGGGGAACGGCACGACGGTTTCGCGCTGGACTTCGCCGAAGTAGCGCCACGTGGCGTTGACTTCGATGTCCCACGGCGTGGTCCACGAGGCGCGGGCCCGGTGACGCCACTCAGGCGTCGGCGTGCCGCACACCGAGGCATTGCCCCACTTGCCGGCGCAATCGTACGCCGGGAAGGTCGTGCCGCCGCCCACGTCCGTCACCAGTTCCTTGACCAGCGTACCGATCAGCTGGAAATCCATGCTGCCGAGAGCACCGATGTCGAAGCCGTAGCTGGCGTTGACGTCCCAACCGTTCGTCGTCGTGCCGCCGATGTTGGTGTTGATCGAGGAGACACCCGGAGCGTTGTTCCGGATACGACCCTGCGAGTTACGCGTGATGAGCGCGCACGAGTTGAGGTCGTTGCCGTAGTAGCAGTTCGCCACGATGGCTTGCGCAGGCGCCGCGATCGCGTTCGTCAGCTCGATGTCCCAGTAGTCGATCGAAATCTGCAGACCCGGCACGAACGTGGGCGTGAAGACCACACCCAGAGTTATACTTTCGGCCTCTTCCGGCTCCAGGTTCGGGTTACCGCCGAAGATCGCGTTGTACTGGCCGGCAGGGTTGTTGAGACCACCGCCTTGAGACTGCAAGAGTGTCGCCTGCCACGGGTTCACGCCGATGCACTGGGCCGGAACCGGTCCAGGATTGTTCACGTCATCGCACGGATCGAAGCCGAGGTTGAACAGACCCGCGCCTTGCGACGCGAACAGTTCGATGATGTTCGGCGCACGCACGGACTTTTGGTAGCTGCCGCGGAAGCGGACGTCTTCCACAGGCGCCCATTCCCCGCCGAACTTGTACGTGTCCGTCGTCGTTCCCGAGTTGTAGTCGGAATAACGGTAGGCCGCATCGAACGACAGAAGGTACGCGAACGGCTGCTCTTCGAAAATCGGCAGACGGACTTCCGTGAACAGTTCAAACACGTCCGTGTGACCCGAGAGCGGGTTCGTCGGACCGCCCTGACCGGCGCCGTCGCCGGACGAGAAGCTCGTGTCGACGATCGAGTTCAGTTCGTCGCGACGGTACTCGGTGCCGAACACCGCAGCCATGCCGCTCGAAGCGCCGGGGCTCTTGAACGGAAGTTCGCCGGCGACCGTCGCCACAATGTTCTGCTGGATCGTCTCGCCGGTCTGGACGAGCGGGATCTGCAGGTAGTTGAGCGCCGCCGGTGTGACGCCGTTCTGCACGAAAATGTTGTAGGGCACGCAAGCCGGATCCGTGCCGTTGACGACAGAGCGGCAGGTTGGCACGCCAGCCACATCCACGACGTCCAGCGACCGCCGGAGACGCGAGATGGAGAAGTCGTTCTTGTAGGTCCGCGACAGCGCGACGCGCGAGCGCGCCGCCGACACGTCATACTGCCAGCCTTCCACGAGTTCGCCGCGGATCCCGACCACCGTCCGCAAGGACTGGTAGCCGAGGTCGTCCTGACGACCACCGCCTTCAACGTTGCGACGTCCGATGTACAGCGAAGCAATGCCCTGGTTGCCCGCCGTCACCAGATCGGTGTCCGGAACCCCGGCGCAGAGCGCGGTGCGCTGCGGGACCGTCAGCAACGGGTTGTCGCAGTTCATCGTCGTGGTGGCGAAGAAGTTGCCCGACGGCGCGATCTGCGCAATCGACCGATACTCCGAGAACATCAGTTCCGCGTACACTTCGGCGTTCTTGTTGATCTCGTAGTGCGCGAACGCGCCGCCCGAATACCGTTCGTCGGGACGCTGGTAGTAGTTCAGCGGGCCGAAATTGTACTGGTTGTTCGGGGTGAAGGGAACGAACGCGCCGGTCGTGTAGTTGATCGTGTTCGCGGCGCCGTTGAAGTAGAAATAGCCCGGAAACGACGTGCCCGAACCGCCGCAGGTCCAGTGGACCGCGCCTGCGGGAACGCCCGTCACGGCAGCCGTGCTCGGGTTGCCGATGGCGCAAGCCGAATAGTCGCGATCGCGCTGCAGCACCGCGTCGTTGCTGCGGTAGGTCGCATACGCCGTGATGTTGCCGCGACCGTCGCCCGTCGACGCGCCGAACAGCAGGGATACTTCCTTGCTGTAGCCGTCGACCACGTTGTCTTCCGGCAGCGCGAATTGCGTCGGGTTCGTCGCGTTGCGGGCGGCGATGACCTGACGGATGTAGCCGTCGTCAGAGTCATTGTTGTGCTGGTAGAAGCCGTACTGGCCGTCGAGGCGGAAGCCTTCGAAATCGTCCTTCATGATGAAGTTGACGACGCCGGTGATCGCGTCCGAGCCGTACACGGCGGATGCGCCGCCGGTCACGACTTCCACGCGATCGACGAGCGCGCCGGGGATCGTGTTCAAGTCCGCCGGGGCGGAGTTCGGGGAGCCGTAGGGCATACGGCGACCGTTGATGAGGACGAGGTTGCGGTTCGCGCCCAGGCCGCGGAGGTTGACCTGCGCGGTGCCGCTTGCACCGTTGGAGGTGTTCGCGCCCTGCGCCGCAAACACTTGCGGAAGCTGGTTGGTGAGGTCTTCAACGCGAGTCACGCCGGCGGTCGTGATGTCTTCCGCAGTGATCTGCGTGACCGGGCTCGTCGTGATCAGATTGGCCTGCGGGATGCGCGAGCCGGTGACGATAATGGCGTCGGTCTCTTCCGTGACCGGCGCGGCGGGCTCTTCCGCCTGCTGGGCGAAAGATGGCATCGCAAGCGCTAGGCCCGCGAGGAACGTCGTCGCAAACAAGCGATCGCGCTGATTGTCCTGCTTCACTGTGAACCTCCAATCCGTATCCGTTTGCGCCCGGAAGACGACTGACTGGCGGCTATTGCTGCCCCCTGAGTCCGCCCCCCCGTTCCGTCCTCCCCGATAAAGAGCGGAACACGAGCGTTGCAGGAATTAACCAATTCCCGCGCTTGGAGCCTTCTTCGCAAACCTGTCACGGTCCAGTCAACGAATGTGGACAGAAGCTAACGGGAAAGGGGCAGACTGTGGCGAAAAAGGAACAGACTGGGGCATGGCGACCGATTTGCCGCTCGCGCAAGGGCGCCAAGGGCTTTCACCCCATACTTCGCGCGCCTTTCCGCGAAGTCAGGCCTCGATACTCATCCAACGAGTCCTGTGGATATCTTCCAGGTTCGGTTTGAACCCCTGAATCCGGGGGTCGATGAGGTTCTTGGAGGTGCCGAAGACCACCGGTACGCAGGGCGATTCGTCGAGCATCACCTGTTCGGCCCTCAGCATGAGGTTGGCGCGGGTCGCCAGATCGCGCTCCTGGACGGACTCCTCCATCAGCCGGTCGTACTCCGGGTTCGAGTAGCCTGGGTAGTTCTGGGGGCCGGTCCGCGTCTCGAACAAGTAGAGGTACGTGTAGGCGTCGTTGTAATCCGCGACCCAGCCGCCATCGCCCGCCTCGAACGCCTTGGAGCGGAGGTTGGCATAGTGGATCTGCCCCTCCACGCCCGCCAGCTGGACCTGCACCCATGGCGCGATGGACCGCCAGTCGGACTGGGCGACAACGGCCACGCGCGGATTGTCCCCCGTGTTCCGGTGGGAAAATGTGAACTTGAGCGGCCGGTTCGGCCCGTAACCCGCCTCCTCGAGCAGGCGTCGGGCGTCCGCACGGCGCTGTTCGAGCGAGACATCCGCAAACGAAAGACGCCCGCCCTTGGGGTAGCCGAAGATGCCGGGCGGCACGAACCCCCATGCCGGCTGGTGGCCAGCCTGCCATATCTGGTCCGCAAGGAACTTGCGATCAATGGCCATCGAAATGGCCTTGCGCACCCGCACGTCGTTGAACGGCGGCTTCGTGCAGTTCAGCGAAAAGTACTGCAGCAGCATGTAGGGCGCGACCCGCACGAAGCCCGGCAGATCCTTCTCGTAAAGCGCCTGTTTCTTCCCGGAAAAATTGGTGCTCCAGGCCAGTTCACGGCGCATGACCCGCCGCACGGCCGCGTCATCGTTGGATGTCGGATAGAAGTAGAGCTCGTTGAAGGACACGTTACGGGCGTCGAAGAAGCGCGGGTTTTTCACGAGGTGAACGACGTAGTTCGACCACCACTTCTCCAGCTTGAACGCGCCGTTGACCTGGATGTTGGCCGGCTTGATCCAGTCGTCGCCGTACTGCTCCACGACATGCTTCGGGATCGGGAAGTGCGTGTAGTGCTTCAACAGCCCCGGCAGGTAGGGCGCGGGGTGTTCAAGCGTCATCTCAAGCGTGCGCTCGTCGACGGCGCGCACGCCGATCTGTTCGACGGGCACCTTGCCTTCCTTGGCGAGCTGCGCGTTCTTGATGGCGTATGTGACCTGCGCGTACTCGGCGATGGTGTCCGGGCTCAGAATGCGGCGGAACGCATATTCGAAGTCGTAGGCCGTGCACGGCATGCCGTCCGACCACTGCGCCTGCCGCAGGTAGAACGTCCAGGTGAGGCCGTCCTCGCTGACGTCCCAACGCTCCGCCATGCCGGGCACGGGCTGGGCGTCGGCGTCTTCAGTGGTGAGCCCCACGAACATCTCGCCGATGATCCGGTTCTCCCACTGCCCCGACGCCTTGTGCGGGTCGAGCGAGAGCGGTTCGGCCTGATTGCCGATGTCCAGGATGCGGCGCTCCACGTCCAGCCCGACGACCGACCCGCCACACCCTGCCGTGAGCGCGGCGGCGCCGCTTGCGCCGAGGATGGTCCGCCGGTTCGCCGTCCAGTTCATGCTCGCGCTCCATGGCCGCTGTAGCGGTGGGCTGACATTGCCGGATCGGACACTAGAGTGCGCCGTCGGTTTCGGGGAGAGGTCCATGCGCGCGCTCTGCATTTCACTGGTCATGGCGCTTTCGCTCGCCGGCCCCGCCGCGGCCCAGCCCGCAGCGCCTCCCCAGTCGCCGGAAGCGTTGGCCAAGGTCTATGCGTGCGCCGCCATCACGGACGCGGACAAGCGCCTTGAGTGTTTCGATGCGGCTGTCTCAGGCCTGCGCACCGCGGAGAACACAGGCGAGTTTGCGGCGGTCGACGCAAACCGGGTGCGCGAAATAGAGCGCGAGTCGTTCGGATTCTCGCTGCCCAGCCTGCCGCGCCTGGGTCTGCCGGGAACCCGCCGTCCGGATGGAACCGAGGTCGCAGGCGCGCCGAGTTCCCAGGCGATGAAGATCGTGCGCACCGGTCGCATGGACGGGAACCCGACTTTCATCATGGACAACGGCCAAGTGTGGGCCGTCATCGTCACCCAGGAAAACCGCCTCGCGCGTCCGGGCGCGACCGTCACGGTGCGAAAGGCGTCGCTCGGCAGTTTCCTGCTTTCGGTGGAGGGAGGCGGCCCGGCTCTGCGCGTTCGCCGCGTGCAATGACTTTGCCCCGCCTTGCTTGAAGATGGGCAAAGCGTGTGAGAAATCAGCCTCATGGCTGCAGCTGATCCGACAACGCGCAGATCCCTGATCGGCGCGCTCGCACTGGCGGGCGGCTTTCTGCTGCTTCTTCTGTCGGCGCTGACCTCCATCGCCTCCTTCGAACGTCGCCTCGCGCACACCGAGAGCGTGCGTCATTCGATGGAGGTGCAGACCCGCGTCGCCGACATGCTGTCGCTCATCCAGGATGCCGAGACCGGGCAGCGCGGCTACCTGCTCACGGGCGATCCCGCATATCTCGCTCCGTTCGAGCTCGGTCTGCGCGAAGCGCCGAAGGCCATCGACGGCCTTCTAGTCGTCACCAAGGACAATCCCAGTCAGCAGACCAATCTCACTGAGCTCGACGGGCTCGTCGCCGAAAAACTTGCCGAACTCGCGCAGACAGTCGAGCTGCGCAAGACCAACCGCGGCAACGAAGCGCTGCGCGAGGTCCGCTCCAACGCCGGCAAGGCGACGATGGATCGCATCCGCGAACTCGTGGGCAAGATTCGCAATGAAGAACGCATCCTGTTGAGCATCCGCAGCGTGGACGCCAAAAAGAGCGCCACTGAAACACGCGTCAACATCATCGTTCTCACCCTTCTGACAACGCTTCTGGCGGGCGCTGCATTCTTCATCGGGCGGCGCGCCTACGAGCACCTGCAAGAGACCAACAGGAAACTCGTCGACGAAAGCGCGCGGCGCGAAGCAGCGGAGACCGAAACACGTCACATGCAGAAGGTGGAAGTGCTGGGCCAACTCACTGGCGGCATCGCGCACGACTTCAACAACGTCCTGGCTGTGATCGTCGGCGGCATAGATCTCGCGCGTCGTCGCCTCGACAGGGGCGACACGAACGTCTCTCGCTTCCTCGACAGCGCGCACGAGGGAGCCCAGCACGCCACTGCACTGACCAATAGGTTGCTCGCCTACTCCCGCCGCCAACCGCTACAGCCGCAGACGGTCGACATGAACCGCCTTGTGTCCAGCATGTCGGAAGTACTGCGACGCTCGCTGGGAGAGCGTGTCGCAGTGGAAACGGTGCTTGCCGGCGGCTTGTGGCGCGTGCTTGCCGACCCCAGCCAGCTTGAGAGCGTGCTGCTCAATCTCGCGGTGAACGCACGCGACGCGATGCCGGACGGCGGGAAGCTCACCATCGAAACCGCCAATTGCCATCTCGATGCAGCCTATGCCCGCGAACACGCCGAACTCACCGACGGACAGTACGCGATGCTCGCGGTGACTGACACGGGATCGGGCATGCCCCCCGAGGTGCTCGCGCGAGCGTTCGATCCGTTCTTCACCACCAAGGATGTGGGCAAGGGCACCGGGCTCGGGTTGTCACAGGTGTTCGGCTTCGTGAAGCAGAGCGGCGGCCACGTGAAAATCTACTCCGAACCGGGCTCCGGCACGACCGTGAAGTTCTATCTGCCGCGCACGCATGAAGTGGGGGCCGAGGAAAAGGCACGTATCGAACAGGCCGCGCTGCCGGGCGGCGTCTCCACCGAGATCATTCTCGTGGTGGAAGATGACGACCGCGTGCGCGTCGTGAGCGTCGCGGCTTTGCGGGAGCTTGGCTATTCCGTGATCCACGCCTCGAACGGCGAAGGCGCGCTTGAGTTGCTTTCGGACGAAAACCGCAATGTATCGCTGCTCTTCACCGACATCGTCATGCCCGGCATGACGGGTCGAGTGCTGGCGGACACGGCGATGCAACTCCGCCCTGATCTGAAGGTGCTTTATACCACCGGGTACACGAAGAACGCGGTCGTCCATAATGGCGTGGTCGACGTGGGCGCACGCCTGCTTGTGAAGCCGTTCTCGCTGGAGCAGCTGGCGCTGAAAGTGCGCGAGGCGCTGGGCGGCTAAGCCGCGGCTTGCAGCACGTAAATGGAGTCGATGCAGGGCTGGTCCATGCACGAAACGCGCCCGGTCTTGACCAGTCGGATCAAGTGCGCGAGCACGGAGTGGCAGGCGGCGGGATGCAGTTTCTTGTCCACGTCCGCGTACATTACCGGCACCATGTCCCGGATCGTGCGACAGCCATGACGAAGCTGCTCGATGATCTGGTTTTCTCGGGCCACGCGGTGATCGATGTAGGTTTGCACGAACTCGCGCACGTTGCCCTGGATCGGCGGGCCGTGCGTCGGCCACAAGGTGTCGTATCCGCGGTCGCGAACTTTCTCGAGACTGTCGAAGTAGTCGCTCATGTCACCATCGGGAGGCGAGATCACCGTGGTGGACCAGCCCATGATGTGGTCGCCGGGGAACAGCGCGTTCTCTTCCTTCAGCGCATACGCCACGTGATGGGACGTGTGGCCCGGCGTGAACACGGCTTCGATCGTCCAGTCCTTGCCCTGGAACACCTGACCGTCCGCAACCTCGACATCAGGTTTGAACGACAGGTCGTCGCCCGCCTCCATGCGCACTTCGCTGTCCGATGGAATGACCGGCTCACCGCATGCGTAGATCGTCGCGCCAGTGGCCAATGCGAGAGGCCGCGCAGCGGGCGAGTGATCCATGTGACCGTGCGTGACGAAGATATGCGTGACCTTCTCGCCCTTCAGCGCCTCGATCAACGCCTCGATGTGCGACGGGATATCCGGGCCGGGATCGATGACCGCCACTTCACCTTGGCCGACCACGTAGACGCCGGTGCCGAAATAGGTGAACGGCCCTGGATTGTTCGCGACGATGCGGCGGATGAGCGGGCTCACCTGCTGCGGCTTTTCATACTCGAACGCGAGGTCGCGCACGAAGGGGATCTTCACGGCCATCAGTTCCCTCGGTCCGTTTGCGCGGCGCCGGTCACGAAAGCGCGGAAGGCGCGCGCCATGAAACGGGTGGCGTGAAGTTTTTCGGCAAGGGGCAGCGCCGTCGGCGGGCCCATGTCCGTCTTGTTGGCGTCAACTATGTAGAGTCGCCCCTCTCTGGCATCCCGCAACACGTCGAGCCCGCCCCAGTCAAGCCCGAGAAGCGCCGTGAACCGGGCGATGGAGGCGAGTTCCGCCTGTGAGTAAACGTCCTCCGGCTTGGCCACCACAACCTCGGCGTTCGCATTGGCGAAGCGATCCGACACCAGACGTCGCTTGAGAAAGACGATCACAGGCATGCCGCCGACGGTGGGAGTGCGGATGTCCTCCACCAGCTCGGGGCGGCCTTCAATCCGGTTATCGATGACACGCTGATAGACGCGACCGGCTTTTGCCGGCGTCGGGCACTGGACGATGCGACCGTCGTGGGCGCCATTTTCCTCGGACTTCTCCACCGCCTCCCCGACGTGCGTGGCAGGGTCGACAGCGAGCGGATACCCGAACGCCGCCTCAAAAGTCGTCGCGACACGGCTCTTGGACACGTCAGTACAGTCAAAGTTCATGGGGAGCCCGCGCGACCGCGCAGGAACCTTCACGGGATGTGGGCGCGTCGCGTCCTCGAACTGCATCATGACGTCCGCCTGGGCCGGGTCATCCACGAAGCGCGCGCCCGCCAACCGCAGCACCGGCCAGATGAGGTACCAGGGCCGTGGTCTGTCCGGCGCAAAAGCAATCGTGAAGCGCGCGCCCGGCTCCTGCGGGGCGCGGTTCACCGCGAGGAAGAAGTCGAACCACGCGAAAAACTCGCTACGGATCGCCTTCGAGAGCGGAACGATGGCGCCGGTCTTTTTGACCCGCAGGTGTCCCCACCTCCACTCGAAGTCGTTGATCCAGTTGATGCCGGCCATGGAATCCCGCGTCATGCGTTCGCCGGGCGTCATACGCGGGACCGCCGGCTTCGTCCATCGCGCTGGCGCCAGGATTGCACCTGTTGCGCGAATGTTTGCAGCGTTTGTCGACTTTCTGCTCTTTGTGACCGACCGCTGCCGCACAGCTGTGCTGGCGGTTCTGGCGCTGGCCCTTGGCCGCCTTGGGCTGGCCATGCTGGGCGTGCGGGTCTGAAAACTCTCAAGGCGCAAGCGACCTGAGGGTCGCGGCCATGGCCGACAGGTCGTAACCCGCCCCGCGCGCCGCCTCGATGGCCGCTTCGGGCGTCTGCGCGCCCGACTTGACCACCGCCAACGCCCAAAGGGTGACAGATCGGGTTCCCGACCGGCAGTAGGCCAGCACCGGCCCCGGTGCGTCGCGGATCACGGTTTCCAGAGCGGCGATGTCGGCCGGCGTCGCTGCAGATGGCGACGTCAGCACCACGGAATGAAACGCCAGCCCCGCCGCTTTCGCCGCCGCCTCGACATCCTCTGCCGTGACCTGTCCGGGTTGCTCCCCATCCGGCCGGTTGCGGACTACCGTGCGGAACCCGGCCGCCGCCGCTGCCGGCAGGTCTGCCACGTCCAATTGCGGGCTCACATAGAAATCTTCGGTCACGCGCCTGAAATCGGGCATGGCTTCCTCCACTGCGGCGGGCTCGTTGACATGTATCGCGACGGCGGAAAAGGTCGCCCTGCCGCATGACGGGGCCGTAACGGGTCCCGCCGGCGACCGGAACCGCTGCATGCTCGTCCAGATATTCCGAAGACTGCTGATCGCGATCCCGACGATGTTCGTCATCATCGCGGCCGCCTTCTTCCTCATGCGCGCCGCGCCCGGATCGCCATTCAGCTCCGAACGGCAGGTCTCCGCCGAGATCGAGCAGCGCATGCTCGCCGCCTACGATCTGGACAAGCCTGTCGGCCAGCAGTTCGTTCTTTATGTGACGCGACTGCTTCAAGGCGATCTTGGTCCGTCGATGAAGTACAAGGACAAGGATGTCGGCGACATCATTGCAGAGGGCCTTCCCACCAGTCTGATCATCGGCGGCGCCGCGATGGTGCTGGCGCTCGCCGTCGGCTGCAGTCTCGGCGTGTGGGCCGCGCTCCGACAGAACAGACCGGAAGACTACGTCGCGATGAGCTTCGCGGTTGCGGGGGTGTGCCTGCCGCCGCTTGTGCTTGCGCCGCTCTTCTCGCTGGTGTTCGGCGTGCAGCTGAAGTGGTTGCCCACCGCCGGCCTCTACCGTGACCAATACACCGTCTCCCACCTGCTGCTTCCCGTCGTGGCGCTGGCGCTGCCGCAGATCGCCATCATCTCACGCCTCATCCGCGCCAGCATGATCGACGCGATGCGCTCCAACGCGATACGCACGGCCCGCGCGAAGGGATTGCCGGAGAGCCAGGTGGTGTGGCGTCACGCCCTGCCGGTCGCGATGATCCCGGTGGTGAGCTATCTCGGCCCCGCGATTTCCACTGTACTCACCGGCGGCTTCGTCATCGAGACGGTGTTCCAGCTGCCCGGCATCGGCAAGCAGTTCACGATCGCGGCGCTGCAGCGCGACTACACGCTCGTGATGGGCGTGGTGATCCTCTACGCGGCGATGATCATGTTCTTCAACATGATGTCGGACGTCATGTACGGCGTGCTCGATCCGCGCGCGCGGCGGAGCTGAGACGATGTCCGATATCGCCGCCACGCTTCGCCAGCCCGCCAAGGGACGCTCTCTCTGGGACGACGCGCGCCGTCGTCTCATGCGCAATCCGGCCGCCGTTGTCGGCTTCGTCCTGCTGCTGCTGTTCACCCTGCTCGGCATCGTCGGGATGCTGAACTACACCTTCCCGGGCCTGTTCGGTCTGCATCCGGTGGACATGCTCTACCGTGACAAGGTCTCGCTGGCGCCGACTGCAGAGCACATGTTCGGCACCGACACGGAAGGCCGCGACCTCTTTTCACGCGTCCTGTTCGGGCTCGGCATCTCGCTCGCCGTCGGATTCGTCGCGACAGCCGTCTCGCTTTTCATCGGCGTCGTGTGGGGCGCGACGGCGGGATACATTGGCGGCGGCGTGGACGCCTTCATGATGCGCATCGTCGATGTGCTCTATTCGGTGCCGTTCATCTTCTTCGTCATCCTGCTGATGGTCGTGTTCGGCGCGAACATCTGGCTGATCTTCATCGCCATCGGCGCGGTGGAGTGGCTGACAATGTCGCGCATCGTACGCGGTCAGACGATCTCGCTGCGCCAGAAGGAATTCGTCGAGGCGGCCAAGGCCGGCGGCGCTTCCGGACCAGCCATCGTGTTTGGCCACATCGTGCCGAACCTCATGGGGCCGGTGGTGGTCTTCGCGACGCTCAACGTGGCGCGCGTCATCCTGCTGGAGAGCTTCCTCTCCTTCCTTGGCCTCGGCGTGCAGGAACCGCTCACCTCGCTCGGCAAGCTGATCGCCGACGGCGCCAACAACATGGATACCGCGCCCTGGATGATCGTCTGGTCGGCGGCGACGATGTTCATCGCCCTGCTGTGCTTCAACTTCGTCGGCGACGGCCTGCGCGACGCGCTCGATCCGAAGGATCGCTAACCCGTCGCTGCATTGTTGAGGCGTTCGGCGAGGTCCGCCTGGAAGGCGCGCACGCGCTTGGCGTTGGCGCCGAGATCGCTCAGCCCCACGCGCGACACCGAACGCACGTCGATCACCGAGCCCGTGCCGTCCGGCAGCGGGCGAATGCGGATCGCGATGTCGTCGACAAAGCCGAACCAGAAACTCGTCACCTGCGCCTCGATGACGCCCGCCGCCGCATCCGTGCGCGTCACCGTCCAGCCCTGCGCGGTCGCTGCGTCGCTGACGATCTGCACGATGTCGGTCGGCGACACGTCCGAAATCATCGGCTTCAGATCGCCGTACGCTTCCGCGTGAACCTCGACGACCTTGCGGTCGGCATACGCTGGAAAGTTCGGTGACGACGGAATGACGCCGGTCTGCAATTCGAGCGGATTGCCGCCGGCCACTTTTGCGCGCGAATCGAGCACCTCCTTGGAGAAGCCAGGGGGATCAGCGATGTCGGTGGAGATGTCATGAAGCGGTGGGACGTCGCGAATGGACTGGAGCGTGTATGCGCCGAAACCCAGACCCGCCGCAGGAATGAGCACCGCCAGCAAGGCGAGGCGACGACCGCTGCGCGGCGGAACGATCAGCGCGAGCAGTAGGCCGATCACCGCGAAGCCGAGCGCGCCCATCATGAGCAGCGGCCCGATCTGGAAGGTCATCACGCCGAGGCCGACACGCCAGTCGATCAGACCGAATTTCGTGCCGAGCGCCGCGACGACGAACCACACCGGCACGAGCAGCGAAAGAACGAGCGCCGCGCGAACCCAGAAACCGCGAAGTCCGGCCATCACGGCCCCCTGTTGCTCAAGTTCTGTCCCGGCGTCGGGTTACCACGGCGCAAGAAAGGATGCGACCCGGCTCGCCTTTCGGGACGAGCCGGGTCGCCCCGATTTACCGAGGCGCGTCAGCCTTTGACGCACACCACCTGCTTCAGCGTGTGCACGATGGACACAAGGTCCGCCTGCGCGGCCATGACGGCGTCGATGTCCTTGTAGGCCATCGGCGTTTCGTCGATCACGCCCACGTCCTTGCGGCACTCCACGCCGGAGGTCGCCGCGAGGTGATCCTCCACCGTGAAGCGGCGCTTCGCCTCGCTGCGCGACATCGTCCGCCCCGCGCCGTGCGAGCACGAGCAGAGCGCATCGACGTTGCCGAGGCCGCGCACGATGAACGACTTCGCGCCCATCGATCCCGGAATGATCCCGAGATCGCCTTCGCGCGCGCGCACGGCGCCCTTGCGCGTCACCCACACGCGTTCGCCGAAGTGATCCTCTGGCTCGACGTAGTTGTGGTGACAGTTCACCGCCGTCTTGCCGAGCTTGAACGCCGGCAACGCCGCGTGCATCGCCTCCAGCGCCGACGCCATCATGGTCTCGCGGTTGGCGCGCGCGTAATCCTGCGCCCACATCACCGCTTCGACATAGTCGGCGAAGTCGCCGTCATCGCCTTCCGAGAAGTAGGCGAGATCGCGATCCGGCAGATTGATGCCCTTCTTCAACACGGACTCACGCGCCCGGTCGATGAAGTAGTTGCCCATCATGTTGCTGGTGCCGCGCGAGCCTGAGTGCAGCATCACCCACACGACATCACGCTCGTCGAGACAGACCTCGACGAAGTGGTTGCCGCCGCCCAGCGTGCCCATCTGGTTCGCGAGCTTGTCGCCGCGAATCTTCGGGTGCTTCTCCAGAATGCGACCGAGACGATCGGCCAGCGTGCCGGTCTTTCCCGGCTCCTTGCCCACATCGCGCAGACGCTTGTCCGCGCGACCGGGACGCCGCTCGCTCTTCCACTCGCCGCCCGGACCGTTGCCGACCGGAATTTTCCGTTCGAGTTCCGAACGCAGCGGCGCAAGCGTGTCGGGCAGGTCCTTCGCGGTGAGCGAGGTTTCCTGCGCCATCATCCCGCAGCCGATGTCCACGCCGACCGCCGCCGGAATGATCGCGCCCTTGGTCGGAATGACGGAGCCCACGGTGGCGCCGCGCCCGAAGTGGACGTCCGGCATCGCGGCCACGTACGGCCACACGATGTCGAGCATGGCGGTGTTGCGCAGCTGCTCTATCGCAGAATGCTCCACCGGCACGCCGGAAATCCACACCTTCACTTCCTTCCCGTGCGCACGGATCACTTCGTACGTCATGACATCACGCTGAACCTTCTTCGATTGAACAAAATTGAAAAACCCTCCGCGAGCGCTGCTCGGGAGGGTCAAAGCCGACGGCCCTGCGGCCGACGTCGATCGATCGAGCGTCTAGCCGTTCCCTCCACGCGCGCGCGCATCGCCGCCATTGGCGACCTCGCGTGCTGTGTGTTGATAGGTCTTGCTCGACATGATGCTCTCTTGCGCCGCCGCGTTGTTGCGGTGACGGCGTGCTGATAGCAAAAACAACGGCCCGCGTCGAACGGAATTTTCTAGCGTCGATCGGCGCCGATTGCTTCACTCACGGACGCGAAGCCCTCCGCCTTCAGCAGCACGGAAAGCTCGCGCGCGATGCGAGTGACGAGTCCTGGCCCCTCGAGCGCCATGGCGCTGTAGAGTTGCACAGCACTCGCGCCGGCCTTGATCTTCGCCAGCGCGGTCGCGCCGCTTTCCACGCCGCCCGCACCGATGAGCGGCAAGGCGCCATCGAGCGCGTCGGCAAATGCGCGCAGCATCTGGGTCGATCGCGCAAACAGCGGACGGCCCGACAGACCACCTGTTTCGGATTTCGCTGCGGACTTGAGACTATCGGGTCGCGCGATCGTGGTGTTCGACACGATGAGCGCGTCGAGGCGATGCGCGCGAGCAAGTTCGGCGATGTCTCGCACGGAGACCTCATCGAGATCGGGCGCGACTTTCAGGAAGAGCGGGCGGCGGCCAAGCGCTGCGGTGAGCGCAGCGCGCGCCAGGTTCAGTCGCCCGAGCAGTTCCTCCAGCGCGCCCCGCTCCTGCAGGCCGCGCAGGCCCGGCGTGTTCGGCGATGAGATGTTGGCGGTGATATAGGAAGCGTCGCGCCAGACACGACTCATGCCCGCGACATAGTCCTCGATGCGATCGGCGCTGTCCTTGTTCGCGCCGACATTGGCGCCCACGACACCTCCGCCCCTGCGCCTCGCAAGCTGCGAAGCAAACGCCTCAAGCCCCTCGTTGTTGAAGCCCATGCGGTTGATGACGCCGTGATCCTCGACTAGGCGAAAGAGACGCGGCCGCGGATTGCCCGCCTGCGGCAGCGGCGTGACTGTGCCGGCCTCCACGAAGCCGAAGCCCGCATGCAACAGCGCGTCGAACGCCTCGGCGTTCTTGTCGAAACCCGCCGCGAGCCCGATCGGGTTCGGCAGGTCGAGACCGGCGAGCGTGGTGCGAAGACTGGCGTGCGCGTCGGCGCGCCCGCGCGGCCCAAGCCCCAAAGCGAGTCCCCGGATCGCCAGATGGTGCGCGTCCTCGGCGTCGATCATGCGCAGAGCGCGCGTGACGAGATCGTGCGGCGTCATGACATTGCGTTCGGAAGGATGTGCACGCCCGCATCGTCGAGCGGAAGCGACGCCGACCAGAGCGCGTGCGTCAGAAACAGAGTCCCGTAGAAATGTGGAAACAGATCGCCGCTCCGCGAAGGCTCCCACTTCAACGCCGCGCCGAGTGTGGCGCCGTCGAATGCAACAAGGACAAGGCCGGTCACTCCGGCGAAGTGGCGCGCGAGCGTCTCCGGTGTCTGCGCGCCCGACGAAAGGTGGATGTATCCATCGACCCGATCGAGCGCCGAGCCTTCAATCAGGCCGTTGCGTTGCGCCGCGGCCCAATCCGCCGCACTCAATATCTTGTAGACAACACTCGATTTCAAGGAATTAGGGCCTATTTGTAGGTTGTGCTTCCTGCGAGGGAAGTATAGATTGACTGCGATTCGGGTCCAGCGGGCCCGGGGCTGCGCAACCTCGGAAGGCGACGATGCAGGATAACGCACAGCACAAGAACATCTGGGACGCCATCGACGCGCTCGCGGCGCGCTACGGCCTGTCGACGTCGGGGCTCGCCCGGTCCTCGGGGCTCGATGCGACCACGTTCAACAAGTCCAAGCGGGTCGGGCCGGACGGTCGCCTGCGCTGGCCGTCGACGGAAAGCCTCGCCCGCGCGATCGCGGCGGTCGGCGCCTCGTTCGACGAGTTCGCGGCACTCATCGGCGGCAGCGAAGGCGGGGGCCGCACGATCCCCATCGTCGGCCTCGCGCGCGCAGGCGTAGACGGCTTCTTCGACGAGGCAGGCTTCCCTGTCGGCGCGGACGAGACCGTGCGCTTTCCCGACACTGGTCAGGACCGCGTCTATGCGCTGGAGATTACCGGCGATTCCATGGAGCCGCTCTATCGAAAGGGCGACGTGGTGATCGTGCAGCCGGGCGCGGCCGTGCGGCGCGGCGATCGCATCGTGGTGCGCACGAAGACGGGCGAAGTAACGGCCAAAGAGCTTGGCCGGCGCACGGAGATGAGCCTTGAACTGATCTCGCTCAATCCGAGCCATCCGGTGCGCAAGCTCGCTGCCGATGAAGTCGATTGGATCGCGCGCATTGTCTGGGCGAGCCAGTAACGCGGGCGCTTAGGCGCCTCTGGCGAACCGACCCGTCGCCATGCGGATCGCGGCTTCCGGGCCGCGCGCGCGCAAAATGCCTGACACCTGCCCCGCGCGCGCCTGCACACGCCGCTCGAACGCATCGGTGGCGCGGCATGTGCGCGCCGCTTCGAGAAGAGACAACGCGTCTTCCGAATACCGACCCGAGTCCAGTTCGAGCAGGGCGACGGCGTACTGGTAGGCGATGAGCGGATCGTCCGGCGCCAGGTCGCGCGCCCGCTCGAACGCCGCGCGCCCCGCCGCGACACTCGCGCCAAAGTACGCCGCTCCCACGGAGCCGCCGCGCCGCACGACTTCGATGTTCCAGCCGCCGTTCAGCGCGTGCGCCCAGGCTTCCCGAGGCGCATCTCGTACCGCTGCGCGCACGAGTGTCCGCCCTTCGTGCGCGTAGCCCTTCTGCATCGCTTCCGCGATCGTGGCGCGTCGCCCCTTCATGCCGATGGCTACTGCAAGCTGAAGACGCGCCTCTGTGTTGTCGCCGTCGCGGGCCAGTGCCCGGCGCGCATTGGCCTCAGCGCGGGCGAGAAGGCCATCCATGTCCGCCGGATCGCCCGTCACCACCTCGGCGAGCAGCGCGCGCGCCGCCAGTGCGAGATCATCGGCGCCGCCATCCGCTTCCGCGATCGCAGCCGCGTCCAGAAACGCGCCGCTTTCATAGGCTTCGCGCGCAGACTGGGCCGCAGCGTTTGGAACGGTCAGGCAGAGAGCAGCGAAGGCGAGGCAGAGACGACGCATGACGTGACCCGATCTGCGAGCCGCAAGCATGCAACCGGCGCCACGCTGCGTAAAGCCGCAAATCAGGTAACGCTAAGCCGCCTTCGCAAGTTCCCCCGCCACGCCCTTGCGGATGAGCGCCGACGCCTCGCGCACGCCGAAGATGGCCGCAAACGAGCCGAAACGCGGGCCCTGCTCCTGCCCGAACAGCACCTCGTAGAGCGCCTTGAACCAGTCGCGCAGCGGATCGAAACCGTGCTCCTTGCCGACGGCGTAGACCTCGTTCTGGATGATCTCGCTGTCGGTGATGTCGGCGGGCAGCGCATCGAAACGGCGGGCGAGGTCCTCAAACGCGGCGCGTTCCTTGTCGGTCGCCGCGCGGAAGACCTTCTTCGGCTTCACGAAGTCGTCGTAGTAGCGCAACGCGCAACCCACGAGCGCGTCGAGGAGCGGATGGCTCTCGGGCGTCATGCCGGGCGCGTACCTGGAGATGAAGCTCCAGAGCTGGGCCTTGGTCTCCGCATTCGCCGCGCTCACGATGTTGAGCAGCAGCGCATAGGTAACGCCCGCGCCCCACTGCGGCGGGCGCCCGCCGTGGACGTGCCAGACCGGGTTCTCGATCTGCTGTTCGGGCGTCTGCGTCGGGAAGGCGTCGAGGAATGAGAGATACTCATCCACCGCCTTCGGGATCACATCGAAGTAAAGACGCTTGGCCGTCTTTGGCTTCTGGAACATGTAGAGGGAGAGACTCTCGGGGTTCGCGTACTTCAGCCACTCGTCGATGGTGAGGCCGTTGCCCTTGGACTTCGAAATCTTCTCGCCATTGTCGTCGAGGAATAGCTCGTAGTTGAAGCCCTCCGGCGGCGTGCCCCCGAGCGCGCGACAGATCTGCGACGACACCTTCACGCTGTCGATGAGATCCTTGCCGGCCATTTCGTAGTCGACGCCAAGCGCTGTCCAACGCAGCGCCCAGTCGGGCTTCCACTGGATCTTCACGCGGCCGCCAGTGACGAGCGTTTCGATCTTCTCACCGTCCTCGTCCTGGAAGACGATCGTCCCCGTGCCGAGATCGCGCGCGAGCGTCGGCACCTGCAGCACGCGGCCCGTCTTGGGGCTGATCGGCAGGAAGGGCGAATACGTCGCGCGGCGGTCCGGGCCGAGCGTCGGCAGCATGATGGCCATGATCTTGTCGTAGCGCTCGAGCATGGTCAGCAGTGTCTGGTCGAACGCGCCGGACTGGTACTGCTGCGTGGACGACAGGAATTCGTACTCGAAGCCGAAGCTGTCGAGGAACGCGCAAAGCATCGCGTTGTTGTGGTGCGCAAAGCTTTCGAACTTGCCGAACGGATCGGGCACCTTCGTCAGCGGCAGGTGCAACGCTTCGCGCAGCATGTCCTGGTTCGGCAGGTTCGACGGCACCTTGCGGAAGCCGTCCATGTCGTCGCTGAACGCAAGCAGGCGGGTCGGGATCTTGTCCTCTGTGAGAATGCGGAAGGCGTGGCGGACCATCGAGGTCCGCGCCACCTCGCCGAACGTCCCGATGTGCGGCAGCCCGGACGGCCCATAACCGGTCTCGAAAACGATCGGACCTTCCTTGGGCGTCTTCTTCAGTCGTTCGACGACCATGCGGGCCTGTTCAAAGGGCCAGGACTTGGCGTTTTCAGCCAGGGTGGTGAGGGCGGCGTGCGGCATCGATTCGGTCATCTCAGAAGCAATTCAGCACAAACGCCAAAGGCGCCAGCCATTGCAAGAGTGACGGCGCGATCTGCGAAAATGCAATCGCGTGCGCATTCGGCGCATGGCGCCTTGCAACGCGGCGCCGCATGGGAACATTCCGCCCATCCTTTCGCCATCTGACAAGGATTTCACGTCGACCGCACGCCGCATCTTGGCGTCCACCGCGAGCTTCCTAACTGTGCGCGTGATCCCGCGACGTCGCGGGCGCGACCTGAAGGTTACCAAGAGAGGATGACCCCCATGGCCGTGCCGTCACCTGCGACAGCGCGCTTCGACAGAACCGACTTCGAGCGTCTGCCCCCGGAAGCGCCCTTGGCGATGCCGACGCAGTCGCTCTTCGGCAGGCATACCAGGCCGGCGAGCGACGACGGGCGCATGCTCGTCCGCCGTCTTGTGTTCTTCAGCGCCACGGCGGCGCTCATTCTGACGGCCGCGCCGCCCCCGTTGATGAAGTTCGCCCAAGGCGGCTGGACCTTCTTCGAGATCGCCGCGGCGACGCTCTTCGCCCCTCTCTTCATCGGCATCACGCTCTGGTTCTGCAGCGCGGTTGCGGGCTTCATCTCGCTGAACGGCCCATGGGCGCCCACCGCGCTCCCGCTGCGCCGCCCGCGCACCCGCACCGCCCTGCTTGCGCCAATCCATTGCGAAGCGCCGGACGCGGTCTTCGCGCGCCTGTCTGCGGTGGAGCGCGGGCTTGCCGAGCGCGGCGTGGCCGACCTCTTCGACATCTTTGTGCTCAGCGACACCGACGTCCCCGCGATCATTTCCGGGGAGGAGGTCGCCTTCCGCGCCTTCGAACGCCACGCGAACGGCGCCGTCTACTACCGTCGCCGGTCCAGCAAGCACGGCCGCAAGGCCGGCAATATCGGCGACTGGGTGCGACGGTTCGGAGGCGCCTACGAGAACATGGTCATCCTGGACGCCGACAGCGTGATGACCGCCGAGGCGCTGGTCGCGCTCGCAAACCGGATGGAAGACGAGCCCGATCTCGGCATCGTCCAGACCACCCCGACCATCGTCGGCGCGCGTACGTTGTTTGCGCGCTATCTCCAGTTCGGCGTCTCGCTCTACGGTCGCGTCTCCGCAGCGGGTCTGGCGTGGTGGTCAGGCGGGGAAGGCGGCTATTGGGGCCATAACGCGATCCTGCGGGTTCGGGCGTTCGCGTCCTGCGCAGGCCTGCCGCCGCTGCGGGGCGCGGCGCCATTCAATGGCGACATTCTCAGTCACGACGCCATCGAGGCCGCCCTCATGCGGCGCGCCGGCTGGCGCGTGGTCGTGGCGCCTGAAATCGAGGGCAGCTACGAAGAAGCGCCGCCGACACTTATCGAATTCGCCAAGCGCGACCGTCGCTGGTGCCGAGGCAACATCCAGCACGCGCCGGTGCTTTTTGCGCCGGGCCTGCACTGGGTCAGCCGCCTGCACATCATCATCGGCATCATGGCGTACGCTTCCTCGCCGCTCTGGCTGATCTTCCTGCTGCTGGGCGCGGCCATCGGCGTGGAAGCGGGACCGCCGATCCGCGACCTGACCCTGAAGCCCGATCCGGACGCGCTCGCCACGATCGTGTCGATCGCGATGATCACGACCACGCTCCTGTTCGGCCCCAAGCTGCTGGGAGCTGCGCATATTCTCATCCGGCCGGAGCTGCGCCGCGCGTATGGCGGCGGCTGGCGCGTGCTTGGCGGGTCGGGGCTCGAGATGATCCTGTCGGCGCTGCTGGCGCCGGTGTTGATGATGGCGCACTCGCGCATCGTCTTTGAAATCCTGCGCGGCAAGGACAGCGGCTGGGGCGTGCAGACGCGCGACGCCGACGGGCTTTCTTTCTCAGAAGCCGCCAACTGGGGCGGCTGGCAAGCGTGTGCGGCGGTCGTATTCGTGGTCGCGTGCGTGGCGCACCCGTACGTCGCTGGCGCCGGCTGGCCGATCCTGTTCAGCTTGCTGCTGGCTGCGCCCCTGGCGAGCTTTACGGCACGCGCGGATGCCGGCGCTATTGCGCGCGAGTTGGGATTTCTGACGACCCCGGAAGAAAATGCCCCGCCGGAAGTGCTGCGGCGCGCTGGCGTTGCAGTGGCGGAGACTCCCTACACCCTTGATGCGGAGTCTGCGGGCGTTCTCATCGCACCCGCCCCGCCTCAGTCGGGGGCGTAAGCGCGCAGGAAGCGTCGGGCGCAGGCCCGCGCGCGCGCGGCAAGCATTTCCGGACGGCGCTCGACCGGCGCATCGAGCATCACGCGCATCAGGAGCGATCCCGCCGCCATGCCGAACAGGAAATCCGCCGCTTCATCGGCGCTGTCCATGGCGATGCGCCCCGCCGTGGCTTCCGCAGCGAGGAACGCCGCGAGCTTTTCGCGCCCCAGACGCGGTCCCGCCTCGTACACCATCGCGCCGATCTCCGGCCGCGTCGTGGCCGCTGCGATCGCCGCACGCAGCACGCTGCGATGACCGATCCCGAGGTAGGCCTCCTTGATGCGGAGCACGTAGTTGGTGAGACGATCCTCGAGCGGCTCGTCGGCGTGGCTGTGATCCAGCGGCTCCAGCACCAGTTCGCGGCGGCGGTCGAACAGCGCGCGCAACAGATCTTCCTTGGAGCCGTAGTGATTGTAGACCGTCTGCTTGGAAACGCCCGCGCGGCGCGCGATATCTTCCACCGGCGCCTCAAGGCCGCGTTCGGAGAACGCCTCCGCCGCTGCGTCGAGGATGTCTTCGGACTTGCGCAGATCGATCTGGCCCGATTGACGCGGCATGTCAGTGCGCCTCCGCAGCAGCAGCAGCAGCCGCTTTGCTGGCGGGCGACACTGCGGTTTGCGGCGGCTTCTGGCTGATGAGCGCGATGAAACCCGTGATGAAGGTCACAACGGCGAGCAGCGCGAACGCCTCGCCGAACGCGATGGTCATGGCCTGCTTTTCCGTCATGAACGTCAGCGCCTTGCGCGCAGCCCCTTCCGGATCGACGACACCCATATCGCTCATGCGCTGTACGAGCCCCGCAAGCATCGCCTGGCCATTGGGGTCCGTTTCGGTCATTCGCGCCCGGATGTCGGCCATATGCCTCAGCGTTCCGTCATTGATGATCGTGCCGATGGACGCAAGCCCGACCGCCCCGCCGACATTGCGGAAGAGGTTCACGATGCCCGAGGCGTTCTTGATGTATTGGGGCTCGAGCGTCGCCATCGACAACTGCTGACTGGCGACCATCGCCGACATGAGACCGAACGCGCGCACGATCTGCAGAACCGCGAATTCCGTGAAACCCCATTCCGGCGTCAGCGCATGCGCGGTCCACAGTCCGCCGGCGGAGATCGCCATGCCGACGACCATGACCAGCCGCAGGTCGAAGAATCCCACGATGCGCCGGATGAATGGGCCCGCGAAAAACATCGACAGCCCGCCAACGCCCATGATCGTGCCGATCTCCCCCGCCGACATGCCGCCCACGCGCCCCAGAAACAACGGCAGGATGAAGCTCGCGCCGAACAGGTTCATGCCCATCACGAAAGTGAAGGCCGAGCCGACGAGGAAGTTCGTGTTCCGGAAGGTGCGCAGTTCGACGATCGGGTTGAAGTAGGCGAGGCATCGCCAGATGAACGCGACGCCCGTGACCACCGCCACGACGGAGAGGATCACGATGCGATCATCGGTGAACCAGTTCTCGCTCGCGCCCTCTTCGAGCACATAGGTCATGCTCATCAGGAAGATGGCCATGGCGCCGAGGCCGAACCAGTCGAAGCCTTTGGAGAGCGAGGCGTCGCCCTTGTCAAAATCGCCGAACCGCCAGACGAGCGCTAGTACCGCCGCGCCCGGTATCACGTTGACGTAGAACAGCCAGCGCCAGTCGAGATTTTCAGTGATCCAGCCGCCGAGCGTCGGCCCGATCGTCGGCGCAAGCGTCACGATCATCCCGATCAGCATGGACGCGGTGACGCGCTTCTCAGGTGGAAACGCGGTGAACGCGACCGCCATCACGGTTGGGATCATGGCGCCGCCAACGAACCCTTGAATGGCGCGCGTGAGGATCATCATCTCGATCGATGTCGAAAGACCCGTCAGGATACTCGCCAGTACGAACCCCGCGCACGACAGCATGAACACGAGCCGCGTGCCCCACATGCGCGAGAGGTACGCCGACAGCGGAATCATCACGACTTCGGGGATGATGTAGGCGGTCTGGATCCAGCTGATCTCGTCGGCGCTGGCGCTGACGCCGGCCTGGATCTGCTGCAGCGACGACGCCACGATCTGGATGTCGAGCATGGCCATGAACTGGCCGAGCGCCATCGCGCCGAAACCGATGTAGAGCCCCAGACCGACCTTCGCGCCGACCGCCGGGACCGGCGCGGGTCGCGCGTCGCCGGCGGTGGTGTCTGTCATTCTGCTGCGCCGGACTGCGGGCTCTGCACCACGCGCGCATCATGCGTGGCGCTTTCCGCGAACGTGGCACCGCCTGCGGATTTGAGGTCGACGCGCACCGCGATCGACAGCCCCGGACGCAACGCCGCCGCGAGGCCTTCACGCTGGACGGCGATCTTCACCGGCACGCGCTGGACGATTTTCGTAAAGTTTCCCGTCGCGTTCTCCACCGGGATCATCGCGAATTCGGAGCCTGTGGCGGGCGAGAAGCTGGCGATGCGCCCTGTCACACGCTCCTGGCCGAAGGCGTCGGCGCGTATCGTCACCGTCTGGCCGATCCGCATCTTGGCGACCTGCGTCTCCTTGAAGTTGGCGATCACATAGGTCTCGCCGAGCGGGACGACGGACATGAGGTTCGCGCCGGCGCGGACATACTGCCCTGCGCGCACGCCGCGCGCGCCGATGACTCCCGCGACCGGCGCCCGGATCACGGCGCGATCGACATCGATGCGCGCTTGCGTGAGTGCGGCTTCAGCCTGTTGTGCGGAAGCGGCGGCCTGCGCGCCCTCAGCGCCCATGGCGGCTGCTTCGCGTTGCTGAGAAGTGAGTGAGGCGCGGGCCTGGCGGACGCCGGCGGCGGCTTGATCAGCCTGCGCGCGCGCGGTCTGCAGGCGCTGCGTCGCGACCCAGCCGCCCTCGGCGAGACGGGAGTATCGCGAGAGTTCTGACTCCGCGATGCGCGCGCCGGCTTCGGCGCTGGCGATGGAGGCAGCACGCTCCGCTATGAGGCTTTGTCCGGCCGACGCCCGCGCATTGGCATAGCGAGCGCCCGCGCGAAGTGCTGCGACATTCGCTTCGGCCTGCGCGAGCCGCGCCTTCACTTCCGCCGGATCGAGTTCGACCAGCACCTGCCCGACCTGAACGGCCTCGTTGTCGTCGACGAGCACCCGCGCCACCGTGCCCTCGATCTGCGGGCTGATGACGACGGTGTCGGCCTTCACATAGGCGTTGTCGGTAGACTGGTAGCGGGCCTTGTCGGCCAGCCAGAAACCGCCCGCGATCAAGAGCACGACAGCGGTCGCGCCGGCGACGATCTGCGGCAAGCGCTTGCGAACCTCTGGGCGCTGGAGGGCTTCCCGGGCTTTGGCGATGAGGGACATAGGGTCTCGAATCCTGACCCGGAACGTGCCGGATGAACCGTATAATGGACCCGTGCGTCCAAAATACAAGTATGTGTGATCCGGGTTGAGACAGCCCCTTGTCGCAGCCTTCCGTTCAAACCGCCGCGGACGGTTCGGCCTTCTCTTTCAGGAGAACGAGTTCCTCGGCGGCGGTCGGATGAAGCGCCACGGTGTCGTCCCACTGGGACTTCGTCAGCCCCGCCTTCACGGCGATCGCGGCGAGCTGGATCATCTCCGGCGCGTCGGGGCCTGCCAAGTGAACGCCCAGCACAACGTCGTCGCTGGCGCGCACGACGAGCTTCATCAGCATCCGCTCCTCGTTCTTCGCGAGGATGTGTTTCATCGGCCGGAAGCTCGTCTTGTAGATGTCTACGGGGCCGAAGCGGATGCGCGCCTCGGTTTCCGTCAAACCCACAACCCCCACCTGCGGCAGACCGAAGACAGCCGTCGGGATCTGCGTGTGGTCCATCGCGGTGGGGATGCCCTGATAGACGGTGCGGTGGAACGCCACCGCCTCGCGGATCGCAACGGGCGTGAGGTTCACGCGGTTGGTCACATCGCCGATGGCGAAGATCGAAGGCACGCTGGTCTGCGACCATTGATCGACGGCGATGGCGCCGACGTCGGTGCGCCGCACGCCGACTTCCTCGAGGCCGAGCCCGTCCGTGTTCGGCATCCGCCCGATTGCGAACATGACGAGCCCCGTCTCCAGCACCTGCCCGTTCGAGAGCTTCACGACGTAGCCGTCGCCTGCCGGCGCGATCTCGGTGATCATCGTCTCGGTCAGCACGTCGATGCCGCTGCGCTTCATCTCCGCCTGCACATGGCCGCGCACATCCTCGTCGAAGCCGCGCAGCACCATCTGGCCGCGATGCACGAGCGTCGTATGCACGCCGAGACCATGAAAGACGTGGGCGAACTCAAGCGCGATATAGCCGCCGCCGACCACGATCGCACGTTCGGGCAGGCGTTCCAGATGAAACGCCTCGTTGGACGTAATCGCGTATTCCGCGCCCTTGATATCGGGGCGCACGACGGCTCCGCCGGTGGCGACGAGAATGCGTTCGGCGGTCAGCGTGCGGCCGCTCGCGGCGAGGCGCACGGTGTTGGGACCGACAATCTCGGCGCGATCGGGGATGGTCTCCACGCCCGCTTTTTCAAGGTTGGCTGCATAGATGCCTGACAGGCGCGAGACTTCCGCCTGCACGTTGTCGCGCAACGTCGCCCAGTCGAAGCGGGCCCACTCCACCGTCCAGCCGAAGCCGACGGCGTCCTTGAAGCCCTGCGCGTATTCGGACGCATAGACGAAGAGCTTCTTCGGGATGCAACCGCGGATCACGCAGGTGCCGCCGATACGGTCCTCCTCCGCCACCGCCACGCGCGCGCCGCCCATGGCTGTCAGCCGCGAAGCGCGCACGCCGCCCGAACCCGCGCCGATGGTGAAGAGGTCGTAGTCGTATCTGGCCATGGCGCGAACCTAAGGGGTTCGCGGCGCCAGTGCACCCTCCCGCGACGACGTCGCAGGGTTTAGCCGCACTCAAGTTCCGCTAACTGGTGTCTGTCGCCTGTGGCCCTAGCTATGGGCGACGCAGATTTCCGAGGGACCCCATGGCCGCCGCACCGCTTTTCAAGCCATTCCAGCACAAGTCGCTTTCGCTCAAGAACCGCGTCGTCATGGCGCCCATGACGCGCTCGTTCTCGCCGAGCCACATCCCCGGCGAGAACGTCGCCGGCTACTACCGCCGCCGGGCGGAGGGCGGGGTGGGTCTCATCATCTCCGAAGGCGTGGGCGTGGCGCGCCCCTCCTCGCTCAACGACCCGAACGTGCCATTCTTTCACGGCGATGCGTCGCTCGCAGGCTGGAAGCGGGTGATCGACGACGTGCATGCGGCGGGCGGCAAGATGGCACCGCAGCTCTGGCATGTGGGCGTCGTGCGAAATCCGCGCACCGAGTGGAAGGCGCCCGGTCCCATCGACAGCCCCTCGGGACTCTCTTCACCCGGCAAGACCGTCAGCGAACCCATGTCGCTCGAAGACATCGCCGACGCCATCGACGCCTTCGGTCGCGCAGCGCGCGACGCACAGCGCCTTGGCTATGACGCCGTCGAAATCCACGGCGCGCATGGCTACCTGATCGACCAGTTCTTCTGGGGCGGTGTGAATGAACGCACCGACCAGTACGGCGGCAAGACGCTGGCCGAACGCGCGCGCTTCGGTGCGGAAGTCGCGGCGGCCATCCGCGCGGCGGTGGGGCCGGACCTCGTGATCATCCAGCGCATCTCACAATGGAAGCAGCAGGACTTCACGGTGAAGCTCGCCGCGAACCCGCAGGAGCTTGAAGCGTGGGTGGCGCCGCTCGCCGATGCGGGCGTCGACATCTTCCACGGCTCGCAGCGGCGCTTCTGGGAGCCGGAGTTCGACGGCAGCGATCTCAACTTCGCCGGCTGGCTGAAGAAGGTGACGGGCAAGCCGTCCATCACCGTCGGCAGCGTCGGCCTCACAGGCGAGTTCATCGCGTCCTACGCCGGGGAAGCCTCCAAGCCCGCCTCGCTCGACAACCTGCTGGAACGCCTCGACCGCGAAGAGTTCGATCTCGTCGCCGTGGGCCGCGCGCTCCTCGTTGATCCCAACTGGGCGCAGAAGGTGCGGGAGGGTCGCGAGAGCGAGCTGCTGGATTATTCGGCGGAGGCGCTGCGCTCGCTTAGCTAAGCGTTGGTCACGCGGCCCTGAGCCGCGTCACATTTGACACCGGCGGCGTGTCAATTTCCCCCGCATCGAGGCATACGCTGAGTCGAAACACGGACCCGGCCCCAAGCCGGCTCGACACGACAAGGTCACCGCCGAGGCGGCGCGCGATCCGGCGCGTGAGCGCAAGACCGAGACCAGCTCCGCCATGTTCGCGTGTCGCCGAATTGTCGATCTGGTTGAAGGCCTCGAAGAGGCGTTCCTGCTGCGCCGGGGAAATGCCGGGGCCGGTATCCGTCACCTCGAAGACAAGCATATCACGCCCGTTTTCGAGCTGAAGCGTCACCTTCAGCGCGACCTGGCCGTCGCGCGCAAACATCACGGCGTTGTTCAGCAGGTGCGAAAGACAGCCGCTTAGGCGCGCAGCATCCGTTCGCGCGGCGCCGACGTCGGAGGCGATGCGCAATTGCAGTTCCACGCCGTTCGCCGCCGCAACGTTGCGCACGCCAGCCATCGCACGGCGCGCTAGTGTCGACGCGTCAAATGCCTCCGCGTTGAGGGCTATCCGCCCGGACTCAAGCGCCGACAGCTCGAGCACATCGTCCACCAGCGCGAGCAGATGACGTGCGGACTCCAGAACGCGTGCATGGTCAGCGACATCGCGCGCACGCCCGTCTTCCTCGGCGCCCTCGCTCAGAATCTCGCTGTAGCCGATGATGGCGTTGAGCGGGGTCCGCAATTCATGGCTCATTGTCGCGAGGAAGCGGGACTTCTCGGCGCTCTGCGATTCCGCTGCGTCACGGGCGGCGAGCGTGGCCGCCAGATCGTCGCGCGCCGTCTGCAGGGCGAGCCGCTGGCCGATCACGAACCACCAGCTGGGCGCGGCGATGAGACCAGCCGTCACCACAGTGCCCCACGGCGTGTAGGGGGTGACGCCTGGCATCAGCACGACGTTGATCAGGTAATCGAGGAAGATCGCCGCGACGATGCTGACTGTGAGCATGATCGCCGTCTTGCGTACCTGCTCCCGGAGAATGACTTTGGCGCGACTCGACATGCCCGAAGCATCGCGCCGTTTCCATAACGGATCGTTGATCTGTCGGCGCATACGCGACCCATTTCCGGGCGCGGTCAGCGCTCCCGCACATCCGCGCCCTTCGCCTTGCCGACGATCACCGTGCGCGCCATGCCCAGAAAAAGGCCGTGCTCGACGACGCCGGTGATGCGTTTCAGCGCATCGGCGAGACCTTCGGCGTCGGGGATCGCTTCGCACTTGCAGTCGATGACGTAGTTGCCGCCGTCGGTGACGACGGGCTTGCCGTCGCGCTCGCGCAGACCCGCTTCCGTGCCCTGGCAACCGTGCGCCTTCAGCGCATCGTAGATGCGTTGCGCGGTGAGCGTGAAGCCGAACGGCGTTACTTCCACGGGCAGCGGAAACGCGCCGAGGCGCGCCACCATCTTGGTCTCGTCGGCGATGACGACGAAGTGCTTGGCAGCGCAGGCGATGATCTTTTCGCGCAGGAGTGCGGCGCCCCCGCCCTTGATGAGCCGGAAATCGCCGTCGACCTCGTCGGCGCCGTCCACCGCGAGATCGAGCGCGCCGACACGATCCACCGGCACGAGCGGCACGCCGACTTCGCGCGCCAGCTTGTCGGTCGCTTCCGACGTCGGCACGCCCCGCACCTTCAGTCCCTTCTGCACCCGCGCGCCGAGCAGGCGCACGAAGTGCGCCGCCGTCGATCCGGTGCCGAGCCCCAGCAACATGCCGTCCTCGACGAAATCGAGTGCGGCGGCGGCGGCGTTGATCTTGGCGACGTCTGCGCTCATTTCACTTCCTTCCGCTTGCCCCCACGCGCCGCGCGCTCGGCGAGCTTTTTCTCGCGGAACGCCTTCGCCCAGCCCGGAATGTCCTTCTGCCGTCCGCGCGCCACCGCGAGCGCATCGTCCGGCACATCCTTGGTGATCACCGAGCCTGAGCCCGTGAACGCGCGCGCGCCGATGCGCACCGGCGCCACCAGCGCTGTGTCGGAGCCGATGAACGCGTCCTCGCCGATGATGGTCTTGTACTTGTCGAAGCCGTCGTAATTGCAGGTGATCACGCCGCAGCCGATGTTGGCCCGCGCGCCGACCTCGGCATCGCCGATATAGGTGAGGTGACTGGCCTGCGCGCCTTCGCCGAACGTGGCGTTCTTCACCTCGACGAAATTGCCGATCTTCACTTTCGCCGACAGTTTTGCGCCGGGCCGCAGCCGCACGAACGGGCCGACGCTCGCATCATGGCCCACATAGGCGACCTCGAGATGGCTCCACGCCTTCACCGTCGCGCCACTCTCCACCGTGACACCCGGTCCAAAGAAGACGCCGGGTTCGATGGTCACGTCATTGCCGATCACCGTGTCGTGGCTGAAATAGACGCTCCAGGGATCGGTCATCGTGACGCCCTGCGTCATGAAGTGATGGCGGCGGCGCGCCTGGAATTCCTGCTCCGCTTCCGCGAGTTCGACGCGGGAATTGACGCCCATCATCTCTTCTTCGTCGGCGACCACAACTTCCGTGCGGAAGCCTGACGAGCGCGCGAGCCCGACGATGTCCGTGAGATAGTATTCGCCCTTGGCGTTCTCGTTCCTCACCATCGACAGCAGCGAGAAGAGCACATCGCGATCGGCGACGAGCACGCCGGAATTGCAGAGCGTGAGCATGCGCTCGTCTTCGCTTGCGTCCTTTTCCTCCACGATCCGCGCCAGCGCGCCATCATCGTCGAGAACGAGGCGCCCATACCCAAACGGATCAACGGCCTCGAAACCGAGCACGACAAGATTGGCGCCCAGCTCAAGCTTATCGAAGAGCGCCGCCACCGTCTCGGGCCGCGTCATCGGCGCATCGCCATACAGGATCACCACGTCGCCGCTGAAACCTGCGAGCGCATCTTCCGCCGAACGCACCGCGTGGGCCGTGCCTTGCGGCGGGTCCTGCACCGCCACCGCACCCGCGCCCAATCGAGCCGCCACATGCGATCCTACCACCGGCGCGTGCGCGCCGACCACTACCACCGTGCGGTCGCAGCCGAGACCCGCCGCCACATCGATCGCCCAATCCACCATCGCCTTGCCGCCGACCTTGTGGAGCACCTTCGGCAAGGCGGATTTCATGCGCGTGCCCTGCCCGGCGGCGAGGATCACGGCGGCGCGGGGCGTGGGCATGCGAAAGGCTCCGGCGAGGATCGAGAATCCCTGAGCGCCCCTACTACCTCACGCCAGGGCGAATCGCGAAGCGCGCCGGATCAGATCTCCACCATGTCGAACTCGGGCTTGGACGTGCCGCAGGACGGGCAGATCCAGTTGTCGGGAACGTCGCGCCAGCGGGTACCGGGCGCGAGGCCTTCAAGCGGATCGCCCTGCGCTTCCTCGTAAATGTAGCCACAGGTGCGACACTGCCAGACGAGAAAGGGTTCGGCGTCGGACATGGGCGCGCGCCTCAATGCATCTTGTAGCGGATCGGCACCGACTTCGGGCCGCACACGAAGTTGGATTGCATCAGACGGGGCTCGCCGTCGAGTTCCACCGACTCCAGTCGAGGCAGGAGCTCTTCCCAAAGCGCGCGCATTTCGAGACGCCCGAGGTGCTGACCAAGGCAGACGTGCGCGCCGTAGCCGAACGCGACATGCTTGTTCGGGGACCGCGTGATTTCGAAATCGAACGGGCGGTCGAAGGCGTCCGCGTCGCGATTGCCGGACGGGTAGCTCAGCATCAGCCAGTCGCCCTCGGCGATCTTTTGACCGCGCACTTCAGCGTCGGCTGTCGCGCTACGCATGAAGTGCTTCACCGGCGTCACCCAGCGGATCGACTCTTCGAGGAAGCCCGGGATCAACGAGCGATCGGCCTTGAGCTTTGCAAACTGGTCGGGATTCTCGGCGAGCGCCCACATGCCGCCCGCGGTGGTGTTCGATGTCGTGTCGTGTCCGGCAGTCGCAGCGATGATGTAGTACGACATGGCCTCGAAGAAGCCGAGCGGCGCGCCGTCGATCTTGCCGTTGGCGATGACGCTGGCGAGATCGTCGCGCGGATTGGCGCGGCGGTCTTCGGTGACGGCATTGAAGTAGGCGACGAAGTCTCCAACCACTTCCTGGATCGCTTTCAGGCCCTCGTCGAGATCCGTCACCGCGCGCGCGTTGCGATTGAGATCGGGATCGGCGCTGCCGAACAGTTCCTGCGTCAGTTTCAGCATGCGCGGCTCATCCGACTCCGGCACGCCCATGACTTCCATGATGACGTGCAAGGGATAGAGAAACGAGATGTCGCGCGCGAAATCGCAACGTTCCCCGCAGGCGGCCATCTTGTCGACAAAGCTCTTGGCGATCTCGCGGATGCGCGCCTCGCGGGAGCGCAGGTTCTGTGGCAGGAACCAACCCTGCGTGAGGCGCCGGTAGTTCATGTGATCGGGGTTGTCCATCTGGACAAGCGAGCGCACGAGATGCGGCGAGCCGCCCATCGTCGCACGCACCTTCTTCTCCATCTCGATCGGCATCAGCGTCGTGGGACGATCACCGTTGTGAAAGAGGTCGTTCTGCTTTTCGACCTCAAGAATGTCTGCGTGCTTGGAGACCACCCAGAACGGATCGAACCCTTGGGGCTGCGCCTGTTCCAGCGGCGCGTTCTCGCGGATCCATTTGAACGCGCCGTCGATCCGCGCCTGGTCGGCATAGGCCTTGGGATCGACGATGGCGTCAGCGACATCCTGCGGGATCATCCGGCGTCTCCTTGTTCGGCGTGCGAGCGCACGCAGCAATGCACTTCATGCACCGGGGCGCCGACTTGAGGCAGATCAACTTCCGCATCGGCAACGGACGACGTGTCGCGTCTCGGTGTCCAGCCGCTTGGCCCGCGCTTTCAAGCATCGTGGCGCGACGCTAGACCCTCTGCGACAATTTTCGGCAGGAGCGACCCGCATGCGCGACCTCGATGGAGCGACCATCGTCTTCGACCTCGACGGCACACTGGTGGACACTGCGCCGGACCTCTTGCGCGCGCTGGAGGCGGTCATGGCGACCGAAGGGCTGACGGCGCCGCCGGCGGAGGTTGCGCGGCTAATGGTTGGACAAGGCGCGCGCGTGATGATCGAGCGCGCGGCGGCACGGGCCGGCGTGGCGTGGCCGGAGGAAAAACTGAACCAGCTGACCGAAACATTCGTGGGCATTTATGCGGCCGACATCGCCGGTGCGAGCCTCCCTTTTCCGGGTTTGGAGGCGGCGCTGGATGCGCTTGGCGCCGCTGGCGCGCGCCTTTCGGTCTGCACCAACAAGCGGACCGGACTTTCTGAACAATTGCTCACGGCGCTCGGTCTCGCCAACCGGTTCGGCGCGATCGTGGGGGCCGACGCCGTGACGACGCGCAAGCCCGCAGCTGAGCACTACGTGGCGGCGGTGACGCGGGCGGGCGGCAATGTGGGACGCTCCGTGATGGTCGGCGACGGCGCCGCCGATGTGGGCGCCGCGCGGGCGGCCGGGGTGCCGGTGATCGCCGTGACGTTCGGTTATTGCGAAGAGGGCGTCGACGCGCTCGGCGCCGACGCCCTCATTTCAAGTTACGACGACCTCGGCGCTGTCGTGCGCCGGCTCATCGGACCCTAGCCATTCTCGCGGAAACGACCGCTATTGTCGTTTTCCGTGCGTCCCTTGCGCGGGAAGCCGTTGACCATGTCGCTGCGGACATCGGTGCGGGCAGAGCGCATCGCGGCGACGAAGGGCGCTTCGATGAGCTTCACATCGACGTTGTAGCCCTTGTCCTTCCAGTACTCTTCAATCCGCTGCTTCAGGCGACGTGCGCCATCGACGTTGCAGAAGTCGGTTTCCATAATTCCAGTCCTCCGTGCATGCCGCGCATGCATCGCGGTTCCGCAGAAGCGCGCAGGAGAGCCCCTGCGCTGGCTTCAGCCCCAAACCCATCCAGCCGAAGCGCTTCTCCGCTCACGACCAACGAAGGGGGGCAGATGATGGTTTCATCGGAAGAGCGCAACCGCCTTCTTGCAAAGATCATCAAGCCGCCACTTTCGCCCTCCCCGGCCACGCTCTTCGCTCCCGCGCCGTTCCCGCACGACTTTTGCGCGGGAAGCGACCGACCATGTTCACTGAACGTGTTCATTGAACTGACTTTGGGCCAAGAGAGCAATATTTTTGCAACAACACAGCCCCCGCATGTCCAAATTTGGACAGGTAGCCATGCTGCAATGCATGCTGACCATGCATATTTGAGCATTTGATTTGATCGTGCGGGGCCAGGATGCCCTGGTGGGCGCGGCAGGGTTCGAA
>JAWXBS010000089.1:0-53993 GCA_034440275.1 Alphaproteobacteria bacterium
CTGCTCGGCATTCCGCGCGAGGACAAGGCTGCGCGCTTCGGCCATCTCGCGCGTAATTTCCGCTTCTTCGACGCGCCCGTGGGGCTCTTCTTCGTTATCGACCGGCGCATGGGGCACGGTCAGTGGGCGCATCTCGGCATGTTCATGCAGACCATCGCGCTCGCGGCCGAAGCGCGCGGCGTCGCCAGCTGCATGCAGGAAGCGTGGGGCCGCGTGCGCGAGACGCTCGCAAAGCACTTCGCGCTGCCCGAAACCGAGATGATCTATTGCGGCATGGCGCTGGGCTATGCGGATGAAAGCGCCGCTGTGAACTCGCTACGCTCGGATCGTGCGACCGTCGACGAATTCGCGACGTTCCGAGGATTCTAGGGGTTTCTAAGGCTTGGGTTTGGGCCCGCGCCCAAAATCCAGAACGCCGTCTTCGCTCACATCGACGATGGCGAAGAAGATGCCCATCAGCAGCAGCCAGCCGAGCGGCGCCAGGATCATCGGGCCGGCCCAGTGCTGGAGGCCCTGCTGGTGTTCTATCCAGGCAACCGCCGTGGCGCCGACGCAGGCGAGCGGCAGCGTCCACGCAGCGAAACACGCGATCGCATAGAGGCGTTTCGACTGCCACCAGTCGCGCCCTTCGGGCGTCATGAGCTTCGCGGCGCGCCGCAGCGCGGCGTAGGCTAGGAAGACGTTGAAGACAGTGAAAGCCGCGAGAAAGAGCGTCATGGCGCGAAGCCTAGCACGCCCTTGCGCGCGCGGCATCAGATGCCGTCGCCGTAGGAACTCAGCACGGCTTCGTCGAGGAGCTGGTCCATCTTCTTCGACGGCGACTCTTCGCAACAGACCCCGCCCACAGGTCGCGCCGGTACGCCCGCCACCGTGCAGCGCGCGGGCACGCTCGTCAGCACCACGGAACCCGACGCGATGCGCGCCTCCTCGCCCACTTCGATGTTGCCGAGCACCTTGGCGCCCGCGCCGATCAGAACGCCGCGACGGATCTTGGGGTGACGGTCGCCGCGCTCCTTGCCCGTCCCGCCAAGGGTGACGGAATGGAGCATGGAGACGTCGTCTTCCACTACTGCCGTCTCGCCGATGACGATGCCGTGCGCGTGGTCGATGAACACGCCTGCGCCGATCTTCGCCGCCGGGTGGATGTCCACGGAGAAGAGTTCGCTGATGCGGCTCTGCAGATAGAACGCCAATTCTTCACGCTTATTGCGCCAGAGCCAGTTAGAAATACGGTATGCCTGCAGCCCCGCAAACCCTTTGTAGTAAAGGAACGGCTGCAGGTAGGTGCGGCATGCGGGGTCACGTTCGCGCACGACGCGCATGTCGCGCTCCGCATGACGCGCGATCTCCGGCTCGGCCGCGTAGGCCTCCTGCGCGACTTCACGCAGGTGCAGCGGGTTCATGTCGCCGCCGCCGAGCTTGGACGCTAGGTGATAGGACAGCGCGTCCTCGATGCGGTCGTGGTGGAGGATGGTGGCGTGGAGCAGGCTCGCGAGCAGCGGCTCTTCGGCGGCGGCCTGCATGGCCTCGACGCGCAGCTGCGACCAGACTCCGCCGGAGTTCTCGAAGGGGCGGGTCACCGCGCGAATGTGTTGATCGGCCATTTTTCCGCTCACTCTAGTCCAGCATGGCTTTCGCCAGCGCAGCTTCGATCTCGCCCGTCACCGCCATGTGGTGCGCGCGCAGGACCGCGGCAACCGTCATGGAGTCCGTGATGGTCCCCGCGATGACATCCGCAAGGACTTCGCCGAACGGGACCACCCGGTTACGCAGCAGTTCCACCGGCTCGGGCGCGTGCACGCCCGGCGAAAGCCCGGTCGCAAGATAGCATATCGCCTGCTCGTCCGTGACCGAATTGGACAAGTCCATCTTAACTATCGGCCGGAGGCTTAAGGCGCGCACGCCCGCCTCTTCCTCCAGTTCTCGCCGCGCGCAGTCGAGCGGATCCTCCCCCGGCTCGCAGCCGCCCTCCGGCATTTCCCAGGAATACCGCCCCAACGGCACCCGCCACTGGCCGACGAGATGCACCTTCCCCTCATCGGTGATCGGCAGCACGCCCACCGCGAGCTTCTTGAACCGCACGATGCCGTAGATGCGTTTCTCGCCGACGGGATCAATGACCTCCTGCTCTTCAAGGCGAAGCCAGGGATTGTCGAACGCGGTGGAGGTCGCGAGGAAGGTCCAGGGATTGTCGGTGCTCATGGCCCGCTTCATCGCGACACGCCGCATCAAGTGCAAGTTGAGTGACGGCACACATCGTGGAAAGACACAGCGATGGAGATCGAGACACAACGCCTGATCCTGCGCCCGCCGCTGCGAGAGGACTTTGCGGCGTGGGCGCTCATGGAAGCCGACGAAAGCGTCAAGGCCAACACGGGCTCGGTTCAGGACGAGCGAGAGAGCTGGTCGCAACTTCTGACGATTGCCGGCCACTGGTCGATCGTTGGATGGGGCGCGCTTTGCGCGATCGAAAAGGCTTCGGGCCGGTTTGTCGGTCGCTTCGGTCCGACGAAGCCGTTCGGCTGGCCCTGCATCGAAGTGGGCTGGATGCTGCTGCCCGAATTCCAGGGGAAGGGGTTTGCCTTGGAGGGCGCCATAGCAGCCATGGATTTCACATTTCTCCAACTTCAGCGGCCGCGCGTGATCCACACGATCCGCCCTGCAAACATCGCGTCGCAGAAGTTGGCGGCAAAACTCGGGTCAACGAATCTGGGACCAATCAGACTTCCCCCGCCCTATGAAGACACGCCCAACGACGAATGGTCCCAGACATCAGAGCAATGGCAAATGAGCCGCATTCGTCTCGGTAAAGGCTAAGGCGATTTTCATGCCCCTCGATCCCTTCTCCCGCCCCCTCGTTCCGCCGCGTACGTTCGACCAGCTCGAAATCGGCGAGCGTTTCCCGTGCCCCGCGCGCACGCTCACCGATGCGCATTTCACCGCCTTCCAGGCGCTGAGCGGCGACAACCACCCGATCCACTACGACCGCGAATACTGCCACGCGCAGGGCCATCCCGATCTGCTCGCGCATGGCTTGCAGGTGCTCTGCCTGACCGCGGCGGGCGCAGGGCTGTTTCCGCATGTGATCGCCGAGAAGCTCATCGGCTTCACCGAGGTGACGGCGAAATTTCTCAAGGGCGTCTTTCCCGGCGACACGCTCTACCCGCTGCTCGAGATCACCGGCCTGAAGCGCCAGAACACGACCGGCGTTGTCACCATGCGCGCCACCGTCGAGAACCAGCGCGGCGAGACGGTGCTGGAGGGCAGCCACGCCTATCTCGTACGGCTTTGAGCGCTGCGGCGATCCGGCGGCTTGCCTTTTTGCGAATGGTTCTTAATTAGAGGCGATGATGTCCATCGATCCCGCCACACTCGCGCCACCCCTCGCCGAAAACGCCCCGACCGCCCTGCCGGTCGCGTCTCCCGACACGCTGGATCTCCTGGCGCGACGGCGCTCCGCGAAGCCGTTCCTGCTCGCTGAGCCCGCGCCCTCATCTGCACAGCTCGACGCCATCCTCCGCCTCGCGTCGCACACGCCCGACCACGGCAAACTGACGCCATGGCGCTTCATTGTGTTTGAAGGCGAAGCCCGCGAGCGCGCCGGCGCTGCGCTGGCGGACGTCATGGCGAAGACCGGCGACGCCACCGAAGAAACACTGAAGGCAACGCGCGAAACGTTTGCGCGCGCGCCGCTCGTCGTGGCGGTCGTCGCCAACATCAAGGGCAATTTCAAAGTCCCGGAATGGGAGCAGGTGCTAGCCGTAGGCGCCGTCAGCTACGCCGTGCTGATCGCCGCGCACGCGTTCGGCTTCGGCGGCGTATGGCTCACGGGCTGGCCGACCTACAACGCCGATGCACGCGTCGTCCTTGGGCTGAAGCCAGAAGAGCAACTCGCGGCGGTCATCCACCTGGGCACGCAAACTGAAACGCAGCCCGAGCGTGTGCGCCCGGACATGGCGTCGATCGTCACCCGCTATTGAGGATCGCGTCGCGCGACGAGCGGCGCCATTTCCGCCGTCACCACCGCGTCCATCAACTTCATCACCTCGGCGATGTCGGAGACGATCTTGCGCGCGCGCGCCGGGTCGGCGAGCGGTTTGAACATGTCGCCGATCTCGAACTTGTTGTCGCCTTCCACGGCGATCAGCAGGTCGCCATCCTGGAACCCGCAGCGGATGCGCCGCCCGTTGAACGCTTCTTCCAGATGGATGAGGCGCTCCATGAAGACCGGATGCACCAGATAGCGCGCCTCGACCTGATCGTTGGAGTAGACCTCGAACGCCTTCTCGAACTTCGAGTCACCGAGGCCCACGCGCTTGAGTTCACCCATGCCCCGCAGCGCGTTGAACACCCACGCATCCCGCTTCACGACGGTGATGCCGTCGAACTTCTTGGGGAACGCGATGCGGATGATCTGGCCGCGAAAGACGGTGACGTAGTCCTTGTCGCCGTCCTTGTCGCGCCGCTCGTCCTCGAGTTTGGCTTCGCAAAGATCGAACGCGCAGCCTTGCCGCTCGCCGTGGAAGAAGTCCTCGAAATGCGAGCGGTCATAGCTCGGCAATAGGTTGAGCGTGCGGAAGCGATTGAGCGCGCCCGGTGGTTCGCCGGAACCGCGATAGGACACACCGATGGCCTCCGAGATGGCGATGAGCGAGGCGTCCTTGATGCGGTCAGACACCTTCTGCAGCGGCAGATAGGCGACGGTGAATGCGATGACGCCGGCGATCGCACCGACAATCAGCCCCGCGAAGAATTCGTTGAAGTAGAGGAACTCCGCCACGCCCAGCGCGAGCGCGAGCGGCGCGCCGATGACGATGCGCTGCTTGAAGGTGGCGACGGCGGCGGTGCGATCCCTTTCGCCCTGCGTGAACAGCGGCTCGATCCGCGCCTTGTAGAGTGCGTCGAACTGCGCGTCCGTGAGATGGGCGAGGTCGAGAGTTTCCTGCGTCATCGCCGCGTTTCCCACCAGAGCCAGATCGCCACCAGCCCGATACCGACAGCCGCCATCCGCCGCAACATGATCGCGCGCGCCGTCTCGCCGCCGACGCCGATGTACCCGGCCACGTGCTGTGCGGCGAGCACGATGTAGAGGTGCACAAGCACCGCGACCGCGATGTGGACGATGCCGAGCAGCAAGGCCTGCGCCCAGAACGGCGCATGGTCCGGCTGGATGAAGCCGGGAAGCAGCGTAACGTAGAACACGGCCGCCTTGGGATTGAGAAGATTGGCGACCAGGCCGCGCCAGAACGGCGCCCGTCCGGGATCGACAACCGTCTCCGCCGCGCCACGCCACGCATCCCACGCAAGCCACAGGAGGTAGGCCACGCCCGCCATGCGCAAGATCGCATAGACGCCTGGCGCTGCAGCCATCGCGCCGGCCACGCCGACGACCGCCGCGAGCATGTAGACGGAAAGTCCGAGCGTCACGCCGGCGACCGCGCGCACGCCCGCCACACGCCCCTGCGCCAGTGTGAGCACCGCCAGCCACACCATGTTGGGGCCGGGCGTCAGTTCAACGAGCGCTACGGCGACCAGAAACGGCCAGACCATCGATGGATCGATGGGCCAGACGTCATGCGCGGTCATGCGAACGGATTGTTCCGGCAGCCCGCCCAGAAGGTGAGGTTGAGACGCTTGCCGCGGGCGCTGCACGCAATGTCGTGCCAGCGGGCCGCGCGCGTCAGGCCCGCAACGCCGTCGCCGATGCGATGATCGCGGTGAAGCACGTACTGGACGCCATCCACTTCGACGCCGTGCCCGGTGCTGTAGATCGCCGCCACATGGGCGCGGGCCGAGGCGCGCGCGAAGGCAGCAAGAATGTCCGGCAGTTGCGCCCGCGTCGGATCATGCGCGCGTGTGACGGCAAAGTCCGCGTTTTCGAACGCGCGCGCGACGCGCACAGAGTCCTGCGCAGCGCCCGGCAAGGAAGGCGCATCGTCAGAAGCGCTGTAGTCGGAGAAAGTCAGAACGAGCGCAACCCGCTTTTCGCCGCGCGGCGTCGGGTTGAGGCTCCAGGGTGTGTCGAAGCGCGCGGGTGCTGTTTCTGGCGTCATCGCGCCCGCGGTCAATTCTGCCGTGCGGTCGCGCAGGTCGTCGGCGAAACGCGGCAAGGCGTGTGTGGACACAGCCATCATATAGATGAGCAAGGTCGCGTAGGGATTGCCCGTCCCGTCGGCGGCGTCGAGCGTCTCTCCCCCGCTGTGCGTCGCCCAGAACTGGACGCGACGCGTCGCGGCCTGCGCCTCCTGCGGCGTCAGAAGCACTGCGGCGCCTGCAAGTGCGACTGTGCGTCGGCTCCATCCTTCAGATGTCGGCATAGACATGTTTCTCGCCTGCAAAGCCCGGATGCGTCACCGCGCCGAGATGCGCGGGCCCGACCTGTTGCGCATATTTCCACAGCGCGCCGGAGCCGTAGTTCGTCTCGTGCGGTTTCCAGCCCTTCTTGCGCTCCGCAAGTTCGGCGTCGCTCACTTCGATGTCGATGCGGCCAGTGTTGGCGTCGATGGCGATAATGTCGCCGTCGCGCACCAGCGCGATGGGGCCGCCGAGTTGCGCTTCCGGGCCGACATGGCCGATGCAGAAACCGCGGGTCGCGCCGGAGAAGCGGCCGTCGGTGATGAGCGCCACCTTGTCGCCCATGCCCTGGCCGTAAAGTGCGGCCGTCGTCGACAGCATTTCGCGCATGCCCGGACCGCCGCGCGGCCCCTCATACCGGATGACGAGCACTTCGCCTTCCTTGTAGCGACCATGCGTCACCGCTTCGAAGCACGCTTCTTCGCCGTCGAACACGCGCGCGGGGCCGCGAAAATCGATCTTCTCCATGCCCGCGATCTTCACGATGGCGCCTTCGGGCGCGAGCGAGCCCCACAGGCCCACCACGCCGCCATTCGGCGACAGCGCGTTCGTCATCGGACGGATCACGTCCTGATCGGCGCGCAGCGTCACGCCTTCGAGATTTTCGCGCAGCGTCTTGCCCGTCACGGTCATCACATCGCCATGCAACAGACCCGCATCGAGCAGCACGCGCAGCAGCGCCGGCACGCCGCCCGCTTCGCCCATATGCTTGGCCACATACTTCCCGCCCGGCTGCAGATCGACGAGCCACGGCGTGCGTTTGAACACTTCGGCCATGTCCTTGAGCGTGAACTTCACACCCGCCTCATGCGCCATCGCCGGCAGGTGCAATCCGCCATTGGTCGAACCACCTGTCGCTGCGACGACGATGGCGGCGTTTTCGAAAGCTTCGCGGGTGCAGATGTCGCGCGGTCGTATATTACGTTCGAGGAGATCGACGACGGCCGCGCCGCTCGCGCGCGCATAGGCGTCGCGGCTTTCGTAGGGCGCCGGGAGCGCGGCGGAGAGCGGCAGCGCGAGACCGATCGCCTCGCTGACGCAGGCCATCGTGTTGGCGGTGTACTGCCCACCGCACGCGCCATCTCCGAGACAGGCGTGCTTTTCGAGATCGCAGAGATCTTCAAGCGACATCTTGCCCGCCGCGTGCTGGCCGACGCCTTCGAAAAGGTCGCGCACGTTCACCTCGCGCCCGCGCCACAGTCCCGGCAGGATCGATCCGCCGTAGAGAAAGACGCTCGGCACATTGAGGCGCAGCATCGCCATCATCATGCCCGGCAACGACTTGTCACAGCCCGCGAGACCCACGAGCGCATCATAAGCGTGACCGCGGATGGAAAGCTCCACACTGTCGGCGATGACTTCACGAGACGCGAGCGACGAACGCATGCCCTCGTGTCCCATGGCGAGCCCGTCGGTGACCGTGATGGTGCAGAATTCGCGCGGCGTGGCGCCGGCCGCTTTCACGCCTTCGCTCACCACATGCGCCTGGCGCATCAGCGCGGTATTGCAGGGCGCGGCTTCGTTCCAGCAGGAAGCAACGCCGACGAAGGGCTGTTCGATCTCCTTCGTGCCGAGGCCCATGGCGTAATAGTACGAGCGATGCGGCGCGCGCTCCGGCCCGACGGTGGTGTGCCGCGATGGTAGCTTCGACTTGTCCCAACGGCTCGTCATGCGCGCTTCCTGTTTCTCGTTCAGTTCAAGGATTCCGCCAGCGCCACGAGGCGCGGCAGGCAGACGGTTTTCAGATCATACCGCGCCACCGCGTCCGCGCGCGCCTGTTCGCGCAAGGCGCGGTGCGCAGACGGGACGGCGAGCGCATGGACGATGCGGCTACCCAGGTCATCGACATCGAAGAAGTCCACCATGATCCCGTTGCGTTCGTGCTGCACGGCTTCGCGCACCGGCGCGGTATCAGAGGCGATGACGACACAGCCCGCGCTCAGCGCTTCCAGCAGTGACCATGATAATACGAACGGATAGGTGAGATAGACATGCGCCGCCGACACCGCGAGCGCATCGAGATAGGTCTGGCGCGGCACGCGGCCGAGGAAATGGACGCGCGACAGATCGAGCCGACCTTCCAGTTCCTTCAGGTAGATATCCTTCCAGGTCCGCCCCTCGGGCGCCGGCAGACCGTACGCCGTGCCGCCATTGTCGCCGATGATGACGACGTGCGCGTTGGGGCGTTCGGCGAGAACCTTCGGCAGCGCGCGCAGGAAGATGTGCAGCCCGCGCAGCGGTTCGAGATGGCGGTTGATGTTGGTGACGACTTCATCGCCGGGCTTGAAGACGAGGTCCGTGCCGGGGATCGCGAGACGCGCATCAGCGCGCGGCGCGGCGCTCTTCGTATCGATGCCATCGTGGATGACGTCGATGCGGCGGCGGATGTCCTCGGGAAAGGTGTCGCGCTGGAACTGCGTCGGCGACACCGCGCGCGTGGCGTCCATCGTCGACATCGCCAGCGCGCCGTTCTTGGCCCGTACGCGGATGGCGTTGTCGATATCCATCGGGCCAAATTCGGGGTCGAAGCCCACATCTAGCCCCCGCGCGCCGGTGTAGAACTCGGCGTAGAGCAACTGCTTCACGCCCGGCCACACCTCATCCAGGAAGAGCGTCTCGCCCCACCCATTGTGGCCGATTATGAGATCGGGGTGGAAACCCTTCTGCTTCATCGCATCCGCCAGCCGCGCCGCCGCCGCGCCGCGCAGGCAATCGGCTTCGTAGCGCACCGCGAGCGGCACAATGCCCGGCGTGGTGCCGCGCTTCATGGCGTATTTCGAGGCCGGAATGCCCGGCAGATCACGCGCCGTCTGTGAGCCGAGCGCCAGAACCTGCTGCCCACGGGCTTTCAGCGCAGGCGCGAGGTGCACGAACTGCGCGGGAAAGTTGTTGTGGACGAAGAGGATCTTCACGTCGCCGCTTTCAGCCTTTCAAGCGCCGCCGAAAGCTTCGTGCGCGAGGCTTCCGCTTCCGCGAGCCGCTCACGCTGTTCCTCGACAACTTCCTCCGGCGCGCGTTCGATGAACTGCGCATTGCCGAGCTTGCCACGGATCTTGCCCGCTTCGCCTTCGAGACGCGCGATTTCCTTGCCGAGCCGCACGACTTCCGCTGCGAAATCGACGATGCCGTCGAGCGGCAACGCAACAGTGGCTTCATCCAGAACGAACGTCACCGATCCCGTCGGCGGCGCTTCAGCGCTGGTGGAGTATTCGAGCCGCGCGAGGCGATCGATCAGGTCCTGATAGCGTTCGAGACGCGCAGCGCTCTCGCGTGTCGCGCCGACGAGCAGCAGCGGCACACGCGCGGCCGGCGGCACGTTCATTTCCGCACGCAGCGCGCGCGTTTCCGAGACGAGGCGGATGATCCAGTCGATCTCGGCGTCGGCCTTGGCGTCGATCAGCGTGTCCGGCAGCGCAGGCCACTTCTGCACCGCCAGCATGTTGTCGCGCTTGGGTCCGCTTTCGCTGAGACGCGTCCAGAGCTCTTCCGTCATGAACGGCATGAACGGATGCAGCAACATGAGCATGCGGTCGAACACCCAGGCCGCCGTGCGCCGCGTCTCGACTTTGGCCTTATCATCGTCGCCCATGAGCAAGGGCTTCACGAGTTCGAGATACCAGTCGCAATAGACGTTCCAGACGAAGCGATAGAGCGCATTGGCGGCTTCGTTAAAACGAAACGCCTCCAGCTCCTTCGTCACGATCGCGGCCGTGCGTGCGGTCTCGCCGACGATCCAGCGGTTGACGGTCTGCTTCGCCTCGGCGGGATCGAAGGTCTCCCACCAGGCGCATTCATTCATCTGGCAGAAGCGCGCGGCGTTCCAGAGCTTGGTGCCGAAGTTGCGGTAGCCTTCGATGCGCGGCTCGGCGAGCTTGATGTCGCGGCCCTGCGCGGCCATCGCGGCCAGCGTGAAGCGCAGCGCGTCGGCGCCGAACTTGTCCACCAGCGTCAGCGGATCGAGCACGTTGCCCTTGGACTTCGACATCTTCGCGCCGGAGGCGTCGCGCACGAGCGCGTGGATGTAGACGTCCTTGAAAGGGACTTCCTTCATGAAGTGCATGCCCATCATCATCATCCGGGCGACCCAGAAGAAGATGATGTCGAAGGCGGTGACCAGCGTGGCCGTCGGATAGAATTTCTTCAGTTCCGGCGTTTCAGCGGGCCAGCCCAGCGTTGAGAACGGCCAGAGACCCGATGAGAACCAGGTGTCCAGGACGTCTTCGTCCTGTTCAAGCTTCGTGCCCCTACCGAACTGCGCGTCCGCCGCCCTTTGCGCTGCGGCTTCCGTCTCCTCGACGAAGATCGTGCCGTCGGGCGCGTACCAAGCCGGAATCCGGTGGCCCCACCAGAGCTGGCGCGAGACGCACCACGGCTCGATGTTGCGCATCCACTCATAGTACGTCTTTTCCCACTGCTTCGGCGTGAAGACCGTCTTGCCCTCTTCGACAGCCTTGATCGCTGGGATCGCCATGGTCGGCGCGTCGACATACCACTGGTCGGTCAGCCACGGCTCGATGACGACGCCGGAGCGGTCGCCGTGCGGCTGGGTGTGCTTGATCGCGTCTTCGCCGCGCCGCAGACCGAGCTCTTCCAACGCGGCGAGCACTTTTTCACGCGCGACGAAGCGGTCGAGGCCGCGAAAGGCTTCCGGCACGTTCTCGTTGGTGACCGCACGGCTGGTGAAGATGTTGATCATCTCCAGATCGTGACGCTTGCCGACCTTGAAGTCGTTGAAGTCATGCGCCGGCGTGATCTTCACCGCACCCGTGCCCGCTTCGGGATCGGCGTAGTCGTCGGCGATGATCGGGATGAGGCGACCGGTCAACGGCAGATTCACCTTCTTTCCGATCCACGCCGTATAGCGTTCGTCCTTCGGGTTCACCGCGACGGCGTTATCGCCCAGTAGCGTCTCCGGCCGCGTCGTCGCGACTACGATTTCGCCTGAACCGTCTTCGAGCGGATAGGCGATCTTCCACATCGTGCCGTTCGCGTCGCGGTTCTCGACCTCGAGATCGGAGATCGCCGTTTCGAAATGCGGGTCCCAGTTCACCAACCGCTTGTCGCGGTATATGAGGCCTTCCTTGTGGAGCTGCACGAACACCTTCCGCACTGCTGCGGAGAGGCCCTCGTCCATCGTGAAGCGTTCGCGGCTCCAGTCCGCCGAACACCCGAGACGCTTCAGCTGCTGCAGGATCTGTCCGCCGGACTCGTCTTTCCACGCCCAGACACGCTGCACGAACTCCTCGCGCCCGAGCGAGCGGCGGTCAGCGTTGCCTTGCTTCGCCAGCTCGCGCTCGACGACCATCTGCGTGGCGATGCCTGCGTGATCGAGGCCCGGCTGCCAGAGCGCGGCCTTGCCGCGCATGCGCTCGAACCGGATGAGAACATCCTGAAGGGTATTGTTGAGTGCGTGGCCGATGTGCAGCGTGCCGGTGACGTTGGGCGGCGGGATGACGATGCAATAGGGCTCCGCGTCCGCGGCCTTCGAGGGTGCGAACGCGCCAGATCGTTCCCAGAGCGCATATATCCGCGGCTCGGCGGATTTCGGATCGAATGTCGTGTCGAGCATGGGGGATTGATAGCGCCCGTCCGCACATTGCGCGACTGCTTTCAGTGGATGGGCCGGCCTAAGCCCAATTCGTCGCGGCGCTGAACGAAAACGGCCCCGACTTGCGCCGGGGCCGGAGGCTTGAGGCCAATGCCGGGATCAGCGAGCGAGACGGGAAATTCGGTCCAGCTCCGCTTCAACCTTCGATTCAACGATGGCCGGGAGATTCTGGTCGAGCCATTCCCGCAGCATGGGCTGCAGAAGCTCGCGGACCACGCCCTCCACAGTCTGGCCTTGCGTATCGGCGAGCCGCAACGAGCCGGCGAGGCGCGTGAACGAGCCTGCCGCCTGCGACATGACCGGCTCCGAAGTGATGGAGTCAGGCGAACGCGCTGCGGCGACCGGCGCTGTGGGGCGCGGCGGCGGCGCCGCAGCTACCGGAGCAACGACAGCAGCCGCCGGCGACTCCGGGGTGTCTCGTTTGTCGAACACGAGGAGATCGTCATCCTCGGGCGCGGGCATGTCATCCGCCGGCGTGCTAAGTTCGAGCACCGGATCGGCGGACGGTTGCGCTTCATCCTCGGAAATGATCCGACGAATGGAAGCGAGGATCTCCTCCATGGAGGGCTCGGACTGGGAATCTTGCAGCGCCATGGGGCATCCGTGAACAGAGTCGTTGCGATGCGATAGCGCCGTTTCGGCTTCGTCACGTCGACTGCGGATCAGTCGTCCTTGCCGTCATCCGCAGGCCACGTGCGAAGCATCGTCCGGCGCACCGCACGACGATGATCGTCGGGATCGTATAACGGCGCGTTAACATTGAGCGACTTGGCGTCGAGTTTGCCGATCGACAGCAGCAGGCCGTGCGCGGCGACATAGGCATCGCGTTCCGCGCGGATCACGGCGAGTTGCGAGTCGAGCAATTCCTGTTGCGCATCAAGCACATCAAGCGTGGTGCGCAGGCCTACCTGCTGCTCCTGCTCGACGCCTTCGAGCGCGAGTTCGTTGGCGCGGACCTGCTCCTTCGACGCCTCGATGACGCGTTGCGACGCGGCGTAGTCATTCCACGCCGACGTCGTCTGGCTGACGACGCTGCGGCGCACCTCTTCGGTCTGCGATTCGGCGCGCAGGACGCCGAGCCGCGCGGACCGCGTCCGCGATCGCGCGAAGCCCCCCTCGAACAACGGAATCGACACTTGCGCGGCGGCGACCTGGCTTTCCGATTCGATTCCGGGGCCGGACGCCTCGATGTCGCGCGCCATGCGGCCGAACACTGACACCTGCGGCAAGAGATCGGCGCGCTCGATACGCACCTGCTGGCGCGCCGCGCGTTCGTTTTGCTTGAAACGGCGCAAGTCGGGGTTGAGGTCGAGCGCGACAGAGACGGCGTCATCCAGGTTGCCGGGAACGCCCGCGACCGGCGGCGCTGGATCCAGCGTTCCGGCCGGCGTGCCGATGATGCGCATGTACTCTGCGCGTGACGCGGCAAGGTCCGACCGTGCGGCGGCAAGGCCGGCGTTGGCGCCGGAAAGACGCGCTTGCGCCTGCGCCACGTCGGTGCGCGTGATCTCGCCGACTTCGAAGCGATCCTTTGCCGCCTGTAGCTGGCGTTCCAGCAGCGTGACGTTGTTCTCGCGGATGCGCACCACGTCTTCGTCGCGGCGTACATCGACATAGACCGAGATCACCTGGAGCAGCACCTGCTGCTCGGTGGAGCGCAGGCCTTCCTGCGCACCCTCGATCTGCGCGTTGGCCTGACCAATCTGCGCGAGACGGCGCCCGCCTTCGAACAGCGACTGCGACGCCGTGATCGTGGCGTTCTGCGGCTCGAACGTGTTCTTCGAGCGCTGTGTACCGATGATGGTTTCGGTTTCGGTGATGCGTAGTTGCGAACCGTAGGAACCAGTGACGCCCACCTGCGGAAGAAACGCGGCGCGGGCCTGCGCGAATGTTTCGTCCGCCTGCCGCGCCTGCTGGCGGGCGCCATCGAGCGTCGGATTGGTCTTGTAGGCCGATGCCAGCGCATCTTCGAGTGAATCAGCGTTAGCTGCGCCCGGCGCGAGCCCCGCAGCGGCAAGCAGCGCGGTCAAGATCATGCGCATGGTCAGCAAGGCCTCATTCTGATGGCGGCCGCGGCATGTGCGGCAGATCGGTTGTGAACGGTATAGCGAGCGTTCAGCCGACATACCATGCAGGGTCAGCCGAATGCGGTCGCCACGTTGCGCGCACGACACGAATTCCGGGAACGTCTCAGAATGCAAACCGGGGCCTGGCGGTCAAGCCGGGCGCCAGCGGCGGCGCGGCGTCGAAGAGGACGCGGAAAGCCGCAATTCCGCCGGCCTTAGTGTAGAGCCGGGCATTCCCCACCGGCCCGGACCGGACGATGACTCCAAGCCGCCCCCCCTCCGCCAACTGTGACACCCAAGCCTCCGGCACAACTTCGGCCGACCCGTTGAGCATGATGACGTCGTAGGGAGCCAAATCAGGCCAGCCGGCGGTGATCTCTGTGGACGCTGTCTGCACATTGTCGATTCCACATGCGCCGATCGCCGCGACGGCGGCGAAATTCAGCTCCGGGTCGGGCTCAAGCAGGGTCGTGTCCGCCCCGCATCGCGACAGCACGGCGGCGCCGTAACCGGTGGCCCCGGCGATCTCAAGGGCTCGATCGCCCGGCTTGGGCGCCAGCGCCTGGATGAGCTTGCCGAGGTCACGGGCGCGCATGAGACTGCGGCCCTTGGCGACCTCCAGTTCCTGATCCGCGTAGGCGAGGAGCTTGCGATCCGGTGGCGCAAAGGCCTCCCGGGGGATGGCGCGCATGGCCGCCAGAATCGCCGGATCGGTCACGTCGCTGGGGCGGACCTGGGTTTCGACCATGAGGTGGCGCGCGCGCGCGAAATCCATGAGGCGTCCTTGGGAATCTCGAATCCGGCTGATACGCGCGACGAAAGCGACGAACAAGCCGGACGCCCCACTCTGGCCCCGTGACTTCGCAGCGCGGCCTTGCTATCTCCCCCGGCTCACCCAACGAGGGCCTCGTGGCGGAGTGGTGACGTAGCGGACTGCAAATCCGCGCACCCCGGTTCGATTCCGGGCGAGGCCTCCAACCTTCTATTTACTGTGTTTCTTCACGCCGCGTTGGCGTTAACGGGTTCTTTACCCGTAGGCCCCATATCTTGCGTGTCTTCCCTTGGAGACACCCCACCATACCCAACGCCTTTCGGGGGCCCCTCTCGGGCCCCCGTATTTTCTTTGGGTTCCGGCGGGAAAACCGCCTCCCGCGCCGGTTGCATATCGACACGCCGCTTCCCCCTTTCGGACTGGCGCCGAACTTGATAGAGACCCGCCACGCGAGAGCGCTGTTCCTCGGTAGCTCAGTGGTAGAGCAGTCGACTGTTAATCGACTGGTCGTAGGTTCGAATCCTACCCGGGGAGCCATTTTTCTGCGTTTTGACGGGGTTTTCACCCCGCCGCGTCCGCCACCGCCAGCCAGCTCGTCCACCCCAGCCAGCCCGTCACTGGCACGAGCCATCCTGCGGAGCTCTTCGACTGCGGGAAAGCCGCCACCAGCGCCATCACCGTGATCGCGAGCAATGTAAGCGAGTTCGCCGCTGTCCAGTCCGCGCCGAACGCCGTGGCGGTGAAGGGATACACCATCACCGCGATCAGCAGCGCATCAATCGCCAGCGTTTCAGACTCGACGGTGCGCAAGAGCTCGAAACGCGACAGACCGAGCGCTGCCAGAACGCCAATCCACGCTACGGCGCTGGCCCAGTCCGGCGGCGCCACCGCGAGGTTTTCGAAGCGCGGCAGATCTGCCCCGCCGCCGAAAAGCATCAGCACCGCGTTCGCCGCCATCACGAGGACCGCTGGCGCGGCGACGTTGAGGGCAAGACGCGCACTCTCCGGAAGGGCGACTGCGGGCGGGGTGGGATTCCAGACGTTGGTCATGCCCCGATAACGCCGCAAACCGCATCTTGTTACAGTGACCTGCGACACACCGCGCACAATTCCGCCACGTCATTTGCGTCATGATACAGTGCGAAGCCGACCCGCAGCACGTCATCGCGCGCATCGGTGATGACGTTTTCGCTTTCGAGGATTTGTTGCCATCGCCGCGCTTCGGGATGGCGCAGTGCGAGAAAACGGGCGCGACGTCCATCTCCCGGCGGATTCAGGCGCTCCGCTTCCGCAAGCCGGCCCGCAGCCCCTTCGATCATCGCGTATTCGAGGTCGGCCATGCACGCCGCAACACGATCGTGGATCGCTGACGTATCCAGGTTCTCTACATCGAGCATGTCGCGCACGGCGTTGAAGCGGTAGAGCGCGGTGGCGTCGAAGGTCGCGCCGAGAAACCGGCTGCCGTCCGCGCCGTATCCGACTTCGCCGGGCGCCGCCGCCAGATCCGCAAACTCCGCAAACCATCCCGTCACCGCAGGACGCGGCGCAAATCCCGGCGGCGCATGCAGGAAACACACGCCCTCTCCCGCCATCGCGTACTTGTAGCCGCCCGCCACATAGAAGACGCGGTCAGCAACTGCGCGCAGCCGCGTCGGCAGCGCCATGAAGCCGTGATAGCCGTCAACGACCAGCCAGGGCCCTTCGGGCCGCGCGATGTCGGCAAGATCGAACGCCGCGTCGAACGCCCGACCCGTGCGATACGAGACGTGACTGACGAAGATGATGTCGTGTTCGCCGCTGCGGGCGCGGGCGAGGAAACGCTGCTCAAAGGTCTCTGCGGGTTCGAGCGGCACGCGCTCGAGCGACACGTCGCCCTCTTCCGCCCAGCGTGCGGCCTGCCGGCGGAAGGAATGAAACTCGCCATCGGTGGAGAGGATGCGCACCGGTCGCCGCGGCCATGCGGACACGATACGGACGAGGAAATCGTGCGTGTTCGGCGCCACCGCGATTGTGTCTGCCGACGGCAGGCCCAGTTCTCGCGCGATGTGCGCTCGCGTCTGCGGATAGATCTCCGCGAAGATGTGTTCCCATTTCAGATCGGCAAGCCGTGCAGCGTCGTCGAACGCACGCATGTGACCCTCTCGCGCTGTGTCGGGCCACAGATGGTGACTGTGCGCCGCGACGTGCAGACGACCGGGATTGGCGGCGAGCGCGTGAGAGAAAAGTCGCTTCCAGCTCACAGCAGAGTCCGCACCGACCAGAGTTCCGGAAAGCACCGCCGCTCCAGCGTTTTCGTGAGATAGCCGACGCCGTCCGTGCCGCCCGTGCCACGCTTGCGCCCGATGATGCGCTCGACGGTGAGGACGTGCTTGTGACGCCAGGTGAGAAACGCGTCGTCGAGATCGACAAGCTTTTCGGCGAGTTCGTAGAGGTCCCAATATTTCTTGGTGTCGCGATAGACCGCGAGCCAAGCTGCTTCCACCTCTGTTGAGGGTGCGTAGGCTTGCGACTTCTCACGGTTGAGGACGTGGTCAGGAATCGCAAGGCCCGCCGCCCCGAGGCGCGCGAGCGCGACGTCATAGAGGCTTGGCTCATTGAGCGCCGCTTCCATTGCAAGGCGCGCAGGTGAATTCTCGTCCTGGAAGCGCAGGAACGCGCCGTCCTTCAGGCCGAGCAGGTATTCAAGCGTGCGGAACTGGTGCGACTGGAATCCCGAGCTTGTACCGAGCTTCTCACGGAAGCTCAGATAGTCCGCCGGCGTCATCGTCGCGAGCACATCCCACGACAGGGTCATCACCGTCTGTATCCGCGAGACGCGCGCGAGGCTCTTGTAGGCGGGCTCCACGTCGCCCGCGGCGATCAGCGTACGCGCGAGCGTCACCTCGTGGATGATCTGCTTCAGCCAGAGTTCCTTGGTCTGGTGCATGATGACGAAGAGCATTTCGTCGTGGCGCGGGCTGAGCGGGCGCTGGCAATCGAGCAGCGTGTCGAGCGCGAGGTACTCGCCGTAGGTGATCGAGTCGGTCATGGCCGCGCTTAGCACGCCGCCGCCGCGCGGACGATTCGCCACAGCGGCATTCCGCGATCTGGCGCCGATGCGGCGCCCGACGTTCTCCTGTCTCTCCATGACTGAACCGCATCCCCTGCGTGAACGCACACCGACGGCCAACCGCCGCCTGCTGTCCCCCGGCGTGATCGTGCTGTGCCTTGCGGTCCTTGCCGCCTCCGTGCTTACCGCCGCAGCGCTCATCGCCGCCGGCTGAGATTACCCGCGCGATTAACCTTCTGACGACTAAATCGATCTTCCAATCTTCAGGGAATGCGCTAGGCTGACCCAGATCGAAGAATTCGACGGGGATGGCGACGTATGCGGCGATGGGCGAAAATCTGCGTCGCGGGGGCCTTGGCGCTCACGTTGGCCGGGTGCGGCAAGGACGAGAAGACCGCCGCCGCGAAGGCGACGCCCGCCCCGCTGGTGACGGTTGTGACTGTCTCGAGGGAGGGCGCGGCAGGCGCCATCCGGGCGAGCGGCCTCGTCGCCTACCAGCGCGAGACGGCCCTGACCTTCAAGGTGCCGGGCGTCATCGCCCGCCTCAACGTGGACGAGGGCGATCAGGTTCGCGCGGGCCAGACTCTCGCCAGCCTCAATCTCACGGAATACTCCGCCAGCTTCGCCGAGGCCGACGCCTCGCTGCGCACCGCTGAAAGCCAACTCGCGCGCGCCCAGACACTTTTCCAGAAGGGTCTCGTCGCCCAGGCGCGTCTCGACGACGCGCAACTGGCGGTCGAACGCGCGCGAGCCTCGCGTCAGGCGACCGGCTTCAACCGTTCCCAGGGCGTGATCGTCGCTCCCTCTTCCGGCGTGATCCTGCGTCGTGCGGCCGATCCCAACCAGACCGTCAGCCCGGGCCAGCCGGTGCTGACGCTCGGCGAAGTGAACTCGGGTCTGATCGTGCGCGCCGCCATTTCCGCTGCAGACGCCGCTCGCCTCAAAGTCGGCGACCTGGCGGTCGTGCGCATCACCGGCTTGCCAGGGGAGCCCCGCAAAGGGCGCGTCACACGCGTAGCCGCGAAAAGTGATGCATCCACTGGCGGCTTCGACGCCGAAATCGCGGTGACGCCGATCGACGGACTGCGCAGCGGTCTCGTCGGCGAAGTCGACATCTCCGCTTCCGGCGGGGGCGGCGAAGCCGGCCCGATCCGGGCGCCGACGCTCGCCCTGCTCGACGCACGCGCGGACCAGGGCGTCGTGCTCGTGGTCGATGCGCAGAACATCGCGCGACGGCGCGCGGTGCAGACCGCCGGCGTCGACGCCGACAGCGTGCTGATCGTCGGGGGCCTTGAGCCGGGCGAGCGAGTTGTCTCTTCCGGCGCCGCCTATGTGCGTGACGGACAGCCCGTGTCCGTTAAGGCAGCGCCAACGGCGGCGGCGCCCGCCCCCGTCGTGAAGGCTGCGCCCTGATGCGCGCCATCGTCCGCTTCTTCGTCGACAGCTGGCAATTCTCGCTCGTCGTCTTCGCCCTGCTCATCGCGCTTGGCTACAGCGCCGTGATGACCGTGCCGAAGTCGGAAGATCCCATCGCGCAGTTCCCCATCGCCGTCGCGATCGTGGTGCTGCCGGGCGCCGACGCCGAGCAGATGGAAAAGCTCGTCGTCATACCGCTGGAGCAGGCGTTCAACCGCATCGAGGACGTGAAGGAAATCGAGTCCTTCGCCGGCGCGGGCACCGCTTCCGTCAACGTCGAGTTCGTCTGGGGCTCCGACCCGCAACGCAAATACGACGAACTGGTGCGTGAACTGAACGTCGTGCGCGCCAGCCTGCCGGCGGGCGTCGTCGAAGTCCGCACCCTGCGCGCCAACACCGCCAACGCCGCCGTCGTGCAGATGGCGCTCGTCAGCGACACAGCGCCCATGCGCCAGATGGAAGCCGCCGCGCGCGATCTCCGCGACCAGATCGAGCGCGCGCCCGGCGTACAGGAAGCGGAAATCTGGGGTGCGCCCACCTCGGAAGTCCGCGTGGCGCTCGATCTCGACACCATGGCCTCGCAGCGCATGCCGCCGACGCTCGTCGCCGATGCGCTGCAGAAGGAAGGCGTGGATACGCCCGTCGGACCGGTGGAATCCGGCGGTCGCCGCTTCAACGTGCAGGCGACCGGCGCGTTCGACAGCCTCGATGAAATCCGTGCGACGCCGCTGCGCTCGTCCGAGGGGCGCGCGCTCACCGTCGACGACGTGGCGGACGTGTCCTGGGCCAACGACGAGCCGCGCCACATCACCCGCTACAACGGCAAGCGCGCCGTCTTCGTCACCGCGCGCGGCGAACTCGGCGCGACGGTGTTCGACATCCGCAACGGCATCTACGCGGGCCTAGACACGTATCGCGAAACGCTGCCGCCGGAGATCAAGCTCGAAGTCGGGTTTGACCAGTCGAAGACGGTCGAACACCGCCTGAAGAATCTCGGGCGCGACTTCGTCATCGCCATCCTGCTCGTGCTGATCACCCTCCTGCCCCTCGGCCTGCGGGCCGCAGCGGTGGTCATGGTGTCCATACCGCTCTCGCTCGCGATCGGCGTGCTGGCGATCCAGCACCTCGGCTTCTCGATGAACCAGCTCTCGATCTCGGGCTTTGTCGTGGCGCTCGGGTTGCTCGTCGACGATTCCATCGTCGTCGTAGAAAACATCGCGCGGCGCCTGCGCGAGGGCATGTCGCCGCGTGAGGCGGCTATCGCCGGCGTGCAGGAAATCGACGTCGCGGTCATCGGCTGCACCGCCGCACTCATCTTCGCCTTCCTGCCGATCCTCGCGCTGCCGGAAGGCGCCGGCGAGTTCATCCGTTCGTTTCCGGTCGCCGTGCTCTGCACCATCGCCGCCTCACTCGTCGTCTCGCTGACGATCATTCCGTTCCTCGCCGGGCGCGTCCTGCCGCGCACGGAAGCTGGCCATTCGAACTTCTTCCTCGATACGGTGATGGGCTTCATCCACACCGTCTATCGCCCCGTCCTGCATTTTGCGCTCACCGCGCCGCGTGCAACCGTCATCATCTCGCTTGCTCTCGCCATCGCCAGTTTCGGCCTGATCCCGAAGATCGGCTTCTCGCTGTTTCCCGAGAACGACAGCCCTTACTTCATGGCCGATATCGAACTGCCGCAGGGCGCAGCGCTTTCGGAGACCGACAAGGCCGTGCGTTATGCCGATGGCGTGCTCGCCGCGCGCGACGACATGGACTGGCGCTTCGCGAATTCGGGCTACGGCAATCCGCAGGTCTATTACAACGTCTTCCAGGTGCGCGCGCAGCCGCACATCGGCCAGATCTACGCGAGCTTCAAAGAGTGGCACGCCGACGAAGGTCCGAAGGCCGTCGAGGAAATCCGCGCCGAGTTCCGCAAATATCCGGGCGCACGCATCACACTGCGTCGCTTCGAGAACGGTCCGCCGGTCGATGCGCCCATCGCGGTACGCATAACTGGAAAGGATCTCGCGACCCTCACCGCGCTCGCCGAGCAGGTGGAAAACATCGTCCAGAAGACCGAAGGCACGCTGGACGTGAAAAACCCGATGGCGGCGCGCACCGTCGATCTTGACCTGCGCATCGACCAGACGAAGGCGGCGCTCCTCGGCGTGCCTGCGGGCGCGGTCGACCAGACGCTGCGCATCGCTCTCGGCGGCGCCACCGTCGCGAACTTTCGTGATCCGACAGGCGACGCCTATCCCGTGCGAGTCCGACTGCCCGGCGAGACCGCCTCCCCCGTCGACGACCTGCGCAAGGTGTTCATCTGGAACGCCCAAGGCGGCGCGCTGCCGCTCTCCGAACTCACCGATCCGGGATTCAAGTCGGGCCCGACGCAGATCGAACGCTTCCAGCGCGAACGCGTCGTCACGATCACCGCGACATCTGCGCCCGGCTTTCTCACCTCGCGCGTCACCGCCGACGTCGCCGCACAGATCGCCGAACTGAAACCGCCGCCGGGTTACAAGATTTCCCTTGGCGGACAGGCGCAGGCGGCAAGCGAAAGTTTCTCCGGCCTCGGCGCCGCCATCCTCATCGCCACTTTCGGCGTGCTCGCCGTGCTGCTGCTCGAGTTCGGCACCTTCGCGCAGATGACGGTCGTGGCCTTCGTCATTCCCTTCGGCATCATGGGCGGACTGATCGCGCTCTTCCTCAGCGGCTATTCGCTGTCGTTCATCGCCGTGATCGGGTTCGTCGCGCTCATCGGCATCGAGATCAAGAACTCCATCCTGCTGGTGGACTTCACCAACAAGCTCAGGCGCGAGGGCGTGCCGCTGAAGGAGGCCGTGGAGCGTGCGGGCGAGTTGCGCTTCCTTCCGGTGCTGCTGACCTCGGCGACCGCGATCGGCGGCCTCATCCCGCTCGCGCTGGAAGCCTCGCCGCTCTATTCGCCGCTCGCGTACGTGATCATCGGCGGGTTGATTTCGTCCACCCTGCTTGCGCGGATCGTGACGCCGGCGATGTATCTCCTGCTCGCGCCGAAGGACAAGGAACCGGAAGCGGCCTAGGCGGCGAGGAAGCGGTCCACGAGCGCCTGGTCGCGATCGAACACCCAGCATTCGTGCAGGAGCCCATCGACAACAGTGTAGACGAGCATGCGTTCCAGCTCGACGGTTTCACCGCCCCGCGTGAAGGACTCCCGCGCGAAAATCACCGCGCGGCTTTCACCCGCCGCTACGTCGACGATCCCGAGGAGCTTGCGCCCCGTTCGCCGGCTGACTTCCGCAAGCGCCTTCAGCGCCGCTGGCTTGCCGACATGATCGCCCGCGAGCGAACTCGATCCGCCATAGTGCAGCGTGAAGGCGTCGTGGTAGCTCGCGAAGATCGCGGCCAGATCGCCTGCCGACCACGCATCCGCATAGCGCCGCACTGCGTCGAGATTGCCCGCCTGAACGCTCATGCACCTTTCTCGCGCACCGACTCCGGTGCGGAGCGGCGTCCGCCCCCGAATACCGACACAATGCCGATCCCCACGGGAATCAGCGCGTAGCACATGCCGGGCATCGCCACGGTCCACGTCGATCGTTCAAACGGCAACAGCAGGGCAAGTGTGATCGACAACACCCCCGCCAAAGTGAGCACCACCCACACGGCCGCTCCCGAAGCAGCGTAGACTCGCACGACTTCATTCCCGGCGCGTTTCGCCACGCCCGCAGCATGTGTGAACGCGAACAAGTAAAGCGCAGACAACACCGCGAACCCTGCGCCGTAGATCAGATACAGATCGCGCATCAGCGATACGCTGCGCATGGGACCATTGCCCTGCTGAACCTCTCCACGCACGAAGCTCACGAACACATCCGAGAAGAGGCGGAGAGGATAGATATAGACCAGGATCACAAAGACGATCGCGAGGCTGACGAGGAGCGGCACCGCCCCTTCCGGGCGCACGCGCGAATAGGAGCGGTGCGTCCACCAGAACATGGCGACCAGCACGAACCCCATTGCAAACCCCGGCACCCGCCAGAGAGCGCTCTTCAGGCCATCAAGGTCCGAAGGCGGCTCGCCCGTCGAGATCACCAGAAGTGTCACGGCGAAGGCGAAGGCGCTGTCGACGAAATTGTCGATACGTGCGCGGGCCGCTTCGTTCAGCGGCGGTTCGGCGATGCGTCCGGACATGGTGGAACTCCGAGGGCGCGGCAAATAGAGCAATGCGAGCACGCGAAGTCCATGACCCCGGAGGTCAAGACTTTAGGTTCAGGCCGCGACCACGCGCGGCTCCTCGGCCTGCCGCCGCCAAAGCTCGGCATACTCGCCATCGCGCGCCACGAGTTGCGCATGTGCGCCTTCTTCCACCACGCGACCGTCCTTCAACACGATGATGCGATCAGCATCGGCGATGGTGGACAGACGGTGGGCGACGACGATGGTGGTGCGCCCGCGTGACGCCTCTTCCAGCGCCGCCTGCACCTCGGCCTCAGTGCGGCTGTCGAGCGATGACGTCGCTTCGTCGAGGATGAGGATCTTTGGGTCCTTGAGGATCACGCGGGCAATGCCCACGCGCTGCTTCTCCCCGCCGGAAAGCTTCAGCCCCCGCTCGCCCACCTTCGTCTCCCAGCCCTGCGGCAGTCGCTGGATGAAGTCGTAGAGCTGGGCCCGGCGCACGGCCTCATCGAGCTCGGCCTGTGTCGCACCCGGGCGACCATAAGAGATGTTGAAACGCAACGTGTCGTTGAACAGCACCACGTCCTGGGGCACGAGCCCCAACGCTTCGCGCAGCGACTTCTGCGTGACCTTGGTGAGATCCTGGCCATCCACGAGCACACGCCCAGAAGCTGGATCGTAGAAACGAAAGATGAGCTTTAGCACGGTGGATTTTCCCGCACCGCTCGGACCGACGATCGCCGTTGTGCGGCCTGCAGGCGCGGTGAAGCTGACGCTCGAAAGCCCCTGGTCCCGTCCCTCATGGAAAAAGCCGACCGCGTCGAAGCGCACTTCGCCCTCGCGTGTCTCAAGCTTCTTCGCGTCCGGCATGTCAGCCACATCCGGCCTCTCGTCGAGGAGGGCGAACATCTTTTCCATGTCGATGGAGGATTGCTTGATCTCCCGGTACGCCATGCCGAGAATGTTCAGCGGCGCGTAGAGATTGAGCATGATGAGGATCACGGCGGTGACGTCGCCCGCTCCCATCCGGCCGCCGGTCACCAGAACGCCCGCGCCTGCGACCATCGCCGCCAGCCCCAGGTTCATGATGAAGCCCTGCGCCATGTTGAGCGCGACGAGCGATGTGTTCGCCTGCACCGCCGCCTTTGCGTAGCCCGCGAGTGCGCCATCGAAACGTTCGCTTTCGCGATCTTCCGCGGCGAACGATTTCACCGTCTCGAAGTTCAGCAGCGAATCCACCGCGCGACCCGCAGCCTCGCTGTCGCGCTCGTTCATCTCGCGGCGATATTTGAGCCGCCAGTTGGTGATGCGGAAGGTGATCCACGCATAGATGACGACCGTCACGGCCGCGATCACCGCGAACACCGGGCCGTACTTCCAAGACAGGACGCCGGCCGCGAGCGCGAGTTCGATCACCGTCGGGGCGATGTTGAAACCGAGGAAGCGCAGGAGGAAGTCGATCGCACGCACGCCCCGTTCGATGATGCGATAGAGCGAGCCTGTCCGTTTGGACTGATGGAACCGGACGGAGAGGCTGTGGACGTGTGCGAACACGCCGGCGCCGGCGCGGCGCTGGGCTTCCTCGCTCACAGGCGAGAAGATCGCATCGCGAATCTGTGGGCCGGCGGTCGAAGCGAAACGCAGCGCCGCCCAGAAGGAGACTAGCCCGACGAAGAGCGGCAGCGCACCACCCGCATCGCCAACGGAGAGCCGATTGATCCCGTCCGCCAGCACCAGCGGCGCGAAGACGGCGATCACCTTGCCGAAAAGCGTCAACGCCAGCGCCGCCCCGATCCGCAGCCGTACGCCCGGCGCGTCGAGCCCGCCCACCAGCTTCACGATGCGCGTGATGGCTTCGCGGATGCTGGCGGTGTCGGACTCTTCGGGAGCGGCGTCGGCGGGACTGGCGGCGGGCTCTGCGGGAGGCTTGGGACTGGGACGCATATGGGTCAGAGGTAGGGCCCGCTGGCCCTCCCTGCAACGCGCCTTGCTCTCGCCGCCCCGCCGCCTTTGATCCGCGCCCCGCTCCGTGGGCTATAGTGACCTGATGAAAACGATTCACTCGATCTGCGTCTATTGCGGGTCATCCAACCTCACGAAACCCGAATACCTCGACCTCGCGACCCGTGTGGGCGCCCAGATCGCCTTGCGGGGCATGAGGATGGTCTATGGCGGCGGGCGCGTGGGCCTGATGGGCCGTGCGGCGGAAGCCTGCCACAAGGGCGGCGGCGCGGTCCTCGGCATCATGCCCAAGTTCCTGCAGAACCGCGAAATCACCTACGAAGAGGTTGAGCACCGCATGGTCGACACCATGCACGAGCGCAAGATCACGATGTTCAACGAGAGCGATGCCTTCCTCGTGCTGCCCGGCGGCATCGGCACGCTGGAGGAAGCCATCGAGATGCTCTCCTGGGCCCGTCTCGACCTGCACTCCAAACCCATCGTCTTCCTCTGCGAGGACGGCTTCTGGGATCCGCTGTTCCAGCTGCTCGATCACACCATCGATACGAAGCTCACGCCCCCTGCCTTCCGCGACATGCTGCTGGCGGCCAGCACGGTGGAAGCCGCCTTCGAGGCCATCGAGTCGCGCGTCGCGGCGTAGCTGGACGCCTGCCGCGCAGGCCGCTAAGGCGCGTTCATGTCGGAACTCGATCTCACCTTTCGCCAGCGTCTCGGCTGGATCGCGCATGTCTTCAAGGCCGCGACCCAGAACCATCACCCCGAGCTGGAACGCCTCTTCGCACCCATGATCGCGAAGGACGCGGTGATCGCCGATGTCGGCGCGCACGCTGGACAGTTTGCAAAGATCTTCGCGCGTCTGGCGCCGCAGGGGCGCATCTATGCGTTCGAGCCTTCGAGTTACGCGCTCTCCGTGCTGCCGCTCGCACTCGGCTTCAACGGCATGAAGCACGTGACGATCGAGCCCTATGGCCTTTCGGATGCGCCCGGCAGTTTCACCATGTCCACGCCTCTGAAACGCGGCCGCGCCGAAGTCGGCTTCGGTCTGGCGCATCTGGGTACCGACGATGACAGGCGACCGATGCGCGTGGAGAGCATCGAGGTGCGCACGCTCGATTCATTTTCGGAGGCTGTGAAGCTCGCACGCCTGGACTTTCTCAAGGCTGACGTCGAGGGCTGGGAAGCGCGCATGCTCATGGGCGGGCAAGGCACACTTGCACGGTTCAAGCCTACGCTTTTCCTGGAGATCGTGGAATCCAGTCTTGCGCGGGCAGGTTCCACCGGGGCCGACATCTTCAATCTGCTTTCCGCCATCGGCTACCGCGCGCAGAAGTTAAATCTCGACGCCACTCTCTCGGATGTGAACGCTTTTTCCGGCGACAGTGATTATCTGTTCCTTGCCGATCGCGGCTGATTCGATGGAACGGGTTGCATGGGACGGTCTGCGCTCTTCGCCACGCTGCTGATGCTCGGCGCATGCGCGCCGACATTCAAGGCGCCGCCGGAAGTGCGCGAAGCGGCGATGAAGCAGCTGACCAGCGCGGGGCTGGACGCCGAAGCAAGTTTCACCGCCAAGGGTTTCATCACCACCGGCTACCTCACCGGGAACAATGCGCCCGACATTCTGGTCGACTACGAAGTCGCGCCCGCCGGCGCCTATTGCGGCACTGGCGGCTGCCCGCTCGAGATCTGGGTGAAGGACCGCGACGGCCCGTATCGCAAGGCGTTCGACCGGCAATTGCTCGGCCATGGCATCCAGTCGAAGGGCGGTCGCGTCTGGCTCGCGGCGGACGTGCATGGCGTGCACTGCGGCGGCGCAGGCGCCGATCCCTGCGCCTATGCCTTTGCGTGGCGTAAGGGTGATGACCGCAGCCCGGGCTATTTCGGCGCGACGTCGATTGCGGGCGTGACGGACGCCTACGAAAGCCCGCTGCTTCAGGCGCTACCCTTCGACTTCGAGACGGCGCCGATCGAAATCACCTCCACGATGGAACGGTTCGAACACAACTGCGCACGGGCGAAGGGCGAAGGCGACGCGTCGGACGCCGTCAGCTACGGCCCCGATCTCACGGGCGACGGCCGGCGCGAGCTCATCTTCGACGGGCGCTACACGACGTGCCGGATGCGCGATGACTCGCCCGTTGCGCCGATCTGCTTTGCCGACACCTGCGGCACGATCGTGTTCGTGGCGCCGACGCTGCCGAATGCGCCGTGGATAAAAGCCTTTTCCAGCATCGATCCCGTGGACTTCGACTACGATTATTCAACGGGCGCAGCGCGCTTCCGCCTCGTCACGCCGTGCGATGCAGCCACCTGCGCGAAGACGCCGCTCGACTGGTCGGCGGAACGCCAGCGCCTCGAATAATCACGACGCCTTGTCGGCGCGATCCTCGTCGAGCGCCCAGTCTTCCCAGCGCGCCCAGACCCGCTCGCACTCAGCGCGCCATGCAGCGAGCTTTTCCGGCAGCGGCGCAATCGGAGAGACCTCGATCCAGCGGCGCGTGAAGAAGCCGTCCCCCGGCGAACCGTCGCGCCCAACAACGAGCGCACTCAGCACAGGTTCGCCCTGTTTGCGGTTGTCGACAGCCACCGCATTCAACGCATCGAACAGCGCTTCGCCGAGCGGCACGCCGGTCGCGGCGGCCACTTCCTGATATGTGACGAGATCGCGTGCGCGGGCGACGTCGATGAGATGCGCGCGCATCGCCGTTTTCGTCGCGCGCGCGACGGCGAGCGCATCGCCGACCGAGATCGACGGCTTGGCTTCCGCGCCGATCTTGCGCCGCACGCCCTGCAGGAGCGCCGCCCACTGCGCGGGCGCAGCGAAGCGCGGCTGCGTAGCGATCAGATCGCACGTCTGGATCGACTGAAAGGGAAAGCCCGGCGTGACGTCCTCGATGCGCGCGGCGACGATCTTGTCGGCGTCGAACGCGTACTGCGCCTCGGCCTTCACCCAATTCGACGTGAGCGACGCCGCCGACCACAACACGATGACCGCTTTCGCCGAGACGAGTTCGCGCCCGATCACATCGGAGAACCGCTCGCCCGCGACAAGCGAGGTGTCCCACCATGTGGACCAACCCGCCTCGACGAGCTTCGCGGACGCCGCTTCCGCCCACACGCGATCCTCGCGCTTGTAGCTGATGAAGACGTCAGCCATCGGCGCTTACGCCGCCTCGCCGCTCAGCCGCTTGCGGGCCTTTTCTTCGCCGATCAGCGCAAAGAGAGGCGCCATTTCGGGGCCATGCTCCATCGCCGTCAGCGCCTGGCGCAGCGGCATGAAGAGGCCCTTGCCCTTCGCGCCGGTCTTGGCCTTCACCGCATCGACGAAGCCGCTCCATGATGCGCCATCGTAGGGGCCGGTCGGCAGCACGCTCGCCGCTGCTTCCGCGAACGCTGAGTCAGGGATCACCGGCGCAATCGGCCCGGCGACCACCTTCGACCAGACCGTCACATCCGGCAGCGTGACGAGGTTGGCACGCACGGTGTTCCAGAACGTCTCGCCGAGATCGGAGTCGAGCGCCGCCAGACGCGCCTTCACATCCGCATAGGGCAAAGCGTGCAGCACGGCGGCGTTGACGCGCTTCAGCTCTTCCACATCGAAGCGCGCGGGCGCGCGGCCGATCTTGCCGTAGGAAAATTCCGCTGCGAGCGTGGCGAAATCCGCGCGCGCTTCCACCGGGTCCGAGGTGCCGAGCTTGGCGAGATGGCTCAAGATCGCCACCGGCTCGAAGCCGTCATTGCGCAGCATTTCCGCAGACAGCGAACCGAGCCGTTTGGAAAGCGCCTCGCCGTCCGCGCCGACGAGCAACGGAAAGTGGCCAAAGATCGGGATCGCCGCGCCGAGCGCCTCGAAGATCTCCGCCTGAACGCCCGTATTGGTGACGTGATCCTCGCCGCGCACGATGTGCGTGATGCGGTACTCGATGTCATCGACGACGGACGGCAGCGTGTAGAGATAGGCGCCGTCGGCGCGGATCAGAACCGGATCAGACAACGAGGTCGTGTCGATCGACTGCGGCCCGCGCACCAGATCGGTCCATTCGACGCGCTTGCCGGAGAGCTTGTAGCGCCAGTGCGCCTTGCGGCCTTCCGCTTCGAGCGCGGCGCGATCGGCGTCCGTCAGGGACAGCGCGGCGCGATCATAGACCGGCGGCTTGTTGCGCGACTGCGCGATGCGGCGCTTGCGCTCGAGATCCTCTTCCGTCTCGTAGCACGGATAGAGCAGGCCCATCGCCTTCAGCTTCGCGGCGGCGGCGTCATACGAGGCAAACCGCGTCGACTGCTGCGCGCGCTCGTCCCAGTCGAGGCCGAGCCATTTGAGATCGATCTCGATACCTTCCTCGAACGCCTTTGTGGACCGTTCGAGATCGGTGTCGTCGATGCGCAGCAGCATCTGCCCGCCCTGCTGGCGCGCAAAGAGCCAGTTGAGGAGCGCGGTGCGGATATTGCCGACATGAAGCCGGCCCGTGGGGCTCGGCGCGAAACGCAGTCTGGGTTGCATGGCGCCTTATCGCGGAGCCCAGCCCCTTGGACAAGGCGCAGGCTCCGTGGTGAATGGCCCCAACGAGATCATGAGCACGCCAGGGAGGCCCCGATGTCCCACAAGTCCCGCGAAATCCGCCTGAAAACCCGCCCCGTCGGCACGCCGACACCTGAGAATTTCGAGGTCGCCAGCGTCGATCTGCCCGATCCGGGCCCCGGCGAGGCGCTGGTGCGGAACCTGTGGATGTCCGTCGACCCCTATATGCGCGGCCGCATGTATGACCGCGAAAGCTATGTGCCGCCGTTCCAGATCGGCGAGGCGCTGCAGGGCGGCGCGGTCGGCCAAGTTGTCGCGTCCAACGATCCCGCGCTGAAGGCGGGCGATCTGGTGGAGTCCATGTTCGGCTGGCGCGAAGCGTTCGTGGCGCCGGCGGGGATCCTGCAGAAGCTGCCCGCCTCCAACGCCCCGCCGCAGGCCTATCTCGGCGTCCTCGGCATGCCGGGCATGACCGCTTACACCGGCCTGCTGAACATCGGCGATCCCAAGCCCGGCGAGACCGTCTTCGTCTCCGGCGCTGCGGGCGCAGTGGGCTCGATCGTGGCGCAGATCGCCAAGATCAAGGGCTGCACGGTGATCGGTTCCGTCGGCTCCGACGACAAGGCTGCGTGGCTCAAGAGCGTCGGCGTCGATCATGTCGTGAACTACAAGACCTGCGGCGATCTCCTCGCGGCGGTGCGCGCGGTCGCGCCGAAAGGCATCGACGTCTATTTCGACAATGTCGGCGGCGAGCATCTGGAAGTGGCGCTCGAACTCGCGCGGCCCTTCGCGCGCTTTGCCGAGTGCGGAATGATCTCGCAATACAACAATACCGAACCGACGCCCGGCCCGAGAAACCTGATCTACATCGTCGGCAAGAGCATCAAGATCCAGGGCTTCATCGTCTCGAGCTTCTACGGCCAGCGTCCGCAATTCCTCGCCGACATGACGCAGTGGATCGCCGACGGCAAGATCAAGTGGGAAGAGACCGTCGAGACGGGAATCGAAAACGCGCCGAAGGCCTTCCTCAATCTGTTCTCCGGCGGCAACACCGGCAAGATGCTCGTCAAACTGGGATGACGGAGACCCGCGCGCGTCGCCTTGCGCGGTGGGCGCTCGCGGCCATCTTCATTGCGGATGCGGGGCTGCACTGGCTGTTTCCCGCGCCGTTCATGGCGATCACGCCAGACTGGGTTCCCGATCCGCGCCTCGCGGTGCAACTCACCGGAATCGCGGCGCTGGCCGGCGGCATCGGATTGCTCCTCCCGCAAACTCGGCGATGGGCAGGCATCGGGCTCGCGGTGTATTGTGTCTGCGTCTATCAGGCGAACATACGCCATGCCTTCGAGTCGATCGCGATGAACGGCGTCACCCTCAGCTGGCTCTACCATGGGCCGCGCCTGCTGCTTCAGCCGGTGTTCGCGTGGTGGTGCCTGTGGGCTTCGGGCGTTATCGACTGGCCCTTCCTCGCCCGCGCCTGACGTTCTTTCTCTGCCTCTTCCCGTTTTTTCTGACCGGACCCTTCGCATGTCTCGCCTGTTCGACGCCTACATCATGGTGGACTGGTCCGCCGCCTCCAAGCCGACCACCGGAACTGACTCCATCTGGATCGGCATCCTGAAAAAGAACGTGCGCTTCCAACTCGCGTTCGAGGCGCACAATCCGGCGACGCGGGCCGAAGCGCTAGCGCTGCTCGAAAAGTCGATCGCGGATCTGCAACGGCGCAACGACCGCATCCTGCTCGGCTTCGATTTTCCGCTGGGTTTTCCGGAGGGAACCGCGGCTGCGCTGAAGCTGAAGGGCGATGCGTGGTCGGCGATGATCGACTTTGTGGCGGCCGAAATGCGCGACAAGCCGGACAACACGAACAACCGCTTCCAAGTCGGCGCGAAGATGAATCGTCTGATGACCAACAGCGCGTTTCCGTTCTGGGGCGCGCCGGCGAAGGACGCCCAGACCATGCTGGCCGTGAAACGTCCGCGCGATCACGGCGCCGATGATCTTCCCGAATTCCGCAGGGCCGAACAGGCGATCAAGGGACCGTCTTCGATCTGGAAGCTCTACTATCAGGGCTCTGTCGGCGGTCAGGCGCTGACGGGCTTGCCTGTGCTAAAGAAGCTCAAGACGAAACTTGGCGATGCGATGAAACTGTGGCCGTTCGAGACTGGCTGGAAGACGCTCACTCTGGCTGATGTCGAAGGCGTTTCTGTGGTCGCCGCAGAAATCTACCCCTCGCTCTACGCGACGAAAGCGACGGCCTTCGAAGTGAAAGACGCCGTGCAGGTGCGCGCCGCCGCCGAACACTTCGCCGCGCTCGACGAGAAAGGCCGTCTCGGCGGCGTCTTCGGCCCGAAGAAGGACCAGGAGACGCACGCCGAAATCGTCACGCAGGAAGAGGGCTGGATACTCGGCGTGTGAGATACAGGTGCCTGAAGGTGAGCACGCCGACGGACAGCACGCTCGCCAGCAAGATCGCCTCCATCAAACCGTACACGCCGCGTCCCTGCACCTCGCCGAGCCAGAACGCGAGCGGCGGCATCACGACGACATACGCGAGCACGTGGCTGGCCGTGGGAAACCAGTTGTCTCCACGCCCACGCAGTGCGGCGGCCACGACGACCTGTCCCCCGTCCGGCAGCATTGTGAGCGCCGCGATCGGCATGAGCGCGGCCACCGCCGCGACGAGCGCGGGATCGGCGCTGTAGGCGCGCCCGATCGGCGTCGCGACGACGAGCGCGATGAGTCCCGCCGCCATCAGCACGAGCGTGTTCACGCCCATGGCCATCCAGCCCGCGCGCGTCGCCTTCGCACGATCATTCGCGCCGATCGACTCCGAGACGAGCACCTGCGTCGCTGCGGCGAGACCAAGCGAGAGCATGAACACCACCGCGAGCAGGTTGAGCGTGATCTGGTAGGTCGAGACCGCCTGCTCGCCGATGCGACCGGCGATCACCGTCATGCCGGAAAACGCGCCCGCTTCGGCCACCTGGCTTACCGCCGCCGCTGCGCCGACTCCGAGGAGCGCGGCATAGCCCGGTGCATCGGCGGAGGGCTTCTTCATCACGCCGAACTCGGCGTTGCGGAGCGAGTACCAGATCCAGCCCAGCAGACCGACGACGAGAAACACGCGCGCGCCGACCGTCGCCCAAGCCGAGCCGACTGCGCCCCACTCGGAGACGAGGAGCAGGTTGAGCGCGATGTTCACCGCATTGCCCGCCCACATCACGATCGCGCCGGCGTTGGGCCGCGAGATCGCTTCGAGGAAGAAGGACGCGGCGACGAAGGTGAGGTGCAGCGGGATTGAGAGACCGAGCACGGCGGCGACCTTGCCGGCGCTCGCGGCGAGCGCCGGGTCGATGCCCATGGCGATGAGCGCGGGCGTCGCGCCGAAGGCGATGACGAGCGCCGAGATCGCGCCGGCGATCCAGCCGAGTACGAGGCCGCGCCGGAGCGCCGCGCCCGCGTTCTGGGGCTGGCCTTCGCCGATGGCGCGGGCGGCGAGCACCTGCACCCCGACGAGAAGCCCGATCGCGCCGACGAGGAAGACCCCGGTCGGGGCCCAGCCGAGGGCGAGATGCGAGAGTTCCGTCGGCGCGAGCTGGCCGACGATGATCGTGTCGGCGACGCCCATGCCCATGATGCCCAGGCGGGCGACGGCGACGGGTCCGGCGAGCTTCAAAAGCCGGGGTAACAAAGGTTCGGACATGACTGTCTTCTTGTCGTTGGCGCAGGCGCGATCGGCCTAGCGCATTGAATGGAAAAGTGGGGGAAGGCCCGCGCGTGCGGGGCTCAACCGGCCGACGTCAGAAGGACGGCGATCCCGCTTCCGGGCCATCCGGGCCGGCGACGATCAGCGGCGCGCCGACGGACACGGGTCCTGCTTCCGGCGCGGTCTCGGCTTCGAGCACGCGTTCTTCGGCGCGACGGCGTCGGAACTGGCCGACTTCGAGAGTCTGGGCGGCGAAGTAGCCGTCGCGACCGTCCTCGAGGCGGACCCGGAGCCACGGACCGTCCGGGGCGTCCTCGACCCGGCCGTTGATCCGCAGCCGTTCGCCCGGACGCGCGGCCCGGATGACCTTGGCGTAGTCGGCGGGACCTTCGCGGATGGCGACGGCCTCGGCGACGGTCTGCGGGGTCTTCGGCCAGAAGAACGTCACGTCGTAGTCGAGCGCGAGCTGGACCGGGGCTGATGGCGGCGCGCCCGTGGGCGTCGGCGCCGAGATCGGGGTCATGGCGGCCTCGACCGCAGCGGGCGCATGCGCGGCCATGGCGGTGTTGGTCGTGGGCCAGGTGGCCAAGGCCGCCGCACAGAGGGCGACGCCGACGAGCGCGGCGGCCGTCATGCTCGCCGGGGAGCCGAAGTTCCCTGCTAGCTCGAGCTGCCGGCGCGCAAAAGCGAGCGCGTTCAGCACGTGATCGGCAACGGTGTCGGCGATCGACTGCACTGCCATCGCGTGGGACGCGACGCGGCTGGAGGGCCCGTTCGGGGTCATTACAGAGGGCTCATACCATGCTGCCTCGAATCAGCACAGTCGCCGAGCTCACAGAGCGGGAGAATTTTTCGTTAACAAGAAACCCGGTGGCGGCGGGCGGGCGCGCGCGGGGCGGCCGAAAAGGGTTCATTCGTTCAGGGGAACCTGCCTTCCCGCGCGCGGGTATCCACGAAATGCCGAAGTGTTCACTTCAGCCGGACGACCAGGCACACGGGAGCCATGGACATGAACAAGAACACGATCTGCATCTGGTACGACAAGGACGCCGAAGCCGCTGCGCGCTTCTACGCCAGCGTCTTTCCCGACAGTTCCGTGGAGGCGGTTCACTACGCGCCCAGCGATTTTCCGGGCGGCAAGAAGGGCCAGCCGCTGACCGTCGACTTCACCGTGGCAGGCATTCCGTGCATCGGGCTGAATGGCGGCGACGCCTTCAAGCACAGCGAAGCCTTCTCGTTCCAGATCGCCACCGAAAGCCAGGAAGAGACCGACCGCTACTGGAACGCCATTGTCGGCAACGGCGGCCAGGAAAGCGAATGCGGTTGGTGCAAGGACAAGTGGGGCATCTCGTGGCAGATCACGCCGCGCGTGCTCAGCGAGGCCATGGCCGCCGGCGGCGATGAAGCCAGGCGCGCGTTCGAGGCCATGATGACGATGAAGAAGATCGACGTCGCCGCGATTGAAGCGGCGCGGCGCGGTTGACCGCAACAACTGGATCGCCGCCCGAACCGTCAAGACATCGAGGCGACGGATGATTGAGCCGCTAGCGGCCTTCGGCGAACCAGATCACGTGCTTCGGTCCCTTGCCGTTGCGGCGCGCGCGGACGGTCACTTCGTCGATCTTGAAATTTGCATCTCTCAATCGCCGCGTGAAAGCAGCGCTCGGCGCGTCAGTTCGCGCGGCTTCATGGGAGACGGCCGCTAGCCGTTCGCTACTTTCCGCGCTTCCATGCGCGTCGCGCGCAGACCTTCGGCGACAAGGAATGCCAAGTCCAATGCCTGTGCGCCGTTGAGACGCGGGTCGCAGTGGGTGTGGTAGCGGTCGGAGAGATCTTCCATCGTCACTTCCTGCGCGCCGCCGAGGCACTCGGTCACCTGCGCGCCGGTCATCTCGACGTGAACACCGCCGGGCCAGGCGCCTTCGGCGGGCAGAACGTCCATGAAGGTGCGGACTTCCGCGAGGATGCGATCGAACGGACGGGTCTTGTAGCCGGTGTTCGTCTTCACCGTGTTGCCGTGCATGGGGTCACACGACCACACAACGTTCTTCCCCTCCTTCTGGACCGCGCGCACGATTTTCGGCAGACCGGCCGCCGCCTTCTCGGCGCCGAAGCGCGCGATGAGCGTGAGGCGGCCCGGCTCGTTCTCCGGATTGAGCGCATCGATAAGGCGCAGCATGTCGTCGGGTTCGAGGCTCGGGCCGCACTTCATGCCGATGGGGTTCTTGATGCCGCGGCAGAATTCCACATGCGCGCCGTCGAGCTGGCGCGTGCGGTCGCCGATCCACACGAAGTGCGCGCTGGTGTCGTACCAGTCGCCGGTCGTTGAATCGACGCGGGTCATGGCCTCTTCGTAGCCGAGCAGAAGCGCTTCGTGGGACGTGTAGAAATCCACCTGCTTCATCTGCGGCGTGGTCTCGGGCGTCACGCCGCACGCGGCCATGAATTCGAGCGCCTCGGAAATCTTGTCGGCGAGTTTGCGGTAGCGTTCGCCGGCGGGGCTGTCGGCGACGAAGCCGAGCGTCCAGCGATGCACGCTGCGCAGGTCCGCGTAACCGCCCTGCGCGAACGCGCGGATGAGATTGAGAGTGGCGGCGGATTGCGAATAGGCACGGACGAGGCGCTCGGGATCGGGGATGCGCTCTTCGGGCGTGAAGTCCATGCCGTTGATGTTGTCGCCGCGATAGGACGGCAGCGTGACGCCGTTGATGGTCTCGGTCGGCTCCGAACGCGGCTTGGCGAACTGCCCCGCGATGCGACCGAGTTTCACCACGGGCTTGGAGCCCGCGAACGTCAGCACCACCGCCATCTGCATCAGGGCGCGGAAGGTGTCGCGGATGTTGTCGGGGTGGAATTCCTTGAAGCTCTCGGCGCAGTCGCCGCCCTGCAGCAGGAAGGCTTCGCCCGCCGCCACCTTGGCGAGCGACGATTTCAGATTGCGCGCCTCGCCCGCGAACACGAGCGGCGGATAGTTGCGCAGCGTCGCCTCCACCCGGGCCACGGCGGCGGCGTCCGGATAGTCTGTCGGGATGTGCTTCGCAGGCGCGGCGCGCCAGGAACTGGGGGACCATTTTTCACGCATGGGCCCTCCTTAGCAGAAACCATGCGCCCCCTGGAAGCGGACGCGGCGCCACGGGGGAGATTGTGCCCCCGTGGCGGTCCGGCCTTCAGTTGCTCTTCACCTTCGGCCGATGGGGGATGAAAGCCGGGCCGACGTTTCTCCCCGGCGGCGGCTGCGGCGCGGCCTCGCGCACCTTGGGAGGTGCGTCGGCGCACGTTTGCGCGGTGGAATCCGAGCCGTTGCACATCCAGTAGTTTTCGCAGTTTTGGCGACACTTCGCGAGTTCAGCGCCGACGCGGTTGGCGTCGCACCATGCCTTACACACGCCGACGCCCCGCAACATGGTGATCCTTTCCTTGGCCAGCGCCGGCACGACCGAGGCTCCCAGAACCAGCGCTCCAATGGCGATCAGCGCGGCAATCTTGCGCGGTCCGGGACGGGCGGCGGGTGCGCTCCGAGAGCTGGGCATGGCGTTGTCTCCTCCACGGGGTGGACGCTCTCCAGCCCTATGCAATCCTTGACCGTCGTTCGCCTGACGGGCGGTGACCGAGGTCACTGACGGCGCTGTCCCGCAACGGTTGCAGCGCGTTGCAAACACCTGAACGAAACGGCAAGGTTTCGCCGGGTTCAGGGCTGAATATGGCGATCGCCGCTTATCTCACTTACGGCGCGGATGACTCCGCGGCCGCGCAGGACATCGCGCGTGAACTGGAGGCCCATGGCCTGCCGGCGACGCTGACGGCTGTGGATCGCGCGCAGGCCGTTCTCGATGCGCGCGCCATCGTGGCGCTACTCTCGCCGGCAGCCGAGGCAGATGAGGGGGTGCAGCGCGACCTCGCGTTTGCGCTGGCCAACGGCAAGCCCGTGATCCCCGTCGTGCGCGGCGACACCGGCGCAGAGACGTTCAAGCGCCTGCTGGAGCAGAGCAACCGCGTGGATGCGCGCAGCGGCCTTTCCAATCCGGTGCTGTCGAAGATCGTGGAGAACGTGCGGGTCTTCGCTGAGGCGGGCCGCACCATCGCCATGCTCAACATCAAGGGCGGCGTGGGCAAGACGGTGCTGGCCGCGAACGTGTTTGCGGCGGCGCATCTCGAGCTCGGCAAGTCCGTGTGCTTCGTGGACCTCGATCCCCAGCACAATCTCTCGCAGTATTTCCTGCCGCCGGAAGAGCGCAACCGCGTGCGCGCCGACGCGATGACGATCTATTCCGTGTTCATCGCCAAGGGCCCGCTCTCGACGCCGCGCGAGAGCTTCCAGCGCATGCCGGTGCAGCTCAACCGCGCGCGCGGCATGGGCAAGCAGCGCTTCGATCTCGTCGTCGGCGACGAGCGCCTCTTCGAATTCACGCTGGACGGGCGCACTGAGCGCGAGCGCGCCGACGCCATGTCGCGTTTCCATGACCTGATCGCGGGCCTGCGGGCCAAATACGATCTCGTCGTCATCGACGTGAACCCCTGCGCCACCTTCCTGACCCGCTGCGCAGTGACCGCTTCCGACCACATCGTCGCGCCCGTGCGGCCGGAGAAGTATTCGCTCACCGGCCTCAACATGCTGGAGCAGGTGACGCGCGAAATCCGCCAGCGGAGCCTTAAGCCGAGCGAGTTCACCGTGTTGCTCAACGGCGTCGCCGACCGGCCGCGCACGCGCAACGGCTTCGATGTCGACCAGGCCACGCGCGACGAGATCGCGGCGGCCCCGTTCTTCGGCTCGGCCCTCATCGACGCCGCCATCCCCTACACCACGCACCTGCGCACGACGCCGATCGACAAATATGTCGTGAACCCGATCTCACTGACGGCGATGAAGCAGTTCGCGCAGCGCATGCTGAAGGAAAGCCTCGCGTCCGCCGCCATCGACATCATCAAGCGCGCGGGCGCGTGACGCCATGGATGCAGGCACCCGGAAAACGCTGAAGAGCCTCGCCCGTACCCGCACCCGCGCGGAGATGAAGGCGCTCTTCAACACGATCCGCGCTGAAAACGACGCGGCCTTGTTCGCCGCCGTCGCCCCGCCGAAGAAGCCCAGCGTCAAGAAGACGGACTTCGCCGGCGCCATTGCTGCGCGCCTGTCGGTCATCCACGGGCCCGCGTCCGACAAGGCCGACGCGCTCATTGGCGTCCTGGAAGATACGCACGGCGCCATCGACATAGCGTCGGGCGGCTTGGCGCCGGTGATCCGCAAGCTGGCGAAACGCTTCGGCGAACAGGAAATCACCCGCGCGGCGGACTTGCTGATGCAGCGCCTCGAGGCGATGGGATCGATGCGCGAGAAGGTGAAGTAGCGCTTGCTCCGCCTGCGGCTGCGGGCCTAGCTTCCCCGCAGCGGGGGGCCGGGGTGAGGAGAACCACCAATGGCCGTAGCAAAAGTCATCGAAGTCACCGGCGGATCGAGCAAGGGGCTTGAGGACGCGATCATCCAGGGCGTGTCGCGCGCCGCCGACAGTCTCGATCAGGTCGAGGGCGCCTGGATCCAGGACATCAAGCTGCAGATCAAGAACGGCAAGATCGCCGAATGGCGCGTGAACATGAAAGTCACGTTCATTTTGAAGTGACGCTCCGCGTCGCGGTATCCTGAAGTGGCGCTCAGCGCTCAGCGATCGGCGATCGTCGCCTGCTCGCGCATCTTGCGGCCCCACTGCCAGAGGCCGAACGCCAGCAAAAGCAGGCCGGCGATCATCGAGAGATAGCCGACCATGTTCTGCGCCAGCGCGTCGTTCAGCGAGAACGGCGTGTAGATGCCGATCACGATGCACAACCACATCACGGCCACACCCGTCTTGATCAGCGTGTCGCCGAACAGGAACTGCATGTCGACGCTGACTTTGGATCGCTGGGCCATGAGCTTCTTTCCGTGCGGTTTGGTTTGGGGCTTCGTGAGACGGAACTCACCCCTAGCGCGAGTCGCGCGCGGTTCGGATTCCCCTGTGGTGTGGGGTTTTCGCGCGGGCCGAGTCGCGGCTTGCCGGGTCGGGGGCAAGGGTTAATGTCGGGAGCGGCCCCCCGTGCGGGGCCGTTTCGGGTTCGCAACGCGGGAAATCGGCCATGAGCATCGTCAGACAAACGGCCTTCGCCACGGCGCTGGCCCTGTCGATTTCCGCGTGCGCGTCGCTGCGGGCGCCAGCCTCCGACTCGCTCATCGGCGAGTGGACCGTGGTCAGCATCGACGCGACGACGCCGGCCAATCCGCTCACGGTGAACTTCGACGAAACGAGCCGCATCTCCGGTTCGGCCGGCTGCAACCGCTTCACCGGCGCCTACTCCTACGACCAGACCGCCGGCACGGTGCGCGTCACCCCGCTCGGCGTCACGCGCATGTATTGCAGCACGGCGGGCGTGATGGAGCAGGAACGCCGGTTCATCACCGCCCTGCAGGCCGCGACCGCAGTCGAGACCACGTTCGACGGATCGACATCGCTGAAATCACCGACGGGCGAAGTGTTGCTGCGCCGGCGCAGCGGCCCACCCGCGACCACTGCGGCGACGAAGACGAAGCCGCCCGAAAACACCACGACCGTTCTGACGACGACGCCCGCCTACACGCCGCCGACCTACACCACGCCCGCAACGCCGCCGACGTATTCCACGCCGACGACCCCCGCCTACACGCCGCCCTACGCTTCGGCGCCGCCGCCGCTGACGACACCCGAAGTTCCCGGACAGGTCACCGCGAGCGGGGAACTGTTCTTCCTAGAGCGCATCGCCTTGCCGCCGGGCGCGCAGGTCCGCATCCAGCTCCGCGACACCGCGCGAGTCGGCGCGCCGGCGCTCGTGCTGGCGCAGCAGGAATTCGCGGCGGGATCCGGCGGGCCGTATCCGTTCAGCATTTCCGCGCCGACGAACGTCGTACCGGCGAATGCGCGCCTCACGCTGTTCGCGCAGATCCTGTCTGGCGGACGCCTCCTGTTCATCACCGACACGAGCAATCCCGTTTCCGCGACAGGTCCGAACGCGCCCATGAGCATCCGCATGGTGAGTGCGACGGCGTCAGGCGTGTCGCGACCGCCCATCACGACCATGCCCGTCACGCCCGCGCCGGTGACGACGCTCCCGACAGCGCCCGCGCCGACGACGTATCCTGTCTATCCGGGCTACGGCACGACGCCCGCCGCGCCGAGTTCCCCAACGAGTTCCACGCCCACGCTGGCAGGCGGCCCGGGAACCCCCACGCCCACAAGCTACCGCTGTGGTTCCGAAACCCTGCAGGTGGCCTTCGACGGAGCCATGGCGTGGCTGACGACACCGGACGGCGTGCTCGCAGTGCCACGGGTGAACCCCAGCGACGATCCCTTCGCACAACGCATGTATTCCAACAGCAGACTCACGTTTATTCAGGATCAGGACAGCGCCAACGGCGGACGCGTGCAATTCGCGCGCGGCCGGATGGCGCTGCAGACGTGCGCGAAGGTCGGCTAGGCCCACAAAGCCCAAGGCCGGGGCGCACGCTCCCCGAGGTGACGTCATGAAGAAGTTCGCTTTCGCCGCTGCGCTCGTCGCGCTCGCCGCCTGCAGCACCGTAGGCCCCGCGCCGCCGACCGAACGACCGGTGGTCGAAGCGACGGCGTGTCCCGATCTCGATGTGAAGATCTACTTCGATCCGACCGTCACGACCGTGCCCGCGTCGGCCGATCCTGTGTTCGCCACGATCAACGAGACGATCGCGACCTGCAAGGCGCGCTTCTCGCATGTACGTCGCGTGGACGTCGCGGCGTTCGGCGCCAACACCGCCGACGGCGCGACGGGCGCGGCGAATGCCGCCGCGCGCGCGCAGGCGGTGAAGGCCAAGGTCATCTCGGCGCTGGGCGTTTCGGCGCGGAAGGTGAAGATCGTCGAACACGACGCCGTCGATGACGACGCCGACCAGCCCCTGCGCCGCCACGCGCACGTGATCGTGAAGTTCAACGTCGAGCGCTGACGCGAAAACCCTCTCCCGCACGCGGGAGAGGGAACGCGATTACCTTTGAGGTAATTGGATCGCCTCGCGCGCCGGCGCTAGGCTCCTCGTATGACCAGCACCGCCCAGCGCGCCGCGCCCGCCCATGTCGGCGAACATCTCCGCGAATGGCGCCAGCGGCGGCGCCTCTCCCAGCTCGAATTCGCGGGTGAAGCCGACATTTCCACGCGCCATCTGAGCTTCATCGAAACCGGGCGCGCGCGGCCGAGCCGCGAGATGCTGTTGCATCTGGCCGAACGCCTCGAAATCCCCCTGCGCGAACGCAACACGGTGCTGGTCGCGGCGGGCTTCGCGCCGGTATTCTCTGAGAAATCGCTGGACGATCCCGCGCTTTCAGCCGCGCGTGCGGCGATCGATCTGGTGCTCAAGGGACACGAGCCGTTTCCGGCGCTCGCGGTGGACCGGCACTGGAACATCGTGTCGATGAACAGCGCGGTCGCGATCTTCATGGAAGGCGTGGACGCCGACCTCCTTGAAACGCCTCCGAACGCGGTGCGTCTGGGCATGCATCCGAGCGGCATGGCGCGCCACATCGTCAACGGCGCGGAGTGGCGCGCGCACATCCTCTCGCGCCTGCGCCGTCAGGTGGAGATGAGCGCCGATACGGTGTTGGCCGCGCTCTACGCGGAAGTGTCGGCGTATCCAGCGCCGATCGGCGCGCGACCCGCGCAGCCTGACCACGGCGTCTTCATTCCGCTAAAGCTGAAGACATCGAAAGGCGTGCTCAGCTTCCTCAGCACCATGACCATGTTCGGGACGCCGATGGACGTGACGCTCTCGGAGCTCGCGCTGGAGGCGTTCTATCCGGCGGATGAGGAAACCGCGCGGGCGTTGCGGGGGTGAGCAAGCCCTCTCCCGCCTGCGGAAGAGGGACAGACTGAGCGTAGCGATGTCAGGGTGAGGGCCCGTGAGACGATTGCGACAACCGTCTCACTTCCCCTCACCCTTCGCTCACTTCGTTCGCTTCTCCCTCCCCCGCGAGCGGGGGAGGGAAAATCGGATCAGCGCGTCCCCACAATCTTCTGGAAGAAGAGCGTCTCGGCTTCGCGCTGCGCTTCCTGGTTCGACTTCTTCGCGAAGCCGTGGCCTTCATCCTTGGCCATCATGAACCACGCGTCCACGCCGTTGCGACGCACCGCCGCCAGCATCTGCTCGGCTTCGGTGTACGGCACGCGCGGATCGTTGAAGCCCTGCACGATGAACAGCGGACGCTTGATCTTGGCGGCATTTGTCAGCGGCGAGATGCGCTGCAGATGCGCGCGCATGGCCGGATCGCGCTCGTCGCCGTACTCCACGCGGCGTAGGTCGCGCCGGTAGCCGGACGTGTTCTCGAGGAAAGTGACGAAGCTCGAGATTCCGACGATGTCGACGCCGCCCGCGAAGCGTTCGGGGTACATGATCATCGAGGCATAGACCATGTAGCCGCCGTAGGAGCCGCCATAGGCCACGACCTTCGACATGTCGAAGCTCTGGCGTTGCGTGCCCATCCAGTCGAGCAGCGCGCCGATGTCCTTGACGGAGTCTTCGCGCTTCATGCCGTTGTCGAGATCGACGAACGTCTTGCCATAGCCCGTGGAGCCGCGGACGTTCGGCACGACGACGGCGACGTTCAACTCGTTCACCCAGTACTGGATCGTGGATGAAAAGCCCGGCCGCGCCTGCGATTCCGGACCGCCGTGGATGTTGACGATCGCAGCGTGCGGGCCCGGCGTCTTCGGCTCATACACCCACGCCGTGATTTCCTTCGGCCCGCCTGAGGCGCTGTCGAACGTCGGGAAGCGCACGAGCTTCGGCGCCACGAACGTGCGCGCGTCGAGACCGCCCACTTCCGACTGCGTCCAACGCGTGAGCTGGCGGCTCGCGAGATCGAACACGTACGCGTCCGACGGCGAGGTCGACGAGTTGAGCGTGAAGCCGAGCTTGTCGCCCGCCTCGTTCCAGTTCACGCCACCGATCAGGCCCGGCGGCAGTTGCGGGCCGGGGACTTCTCGCGTGGCGCTGCGCAGACGCAGGTCGATGATCTTCAGTTCCGCCGCGCCGCCGACGTTGACGGTATAGGCGATGCGGCGTCCGTCTTGCGAAAGATCGAAACCTTCCACGTCCCAGTTCAGCGTTGTCGGCGACAGCGGCGTGCGCGCGCCGGTGGCGACGTCGAGCTGGATGAGGCGCGCGAAGTCTGAGCCCTCATCGGAGATGAGGATGATCGAACGGCCGTCCGCCGTGAACTCGCCGCCGTCGTAGGCGACGTTCAGGTCCGGCGTCAGTTCGCGCAATGCACCGGTGGCGACCGTGAGCAGGAAGCGCTTGGCCTTCGTGACCGAGACGCTTTCGCCGATCAGCAGTGTCTGGCCGTCCGGCGACCAGTCGATGGGCGACACTGCGCCCTTGCCGTCGAGGATCTGCGTGCGCGAGGCGGGGGTGGAGGGATTGCCGGCGAAGATGTCGTAGTCGCCGCTGTCCTTCGACGCACGGGCCCACGCGGCGCGCGCGCCGTCATCAGTGAACACGGGCCCCGTATTGCGGAAACCCGCTTCGGTGAACTGCGTAGTGCGCCCGCTCGCGGGATCGAAGAGATAGCTCTGATAGAACTCGTCGCCGCCGGTGTCCTTCACGAACACGACGTCGTTGCTCTTCGGACGCACGCCTGCGCCAGCGATGGGCTCGGCGTAGAAGGTGAGCTGCTGGCGCGCGCCCATGGGCATCGCGACCTTGTGGATCTGCGCGGTGTCGCCGAAGCGCGTGGTGATCAGGATGCCGCCGTCCGGCGTGAAATCCTGAAAGCCAGCGCCGCGCGTGTTCACGTACTGGCGCAGACGCTCGCGGATGGCGGGCGGCGTGTCGGGGATGTTTTCCAGCACGAGCGTGCCGCGTTCCACGCGCGGGACGGCGGGCGTCGTGGGCCGCACCGGCTGGACGGCGGGCGCGGGCTGCGCAGCGGGTCGGCGCGATTGCGCAGCGGCAGGCAGGGCGGCGAGCGCTGCAAGCGCGCATGCGGCCAAAAGGCGTTTGGACATGGGTGGTGCTCCCCGAGTGATGAAGCAGTCCTACCCGCAGTCCGTTGTGGGTCAATGGATTTTATCGAAGGACGATAAGGGTTTGTCGCAAAGGCGACCTACCACCAAATCCCCGGCTTCGCCGTGAATCCCGCCGCGTCTTCCAACGCCGCCGCCACCGCGAACACGGTCTCCTCGTCGAGCGCCTTGCCGATCACCTGCAGACCGAGCGGCAGGCCGTTCGCATCGACGCCCGCAGGCACCGAAATGCCGGGAAGTCCCGCAAGGTTGGTCGTCACCGTGAAGATGTCGTTGAGATACATCTGCACGGGATCGCCCGCCTTTTCGCCGAGCGCGAACGCCGCCGACGGCGCGGTGGGCGTGAGGATCGCGTCGACAGTGGCGAAGACGTTGGTGAAATCCTCGGCGATGCGTGAGCGCACCTTCTGCGCACGCAGATAGTAGGCGTCGTAATAGCCCGCGCTCAGCACATAGGTGCCTATGAGGATGCGGCGCTGCACTTCCTTGCCGAAGCCCGCCGCGCGCGTGGCTTCATATGTTTCGGTCAGGTCCTTGCCGGGCTTGCGGGCGCCGAAGCGCATGCCGTCATAGCGCGCGAGGTTCGACGACGCTTCCGCCGGCGCGATGATGTAATAGGTGGGCAGCGCATATTTCGTGTGCGGGAGCGACACCGGCACGATCTCGCAGCCCGCGTCCTTCAGCTGCTGGATGCCCTTTTCCCAGAGCGCGTCGATTTCCGCCGGCATGCCGTCGACGCGATATTCCTTCGGCACGCCGATGCGCAGGCCCTTCACGCTTCGCCCGACGGCCTTGGTGAAATCGGGCGTCTTCACGTCGAGCGACGTGGAATCCTTCGGGTCGTGGCCGCACATACTGTTGAGCATGATCGCCGCGTCCTTCACCGTCTTGGCGATCGGTCCCGCCTGATCGAGCGAGGACGCGAACGCGACGATCCCCCAGCGCGAGCAGCGCCCATAGGTCGGCTTGATGCCGACGGTGCCGGTGAACGAGGCGGGCTGACGGATCGAGCCGCCGGTGTCGGTGGCGGTGGCCGCAAGGCAGAGATCTGCGGCGGTCGCCGCGGCCGAACCGCCGGACGAGCCGCCCGGCGTCAGCGTCGCGTTCGAATTTTTCGACCGCCACGGATTGATGACGGCGCCGAACGCGCTCGTCTCGTTCGACGAGCCCATGGCGAACTCGTCCATGTTCAGCTTGCCGAGCATGACCGCGCCGTCGCGCCAGAGATTGGCGGTGACGGTGGACTCGTAGGTCGGCGTGAAGTCGCCGAGGATCGCCGAACACGCCGTCGAGCGCACGCCCTCGGTGCAGAAGAGATCCTTGATCCCCAGCGGCGCGCCTTCCAGCGGCGCCGTGGAGCCCTTCGCGCGGCGCTCGTCGGACGCCTTCGCCATGGCGCGCGCCTTGTCGTGCGCGACGACGACGTAAGCGTTGAGATGCGGGTTCGCCTTGTCGATGGCGCCAAGGAAGGCGTCCGTCAGCTCGACCGAGGAGACCTTCTTCGCGGAGAGGCCATCGAGCGCGTCTGACAATGTGAGTTTGGTAAGATCGGTCATGCGTTTACTCTTGGGCGAGCCCAAAGCCATATGGGCGGGCATGCGTCGGCTGGAGACAAATGATGTCGGACAAGTTCCTTATCGCCGCCGCGCGGGCCCATGCCCTCGTCTGCATCGCGGATGGACGCCTCGCATGGCCGGAAGAACATGGGTTCGCTGGCAGGATGAAGAGCGATCCATCCTTTGGGTCTTTTTCCGAGCAGCAACTGCGACAAGCGTCCGTTGTCGCGTTTGCGTTTTTGAAGGGTGAGGAGCCGTTCGACGCCGTGGCACAACAGATTGCTTCACTCGTCAGCACCAGCGACGAACGCGAAGCAGTCATCCGCGCTGCACGCGCAGCTTTGGTGGCCGATGGCGCGCGGCGCGAGCAGGAAGACGACGCCATGGTGGCGATCGCGAAGGCTTTGGGTCTGGATAGCAGCAAGGCCTGACTACTCCACGACTTTCGGCACGACGAAGAACCCGTCCTCGCTCTTCGGCGCGTTCGCCAGCACCTTGCGCGCGTCGCCGCCGTCGGTGACCACGTCGTCGCGCAGGGGCAATTTCGCCGCGACCACGCTGGTCATCGGCTCGACGCCCTCGACGTCCACCTCGTTGAGCTGCTCGATCCACGCCAGGATGGTGTTGATCTCCGCAGCCATCGGCGCGAGGCGGTCTTCCGGCAGCGCAAGGCGCGCAAGGTGCGCCACGCGGCGCACGGTGTTCTCGTCGATGGCCAAGCGGGCCGCTCCTTCAGGGACAAGGCAGAAATGCGAAGCCGGAGCGCTACCAGCGTCGCGGTTCCCAAGCAAGGCAAGGGCGGCGGCGCGCGCTGTCGGGCGCGGCGAGGACGCTTGACCCGGCGGGGAACGCACGCGACGCAGGTGCCGCCCATGCCCATCCTCGATCTTCCGGCCTTCGCGGAGGCCCTGCCGCCGTCAGGCGCGCTGCTCGGTCTCGACCCGGGATCGAAGCGCATCGGCGTGGCCGCGTGCGACGCCGGGCGCATCATCGCCTCGCCGGTGGACACCGTGGCGCGGGTGAAGTTCGGCCTCGATGCCGAAAAGATCTTCGCGCTCTACGACGGCCGCCAGTGCGCCGGCCTCGTCATCGGCCTGCCGCGCAACATGGACGGCACCGAGGGGCCTTCCGCGCAATCGGCCCGCGCCTTCGCACGCAACCTCTTGAACCTGCGCGACGTGACCCTGCTGCTCTGGGACGAACGCCTCTCCACCGCCGCCGTGACGCGCACGCTGATCGATGCCGATGCATCCCGCAAACGGCGCGGCGAAGTCGTCGACAAGCTCGCCGCCGCCTATGCGCTACAGGGCGTGTGCGACGCGCTGCAGGAGCGGCTCTCCCGTGGATAAGGTCGTTGGCGCGCTCGCGCCCGTCTTCCTGCTGATCCTGCTCGGGTGGGCGGTGCGCGCGGCGCGGCTGTTGCCGGCGGAAGCCATCGGCGCGGTGAACCGCTTCGGCTATTTCGTGCTCTATCCGGCATTCCTGTTCACGACGATCCACTCAGCGTCGCTGGCTTCGCCGGACGCCTTTCCGTTTCTCGGCGGCGTCATCCTCGCATTTCTCGTCGTCGTCGCGCTGACGCTCAGTTTGCGTGTCTTCTTCAAGGACGGCCCCGCCTACACGAGCGTCTTTCAGGGCGCGACGCGGTGGAACGGTTTCGCGATCCTGGCCGCCGCCAACGAGATCTTCGGCCCGCTCGGTCGGCCCTACATCGCGCTCGCCTTCGGACCGGCGGTGCTGATGCTCAACATCATCAGCGTCGGCGTGCTCGCCCGCTGGGGCGAGAACCGGCAGACATCACTGCGCTTCCTCATCGCGCAGATCGCGGGTAACCCGCTGGTCCTCGCGTGCATCGCGGGACTGGCCGCGCTCTTTCTCGGCATGCCGCGACTGGGCGCAGCGTCGGACGCGCTGCAGCTTCTCGGCCAGGCCGCCATGCCGGTGGCGCTCATCTGCGTCGGCGCGGGGATCGATCTGGGCGCGGCGCGCTCGGGGCAAGCCAAGGTGGCCCTTTCGAGCTTCATCAAGCTCGCGGTAGCGCCGGTCATCTTCTACTTCGTGGTCCGTGCGGCGGGCGGCGGCCCGCTGGCGGCGGCGATCGCGGCGGGCATCGGTTCAACGCCGACAGCGGCGGCGAGCTATACGCTGGCGCGGGAGATGGGCGGCGACGCCCGCCTGATGGCGGCCATCGTGAGCGTCACCACGCTCATCTCCTTTGTCACGATGCCGATCGCGATCTCTATGGCTCTGCCGCGTTAGAGATCGAACAGGTTCGCTTGTTTCGCAGGCGCAACGTCGCCGAACGGTTCGGCCGCCCCCGCGCTCATGGCGCCGGCGACCAGCGCGTCCGCCTCGGCGTCCCGCGCCGCCATGGCCGCGTCCGCAGCCTGGACGATGCCCACGGGCGCGGCGAGACCCGCCACCACCGCAGCCACTGCAATCCCAGCCGGCTTGAACGTGCCTGTCATGACCTTCACTCCTGACGCGCCCCCTATTAACCCTAACAAGAGGTAAACGCGAGTTCTGAATTCGTTCTGATTCGGGGTGCAAAAAATGGCGCTGTGGATGAATCTGCGCCGCCCTTCCGCCACACTTGCGGCCTGGCCGCCGCACGCGTTAACAAGCGGCCATGCCGAAACCCTCTGGCTCCACGCAAGGCGACGCGACGCTCGCCCCCGCCGTCGTGCGCCATCGGCACCTGCTTTCCATCGATGATCTCACCCGCTTCGAGGCCGAAGCGCTGATCGCGCGCGCCGAGACGTTCATCCCCCTCGTCGAGGGCCGCGCGAAGAAAAAGACCGACACGCTGCGCGGGCGCACGCTGATCAATCTTTTCTTCGAAAATTCCACGCGCACGCAAAGCTCCTTCGAACTCGCCGGCAAGCGCATGGGCGCCGACGTCGTCAACATGAGCGTGAAATCGTCTTCGGTGGCGAAGGGCGAAACGCTGATGGACACCGCCGCAACGCTCAACGCCATGGCGCCGGATCTTCTCGTCGTGCGGCACGGCGCGTCGGGCGCGGCGCGGCTGCTGGCGCGCAAGGTGGATTGCTCCGTCATCAATGCGGGCGACGGCACGCACGAACATCCCACGCAGGCTTTGCTCGATGCGCTGACGATCAAGCGCGCGCTGGGGCGCGTGGAAGGTCTTACGGTCGCGATCTGCGGCGATGTCCTGCACTCGCGCGTCGCGCGCTCGAATGTGCGCCTGCTCAGCCTGCTCGGCGCGAATGTGCGTCTCATCGCGCCGCCGACGCTGCTGCCTGCGGGCGTGCATGACTGGGGCGCGGAAGTCTTCACGTCCATGAAGGACGGCCTGCCGGGCGCGGACGTGGTGATGATGCTGCGCATCCAGCTCGAGCGCATGCAGGGCGGGTTCGTGCCGTCGCAGCGGGAATTCTTCTGGTTCTACGGACTCGACGCCGAAAAGCTCGCGCTCACCGGCAGGCAGACGCTTGTCATGCACCCCGGCCCCATGAATCGCGGCGTCGAGATCGACAGCGCCGTCGCCGACGACAAGGCCGTGAGCCTCATCGAGCGGCAGGTCCGCATGGGCGTCGCGTTGCGCATGGCGGTGCTGGAAGCGCTCGCGGCGCATGCGTCCAACGAAGGCGTCGACCAATGACGCGCCTCTTCATCTCCAACGCCCGCATCGTCGATCCCGCCTCGCGCATGGACGCCATCGGCGGCGTGCTCATCGAGAATGGCTTCATCGCCGAGATCGGCGCGAAGGCGAAAGCGCCTGCGGGCGTCGAGACAATCGACGCTTCGGGCAAGACGCTCATCCCGGGCCTTGTCGACATGCGCGTCGTCATTGGTGAGCCGGGCGCCGAGCACAAGGAAACGCTGAAGAGCGCGGGACGCGCGGCGGCGGCAGGCGGCGTGACGACCATGGTCGTGATGCCCGACACCGACCCCGTCATCGACGATGTGAGCCTCGTCGATTTCATCAAGCGGCGCGGGGAGGCGCGCGCCGGGGTGCGCGTGCTGCCGTCGGCGGCGCTGACCAAGCATCTCGACGGCGAACAGATGACCGAGATCGGTCTTCTCTCCGAAGCGGGCGCGGTGCTGTTTTCCAACGGCTCACGACCTATCGTCGATAGCCGGGTCCTGCGGCGCGCGCTTTCTTACTCGTCGGCGTTCGGCGCGCTGATCGCGCATCGCCCGGAAGATCCCTGCCTCGCCCGCGGCGGGGTGGCGCATGAAAGTGCGCTCGCGGCGCGCATGGGGCTCGCGGGCATTCCCGCAGCGGCGGAATACATCTTCGCGGAGCGCGATTGCGCGCTCGCGGAAATCACCGGCGGTCGCCTGCTGCTCGACATGATCTCCGCGGCGCGCACGCTCGATCCGATCCGTCGCGCCAAGGCCGCAGGCGTGAAGGTGCATGCGAGCGTCGGCATCCACCACCTCACGCTCAACGAGCTTGAGCTCAACGACTACCGGACCTTCGCGAAGTTCTCACCGCCGCTGCGCAGTGAGGATGATCGCCAGGCGCTGATCGCGGGCCTGCGCGACGGTGTGATCGACGTGGTCGTTTCCGGCCACGATCCGCGCCCGCCCGAGGAAAAGCGCCTGCCGTTCGACGAAGCAGCCTTCGGCGCCTCCGCGCTCGAAACGCTGCTGCCCGCGCTGCTGAGCCTGCATCACGGCGAAGACGTTCCGCTGATGGACCTGATCGCCGCCGTCACCTCGCGCCCCGCCGAAATACTCGGCCTGCCGCAGGGCCGTCTCGCGGTCGGCGCGCCCGCCGATATGGTGCTGCTCGATCTCGATGCGCCGTTCAAATTCGACGCCGAGACGATGCTGTCGAAGTGCAAGAACTCCCCGTTCGACGGTCGCCTGATGCAGGGTCGGGTCACGCGCACGATCGTCGGCGGCGCGACGGTGTTTTCACACTAGGATAAACCGGGCTGAGGGGACGCGGCCATGAACGTGCGAGTTGGCTTTGCAAGGTTGGCCAGAGTGACTGCCATCGCATACCTCTTGGTTGCGATCGCTGTAGTCGGCTCAGACGCTCTCCACGCATACCAATTCCATCCCAACCGTGTGCGCACCTATCAAGCTCGGCTGGAAGCAGCGAACTTGATCGTCACCGTTCGCGCGAACAATGAAGCGGAGGCGAGAGAAACGTGGCGGCGACGCTGCAGCAATGTGGCCGGCGGAGGCTGCACCGGCGCGAAGACATCGGCGTGGGACAGAGATGGGACGCCGATTGTGGAACGCGAGATGAGCCCCACGGCGCGCTTGAAGGGAGTCTGGGAGGCAACTCGTCCAGACTTGTTCGGATGGCTGCTCGCATACGTTATCTTGTGGGCTGTTTTCAGAGCCATCCGTTGGATCGCTCTCGGCTTTATGGACGGTCGTGGCGCCAAGCCGCCCTCTCCATAGCTTCCAGATCAACACTCAGCGTAAGACGTAGTTAACGCCTGTAAGTCATGTTGCCCTCACCCTGAGTGAGGAACTGCTTATGCTGCTCGTCTGGTCGATCGCCTGGACCATCTTCTCGATGAATCCGCTCGCCACCTACGCAGCCGAACGCACGGTGGCGGAGCAGGCCGACATCCAGACGCGCCTCGCCGCCTCGCGCGCGCTGCCGTTCTCGCTCTAGCGCGACGCCTCTTTCCAGCGCCGCCGCCCGCCTGCTAGATCGCAGGCATGGGTGATCTGACCATTCTCGCAGCCGTCGTTTCTGCGGCTTTCGGCTATCTGCTGGGATCGATCCCGTTCGGGCTCGTGATCGTGAAGGCGGCGGGCCTCGGCGACATTCGCGCCATCGGCTCCGGCAATATCGGCGCGACGAACGTGCTGCGCACGGGCCGCAAGGATCTCGCGCTCGCCACGCTGCTGCTCGACAGCGGCAAGGCGGCCATCGCGCTGCTGGCTGCGAAATTCGTCTTCAACTCACCTGAAGCAGGCTTCATCGCGGGCGGCGCGGCCTATCTCGGCCACTGCTTTCCGGTGTGGCTCAATTTCAAGGGCGGCAAAGGCGTCGCGACTTTCTTCGGCGTGCTGCTTGCGGGACTGCCGCTGATCGGCGCGGCGTGCGGGGCGATCTGGATCCTGACGGCGATCCTCTTCCGCTATTCGTCGCTGGGCGGATTGACGGCGGCGGCGGCAGCGCCTGTGCTCGCCTACTTCCTTCTGAACGGCCCGGTGGCGATCGGCTTTTGCGTCTTTCTCGCCGTGCTCATCTTCATCCGCCATCACGCCAACATCTCGCGGCTCCTCAAGGGGACAGAGCCGAAGATCGGCGCGAAGAAGGCGGCCGCTAAACCACAGGTCCCCGAACCCACTGCGGAATGACCGCGCCGAAGCGACGCCCGCTCGCCAGGCGTGAGCGGACTGCGTGGACGCGCCTCGCGCGCACGCCCGGCGTCGGGTCGCTCACCTTTCATCGCCTCGTGGCGCAGTACAAAGGCGCAGACGGCGCGCTCGACGCATTGCCGCACATATCAAAGAGACGCCTCGTTCCGCCGGGCGCCGAAGCCGTCGAAGCGGAGATTGAAGCACTCGAAGAGATGGGCGCGCGCCTCATCGCAAGCTGCGAGCCCGACTATCCCGCTTTGCTCGCGCAGATCGATCCATGTCCGCCGCTGATCTCCATACGAGGCGACGCCGCACTCTTCACAAAACCCCTCGTCGCCATTGTCGGCGCGCGCGAAGCCTCCGCCGCCGGACAGAAGCTCGCCGCGCAGTTTGCGCGTGAACTGGGCGAGCTTGGTTTCGTCATCGTCTCCGGCATGGCGCGCGGCATCGATGCACGGGTGCATGAAGCGACGCTTGAGACCGGCACGATCGCCGTCCTCGCCGGCGGCCTCGACCGGCCCTATCCGCCGCAGAACCTCGCGCTGCATGACGCCATCTGCGCGCGCGGCGCGGTCATCGCGGAAGCGCCGCTCGGCTTTCAGGCGCGCGCGCGCGACTTTCCCCGCCGCAACCACATCATCTCGGGCGTCTCGCTCGGCGTCGTGGTCATCGAGGCTGCAGAGCGTTCGGGCTCCCTCATCACCGCACGCGCGGCGGGTGAACAGGGGCGCGAGGTGATGGCCGTGCCGGGATCGCCGCTAGATCCCCGCTCGCGCGGCTCCAACGCGTTGCTGAAACAGGGCGCGATCCTCGTGGAGTCCGCCGCCGATGTGGCCGAAGCGCTGAAGGCGACGCCGCTCTCCGTGCGCGCGCGTCCACCGGCCCCGCTGTTCGACCGCGACGACGACGCGCCGCCTGGCGATGCGCTGGTCGAGGCGATCGCCAGGCTCCTCTCGCCGACGCCCGTGCATGTGAACGATCTCGCCCGCCTCGTCGGCGCGCCGGCGGGGGTGGTGGCTGGCGCCGTCACCGAACTCGAACTGGCCGGCCGCGCGGCGACCCTGCCCGGCGGCTACGCGGCGTCCCCGGGCGCGGCGTTCGACGGCTGACGCAGCGCGTCCGCCGCCTCGCGGAACTTCTGCGCCGCGCGCCGTGCGCCGTGCGCCGGCCTGATCGCACATCTGCGCCAGCTCCCCCGCCATGGCCTCGGCGTAGTCGAACACGTCTCCGGGGGAGGGACCGCCGGCATCAGGGCCATTCTCGCCAAATACAACCATGACGTGCATACTTAGCTTATTCTCTCCGAGGGGGAAGAGGCGCGGTTGACTTCTCAATCCTTGGCGCCCACTTTCCGGCCCCGCTCGGTCAGGGCAGATCGCCCCGCACCGCCAAGGATCACTCCGCTCATGAACGTCGTCGTGGTCGAATCGCCTGCCAAGGCGAAGACGATCAACAAATATCTCGGCAGCAACTTCACCGTGCTGGCC
>JAWXBS010000090.1:0-5181 GCA_034440275.1 Alphaproteobacteria bacterium
CGGCGCCGTGTACGGGCGAGATCGAGACGGGAGACTACGCGCGGCTCGTTGTGGATTCCGTCGACTTCCTCAGAGGCAAAAGCGTCGAGCTGCAGGATCGCCTCGCGTTGGAAATGCATGCGGCTTCGGAAGCGCTCGAATTCGAACAGGCCGCCCGCCTGCGCAACCGCATCCGCGCGCTGGCCTCGGTGCGAGCTGTGCAGGGCGTCAATGTCTCGACGTTCGCGGAGGCAGATGTGTTCGCCCTCCATTGCGAAGGTGGGCAATCGTGCATCCAGGTGTTTTTCTTCCGCGCTGGCCAGAACTGGGGAAACCGCGCCTATTTCCCCAAGCACGACCGCGAACTCGAACCCGCCGAAATTCTCGATGCCTTCCTCGCGCAGTTCTACGACGACAAGGAGCCGCCGAACCTCATCCTCGTGAGCCATGAGCCGCCGGGCTGGGAACTGCTGGAAGAAGCCTTCGCGCTGAAAGCCGGACGCCGCGTGGAAATCCGCCGCCCCGAGCGCGGCGAAAAGCGCGAGGTGATGGATCAGGCGATCCTCAATGCACGCGAAGCGCTGGGCCGGCGCATGGCCGAAAGCGCCAGCGTCGTGCGCCTGCTCGACGGCGTCGCCGACGCGTTCGGCATGTCCAAGGCGCCCGAGCGTATCGAGGTCTACGACAACAGCCACATCCAGGGCACGAACGCCGTCGGCGCGATGATCGTGGCGGGGCCGGAGGGTTTCCGGAAGAACCAGTACCGCAAGTACAACATGAAGGAGATCACGCCCGGCGACGACTACGCGATGATGCAGGCGATGATCCGGCGGCGTTTCGCGCGGCTGCTGCGCGAAGAAAACCCCTCTCCCGTCCCCACGGGAGAGGGACAGCAGTACGAAGTCCTGCAGGGTGAGGGCACGGTCGTGCAGAATGACCTTCCGTCGAAACGGGAGAGGGGTGACAGCGGCGGCGTCGATTTTTCCAAGCTCGAGGACGAAAAGGCAGAGTGGCCCGATCTCTTGCTCATCGACGGCGGCGAAGGCCAGCTCGATGCGGCGCTGACGGCGCTGCGGGAGCTGGGCGTCTCGAAAGAGGTCTGCGTCGTCGGCGTCGCCAAGGGCGTGGACCGCGACGCCGGCCGCGAACGCTTCTTCATGCGCGGCAAACCGCCCTTCCGGCTCGACGAGAAAAGCCCGGTCCTCTACTACCTCCAGCGCCTCCGGGACGAAGCGCACCGTTTCGCCATCGGCGCGCACCGGCAGAAACGCGCCGCCGACATCGGGAAGAATCCCCTCGACGAAATCGGCGGCGTGGGTCCATCACGCAAGAAGGCCCTTCTGGCGCGGTTCGGCTCGGCGCGCGGGGTGTCGCGGGCCGCGCTCGCGGAACTGGAAGCGGTCGAAGGCATCAACACGGAACTGGCGCGACGCATCCATGACTTCTTCCACAACAAACCCTGACGCGGCGAAGTCGTCCGTGCCCCCCTCCCAATTACCAATGGCGCTGACCATCGCGCGCTTCGTGGCGGCGCCGATTGTCGCGGGCCTGGTTTTTCTCGCCAGCCAGCTCCTCTACAGCGAGGGCCGCGACTGGACCGTCACGGTGCTGACGTTCGCGCTCGTCGTGTTCATCCTCGCTGCGCTCACCGACTGGCTCGACGGCGCGCTCGCACGCAAGCTGGATTCCGTTTCACCGCTCGGCGCAGCTCTTGATCACGCCGCGGACAAGGCGCTCACAACCGCAACGCTTTTCGCGCTTGGCGCCACCTTCCTGCCGCTCGACCTCACCATCGCCGCCGCATTACTCGTCACGCGCGACGTCGCCGTCGGCGGCTTGCGCGAGGGGCTGTCGCTGTCGGGCCGCGCGCTGCCCGTCGCTTCGCTCGGCAAGATCAAGACGGTCGTGACGATGACCGCCATCGGCGCCGCGATCACATTGCAGATCACGCGGCTCGTCATCGCTGATGGCGCAGTCGTCCAAGTTATCGAAGTCGTGACCCGCTTCACGCTCTGGAGCGCGGTGATCCTCGGCCTGTGGAGCGCGGTCGAATACTTCATCGCCGCCTTCAAGAAATAGCGGCGGCCTCGTCGATAGCCAAAATCAACTCCAGCGCAGCCAGCCCCTCTTCCCCCGTCACCGGCGGCCGCGCGGCCTTGCCTTCGATCACGTCGATCAGCGCCGAGACATTAGCGCCCAGCGGATCGCGCACCTTGTCGGCGAAGTCCGGATCGAGCTTGAACGGCGTCGTGTTCGAGAACGTGCGCGCGACGAAGTCCACATTCACTTCGCCGGAGGGATAGACGATCCGCATCACGCGCCGCCGTCCTTCAGCGACACGCGTCGCCGCAAGACGCACGACCGCGCCGCCGGGAAAGCGCATCTCGGAGTCAATCGTGTCGAAGAAATCGCTGCGCGTGATCGACCCCGTCGCGGACACCGATGATGGCGCCTCGCCGAGCAGCGTCATCGCGAGATCGGCGTCGTGGATCGAGAGGTCGAGCGTCACGCTCACATCGTCGCCGCGCCCCGTCCACGGGCCCTCGCGGCGCGCTTCGATCAGCGTCGGCTTCTCCGGCGCATCGAACAGCCCCATCGCCGCAAACACCAGTCGCTCCTGATGGCCGCAGGCGAGCTTCGCGCCCGACGCTTTCGCCGCCGCCAGCACGGCGCGCCCGTCTTCCCGCGTCACCGCGATCGGCTTTTCCACCAGCACATGCCTGCCCGCCGCCAGCGCCTGACGCGCCTGCTCTCCATGCGCCACGGCTGGCGTCGCGATGGTCACCATGTCCACGGCGCCGAGAAACGCAGCATAATCGTCGAACGCCGCGCCGCCGTGCTTGTCGGCGAGCGTCTGCGCGCGAGCCACGTCGATGTCGTAGATGGCGGCCAGCGTCGTGCGCGGCTCGGCGGCGTACTTGCCCGCATGGTTAGCGCCGAAAGCGCCGGCTCCGGCGACCCCGCCCCTCAGTTGTGCGTTCATGTTCATCATGCGCCTTTCGGCGCGTTCCATAGAGCGATATGCGCCTCATGGAAATCGGACGTCGCGGCGCAGGGGAAGACATAGATGAGCAGCTACGAAGCGCGGGAAGCCGCATGGGCCAAGCTGGAAGCGCACGCTGCGGATCTCGCCGGGACCCCGCTCAAGGCCCTCTTCGAGGCCGATCCCGAACGCGCCGCGCGCTTCACGAAGACCGTGGCGGGCGTCACCGTGGATCATAGCCGCCAGCGTCTCAACGGCGACACGCTGAAACTCTTCCTCGATCTCGGGAAGGCCGCCGACGTCGCCGGCCAAATCGCCGCGATGGGCAAGGGCGAGATCGTCAACCCGACCGAAGGGCGGGCCGCGCTGCACGTTGCACTGCGCGGTTCGGGATCGAACGTGGAGGCGCGCAGCACGGTGGATCGCACGCGCGGCGACGTGCAGGTGTTCGCGCACGAGATCACCTCCGGCAAACGGCGCGGCGCGGGCGGGCCGTTCACGTCCATCGTCCACATCGGCATCGGCGGTTCGGATCTCGGGCCCCGCTTTCTCTACGATGCGCTGAAGAGTTTTCGCCGCCCCGGCATGACGCTGCGCTTCGCCGCGAACGTGGACGGCGCGGAAATCGCCGATGCGTTGGAAGGCCTTGATCCCGCAACGACGCTCGTCGTGGTCGTCTCGAAGACCTTCACGACGCAGGAAACCATGGCGAACGCCGACGCCGCGCGCGCGTGGCTCATCGCGGCCGTCGGCGAAGCGAAGGCGAAGGATCATGTGGTCGCGGTGAGCGCGGCGCCTGAGCGCGCGGAGAAATGGGGCGCGGGCGCGGTGTTTCCATTCTGGGACTGGGTGGGCGGGCGCTATTCGCTGTGGTCCGCCGTCGGGCTCTCCTGCGAGATCGGCTTTGTGGACGGCGCGTTCCAGCAGCTGCTCGACGGCGCGGCGGAAATGGACGCGCATGTGTTCGAGACGGCGCTTGAGGACAACCTCGCCTTCCGCGCCGCGTGTTCGCAGAGCATGAACCGCCTCTACGGCATGAAGACCTACGCGCTCATCCCGTACGGACGGCGACTGCAATTGCTGCCGGCGTTCCTGCAGCAGCTCGAGATGGAATCGAACGGCAAGGGCGTCGACGCCGAAGGCCGCATATTGAAGCGCTCCGCTGCGGCGGTGACGTGGGGCGATGCAGGCACGAACGCGCAGCACTCGTTCCTCCAGCTCCTGCATCAAGGCCACGACGTGACGCCGGTGGAATTTCTCGTCATCGAGCGCGGCGGCGAAGGCCCGTCATCGCACCGCGCCATGCTGCTCGCCAACGTGCTCGCACAGGCGCAGGCGCTCTACGAAGGCAAGACCGAAGGCGCCGCAAAACAGGAAATGCTCGACAAGGGCGAAACGCCCGAACGCGCGAGCGCCCTCGCGCCGCACCGCGCGTTCCCCGGAGACCGCCCGTCGACGATGGTCGGTCTTGATGCGCTGACGCCGAAGACGCTCGGCGCGCTGCTGGCGTTCTACGAACACCGCACCGTGCTGCAGGCCTGGCTCGCGGGCGTGAACCCGTTCGACCAGTGGGGCGTGGAGCTTGGCAAGCAGATGGCGGCGGGCCTGCTACCGGCGCTGCAGGGCGGTGAAATTGCCGAGGTCGATCCCGCGACGAAAGCGTGGGTGGAGAAGCTCAAGTAGGGTGGATTTCGCTACGCTCAATCCACCCTACAATAACGTTACAACAACGCCTGCGCGGCCTCGACAATCGCGTCGGTCGTGATGCCGAAGTGCTGGTAGAGCGCCTTCGCGGGCGCAGACGCGCCGAAGCTCGACATGCCGACGAAGGCGCAGTTGTCGATCACGTCGCTCCAGCCCTGCGCGACGCCGGCTTCCACGACGATGCGCACTTCGGCGTCGCCGATGGTGGCGTGGACATAGTCCTCGTCCTGGTCGCGGAAGAGTTCGAGACAGGGCGCGGACACGACGCGCGTGGGCACGCCTTCCTTCTGCAGCTGCGCGCGGGCTTCCACAGCGAGCGCGACTTCCGTGCCGGTGGCGAACAGCGAGACTTTCGCGGCGCCGCCCTCGGCGGGCAGCAGCTCATAGAGACCGCGCGCCGTGCGGTTGTCTTTTGCGTCGTCGCGCAGGCCCGGCGTCGCCTGACGCGAGAGCGCGAGCGCGCTCGGCCCCTTCCGCTCCAGCGCAATCGCCCACGCTTCGGCCGCCTCCACGGC
>JAWXBS010000091.1:0-11362 GCA_034440275.1 Alphaproteobacteria bacterium
CATGCCCATGGGCATGCCGGGGTGGCCGGAATTGGCCTTCTCGACCGCATCCATTGCGAGGGCGCGGATCGCGTTGGCGAGGTGCTTGGTGTCCATGTCTCGTTCCCGACTCTTTCGCGCGTGGTATAGGCGACCGCCCGCGCCCGTCACGCGCGAATCGCCTCACCCGGAACGGAACTCATGCAGATCTTCATCGACAGCGCCGACACCGACGAACTCAAGGCATTGGCCGCCACGGGCCTCGTGGACGGGGTCACCACCAACCCCTCGCTCATCGCCAAGTCCGGCCGCCCCATTTTCCCGACGCTGAAGACCATCTGCGAGACGGTCTCCGGCCCCGTCAGCGCCGAATCGGTGGCGCTCGACCACGACGGCATGGTCGCGGAGGGGCGCAAGCTCATGGCGGTCGCGCCGAACATCGTCGTGAAGCTGCCGCTGACCTTCGAGGGCCTCAAGGCCTGCCGCACGCTGACCGAGGAACACGGCGCAAAGACCAACGTCACGCTCTGCTTTTCCGCCGTGCAGGCGCTGATGGCCGCGAAGGCCGGCGCGACCTTCATCTCCCCCTTCCTCGGCCGCCTCGACGACGGCGGCCAGGACGGCATGGAGCTCATCCGCGAGATCCGCGCGATCTACGACAATTACGGCTACGAAACGCAGGTGCTCTCGGCCTCCATCCGCACCGTCGGTCACGTCCGCGACGCAGCGCTCGCCGGCAGCGACTGCGCGACCATTCCGCCGAACATCTTCCGCGCTTTGTACAAACACGCGCTGACGGATCTGGGGCTGGAGGCGTTTTTGAAAGACTGGAAGGCGAGCGGGCAGGAGATATAGTCCCGCAGCAGTCGGGGCTCATGGGAGGGGAACATGCTCAGAAAATCGTTGTTGCTTGGGACTTTGTGTGCGCTGTCGGCCTGCGCAATGAACAGCGGAGTCACGAAAATCGGGCCCGAGACGTTTGTCGTCTCTCGGCAGGCCGCTACGGGCTTTTCGGGCCTCGGCACTCTAAAGCCGCAAGCGCTTGCCGAAGCCAATGCTCACTGCGAGAGCCTTGGGAAAGTTGTCCATGTCACTCGGACACAGGAGTCACGTCCGCCCTACATCGCGGGAAACTTCCCGCGCGCGGAGGTCGAATTTATGTGCCTTGCTACAGGCGATCCACGTCTCAATCGAAGCACCGAAACGACGACCAACTAGCCCTTAGAACTCGATCTCCACCGCGCACTTCACCTCATCCCCATCCGCCAGCTTCTCGCGCTTGCGCACATCCGCCTTCAGCGGCAGCAGGAATGCGTCTCGCTCCTTCGAGGGAAAGAGCGAGGTGGTCCACGTCGTCTTGCCGATGGTCGCGGCCACGCGCACCGAGCCGAAGCCCGGCGTTTTCGGAACGAGTGTGCGGATGGCTTTCGAGACATCGACCGGCAGCGTCACGAAGCGCCACGACGCCGGCGCGTCGGGTGATTTCCAGACCCAGACGCTGGATTTGAAGGTGTAGCGCATCGCTCCCTCTAACCCTTCTCCCCCGCGAGGGGGAGAAGGTGCCCCGGAGGGGCGGATGAGGGGGGTTCCACGCGATTGGCCGCAACAGCCGATTTCATCCTGCCCGACACCCCCTCATCCGACGGCTTCGCCGCCACTTCTCCCCCTCGCGGGGGAGAAGGGACAATTTCCATCACGTAAGCCATAAATGAAGTTTTTATTGCGCCGCCGGCGCATCCGTGAATACTTAAGCAGATGACTAAGCAATCCGCCGCCCTTTCGCGCACGTTCGCAGCCCTCGCCGATCCCACGCGGCGGCGCATCGTGGAGCGGCTGTCGCGGGGGCGCATGAGCGTCAGCGAGATTGCCAAGCCGCTCGCCATGTCGCTGCCGGCGGTGGTGCAGCATCTGGCGGTGCTGGAGGAGAGTGGACTGATAAAAAGCGAGAAGGTCGGTCGGGTCCGGACCTGCTGGATCGATCCTAGGGCGATCGGCGCCGCAAGGTCGTGGCTCGGCAAGCAGGCGGATGTCTGGAATGCGCGCTTCGACAGGATGGACGCGCTTCTGGAAGGCAGGGAGACGAAAGATGAATGAGACGCTGGACCTGGAAATCTCGCGCTTCGTGAACGCGCCGCGCAAGAAGGTGTGGCAGGCGTGGACGGATCCGGAAATTCTCAAACTGTGGTGGTGTCCGAAACCGTGGGTGACGGAAGTGCGCGCGTTCGACCTGCGCCCCGGCGGCGCGTTCCACACCTGGATGACCGGCCCGCTGCCCGACGGCACGACCGGCGAAAGCGACAATCCGGGCGTGTTCCTCGAAATCATCCCCGAGCGCAAACTCGTCGGCACGTCCATGTTGCTAGAGGGCTGGCGACCGGCCGCGCCGTGGATCGGCATCACGTCCATCTTCTCGATGGAGGACGAAGGCGACGGCACGCGCTACGTCGCGCGCTGCCTGCACCAGAACGCCGAGGGCGCGAAAAAGCACGTGGAGATGGGATTCTACGACGGCTGGGGCACGTGCATCACGCAGCTGGAAGAGGTTGCGCGGGGGTTGTGAGATTTGCCGTCCCTTCTCCCCCGTGAGGGGGAGAAGTGGCCGCGAAGCGGTCGGATGAGGGGGCGTCCGGCAGATTGGCCGCAACAGCTGATTTCATCCTGATACTCGCCCCCTCATCCGTCGACTTCGTCGACACCTTCTCCCCCTCGCGGGGGCGAAGGGAGGTAGGAAGCCCCTAACAATCCCTCCACAATCGCGAGATCGCGCCATGCGCGCCAACGCGACTGCAGAAAAATCACGCAAAATATCCGACCGGGTAAAAACCGCTCCGATACTTCTCCCACGTCGCGCCGGGATGGTCCCGTCGCCACGAAGAGGAGAGCAACAGATGCAAGTCGTCCGACCGTTACGTCACCGCCGCGAAGCCTACGCCGCCGCTGCGCGCGATCTGCATCTGTGGTTGTTGCAGGTTGTTGCGTGGCTGATGCAGCACATCCGCCTGCCGCGTGCATGGCGTCTTGAGTTTCAGGCCGACATTCGCACCGCGCGGCGCGACATACGCCGCCTCATCTTCCTGTCGATGTGTTCGCGCCTGACGTTTCCCGTCGGCAGATCGAACCTCACGCGCCGACCGAACGGCGTCCTCGGCTATCGGCGCCGCCACGCACGCATCGTGCATGCGTTCACGCGCGGTATTCCGCTGCGGACGGTCGCTGACATGCGCGACGCGCTCGCCAATTTCGACAAAGTGGTGAAGTGCGCCATCGCGCGGCTGCCCAAGAACGGCGCCGTGCCCGGCGCCATCGTTGCGGTGATCGCCGTGGTGATTGCATCGAGCACATCTGCTCTCGCACCTGCCGCCGAAGCCGCAGACACGTCATAGCTGCTAAACAGGAACGCGGCCTATGGCCCGCACACTTTTCGAGTGAGCGCGCGAGATTCCTCGGAGTCTGGCGGCGCCGGCGTGCGCGCCGCGCTAAATCTTCTCGCTGACCTTGATCGCGATCTTGCAGCCGAACTTGATGGCGCCGCTCAGAAGGCCGTAGCCCGGCGCATTCTTCGCGCCTTCGACAATGGCGGTATCGCGGTGCTCGAGCTCTTCGAGGCGGAATTTTTCGACGACGCCCTTCAGCTCCGCATCGACGCCGTCGAGCGCCTTGGCCTGTTGGGCGTAGTGCTCCTCGATCGCCTCTTCCACCGCCGCGGTGCACGCATGCGCGGCCTTCTCGCCCATCAGCGCGGTCGCGGCGCCCAGGCCGAAACCCATGACGCGCCAGAGCGGCGCCAACGCCGTCGGCCGCACGCCGCGTTCGAAGATCATGCGATCGAAGGTGTCGAGGTGGTTCTGTTCGCCGGCTTCCATTTCAGCGACGAGATCGGCGACGCGATCCTTGCCGGTCTGGTTGCGGAACACCGCGAGCTGGCCGCGATAGATCTGCACCGCGCCGTACTCGCCGGCGTGATCGACGCGGATCATTTCATGGAGGCGCTTGTCGACGCCGCCGTCGCCGGGGAAATGCGGACGCTCTCGGGCAATCATGATTCAGTCTCTCGCTGGACGAACGACGGGAAGCGCGGCTGCGAAAAAGCTGAACACCGCGAGCGCCAGCGAGATGATGGCGTTCCAGCCGGCCATGGACAAGGTCGTCACCGGATCGCGCCAGGCGGCCTCGTCGCAGGCCACCGCGATGATGCGGCGGTTGAGGGCGGCGTCGAGATCGCCGCTGAAATCCCCGGTCGAGCTGCACGCAGGCGGGCCGGGCCAGAATTTCCACTCGACGCCCGCATGGTAGAGCGCCACCCCCGCCCCCGCGAGGAAGGCCACGCCCAGCAAGGCCGCGATCGCACGGGGCAGATACGGGTTCTTCCAGAAGCGCAGCAGGACGAGCCCGCCGACCGCGATGCCGATGGCGCCCCAGTAGACCTCGCGCTGGCGCAGACACAGCGAACACGGGCTGTAGCCTGCCGCCTCAAACGCGTGCGCGCCTGCGAGCATCGCCGCCGAGGCGACGAGGGCGAGGACCGGCCAGTGGGTGCGTGCGGCGGCGATCAAGCTCATCTTCCGACCCTACGCCAACTCTGGCCGTGCACATGCTGCGGCGGCTTGCCTCAACGTCTAGTGGAGCATCGACGCGGCGATGACCCCGCCGATAATCACCACCGCGAGTATGGCGGTCACGAGGCCGATCCGCTTCTCGATGACCGGCGCGAGCGCAGGGCCGAACTTCTGGAAGATCCACGCCACACCGAAAAACCGGATGCCCCGGGTCACGGCGGACGCGACGATGAACACCGGGATCGAGAACTGCATCGCGCCGGAGATGATCGTCACGAGCTTGTAGGGGATGGGCGTCAGCCCCTTGATGAAGATGAACCACACGCCGTACTGGTCATAGACCTTGCGCAGGTCCGCTTCCTTCCCGCCGTAGCCGAAGAGGCCAATGATCCACTGTCCGATCGTCTCGAACAGATAATATCCGATCGCGTAGCCGAGCATGCCGCCGACCACCGACGCGATCGTGCAGATGAGCGCATAGCGGGCCCAACGCTCCGGGCGGGCCGTGGCCATGGGCCCGAGCATGATGTCCGGCGGCAGCGGGAAGAACGAGGCTTCCGCGAAGGAGACGATAGCGAGCGCAGGCTCGGCCTTCGGTCCGGCGGCCAGTTCGAGAAGCTTCTGATAGGCGCGTCTGAGCATGGCGGGCGCATAGACTGCATCGTCCGTGCCGTCCATGCGGCGTCAGGCGCTCTCCGGCAGGCGGACGAACATGTCCCTAAAATGCGGCCCGAGGGTCGTGTTCCCGGGCGCGTGGCGTGCCAGCCAAGCTTCGAGCCGCTTCTGGAAACCTTCGAGATCGGCCACGGCCTTCGCCAGCGCGGCGGCGATCTCAACGTAGGACACGCGAACGTGTTCGCTGGTCGTCGGGCGGTCGTTCTCGGCGCCGCCGTCAAGATAGATCACGGCCGCGTCCGCGTTCGTGGCCACCCACGGCGCCGGATCATGGCCCATCCAGGGGGTCAGCGCGCCCGGTTCGAGGCCCTCCCAGCCCCGCCAGTCCGACAGGACGCCACAGCAGCTCGGCTCCAGCACGAAATCGCCATGGCGAACGCGCAGACCGCCATCGACCGTGAACGGCTCCGCCACGCCGAGCAGTTCGACCGTTTCGACGATAGACGCGCCGTCCGGCACATCGTTTTCTTTCGCGAGAATGGCCACCAGCAACGCGACCTCCGCGTCATCGCCGGCGCCGCTCAAAGCAAGCCATTGGCGCGCCGGATCTATCTTCGCCCACGCGAACGGCAGATCGCGGGACGGCATCGCGACGACCGGCTCCATGGACAACATGTGCGCAAACTCCCGAAGCCTTGCCTCCTCACTGGAGGCGCGATCACCCCGGAAACCGGATCAGATTTGACACCGCCGCCCTGCGCCCTTACCCGTCCCCGCCTTCATCCGGTCCGGCCGATTGGCGTAATTGGTAGCCGCGGCAGACTCAAAATCTGTTGCCCGCGAGGGCGTCTCGGTTCGAGTCCGAGATCGGCCACCAGACCGGAGAGATCATGCCGCGCACACGGCCGCCGCCATGAGGCGGGCGAGGCGGCGCACTGCGATGACGAAGTCGTCCTCGTCCTCCGCCTCCTGCATCGCCGCCTTGACGGAGGTGTGCACGATGACCGCTAGCGCATCGGCGTCGCCGTCCGCCGCCGCAAGGTCTATGGTTCCCGCCGCCGCCGCGTCTCTGAACCGTCGCGCCAGAAGCGCGCGAAAGCGACGGTCGAGGTCACGCGAGATTTCGGCGGTCAGCGTCTCGTCGGCGGCAAGTATTTCGGCGCCGTGCGGCGAAGCGTGCAACAGCCGGAACAGTTCGAGCTCCTTGCCCAGTATGGTCGCCTCGAGATTGGCGGGGAACGCCGCGCCGTCGCGCCAGCCACTTTCCGCCCCCGCCAGCGCCAAGTCGCGGAGCTGCTCGGCCAGCGACCGCAGCACATCCTGCTTGGACCGAAACCACAGGTAGAGCGCCGGACGAGAGACCCCCGCCTCGGCGGCGATGTCGGCCATAGACGCGCGCTTGAACCCGTAGCGGGCGAACACGTTGCGAGCCGCGTCGAGCAGGCGCGCGCGCTTGGCGGCGTCGGTGGCGTTTGACACAATATACCGATATTGTCCAAATGGCAGAATGAAGCAAGCGCCGTGGGGCGCGCCTGGAGACTAGCGATGAGCGAACGCGGCGTCGTCCTTGTTACGGGTGGGTCAGGCTACATCGCGGCCTTCTGCATCGCGCAGCTGATCCGGGAAGGCTGGCAGGTGCGGACCACGGTCCGCTCCCTCGCCCGCGAGGCGGAGGTCCGTCAGGCGCTCGGCACGCTGGTCGATCTCGGCGACAAGCTCAGCTTCGTCGCCGCCGATCTCACCTCGGACGCCGGATGGGCAGAAGCCGTCGCGGGATGCCGGTACGTCCAGCATGTGGCCTCGCCGCTGCCGTCGAGCGATCCCGAGAGCGACGACGAACTCGTGATCCCCGCACGCGACGGCGCGCTGCGCGTGCTGAAGGCGGCCCGCGACGCCGGCGTCAAGCGCGTAGTGATGACCGCGTCGGTGGCGTGCATCGCCTACGGTCGCGGCGGACGCGCGACGCCACACACCGAAGCGGACTGGTCGGACGAGACAAACCTCAAGGATACCGGTCCATACGAACGCTCCAAGACCATCGCCGAGCGCGCGGCGTGGGAGTGGCTGAAGCGCGACGGCGGGGCGCTCGAACTGACGACCGTCAATCCCGGCGCCGTGCTCGGACCTGTGTTCGGAAAGGACTTTTCGGCGTCGCTCGAGATCGTGAAGCTCATTCTTGAGGGCCGATTGCCGGCGTGTCCGCGCTTCGGCTTTCCCCTCGTCGACGTGCGCGATGTCGCCGATCTTCACTACCGCGCCATGCTCGCGCCGAATGCGGCTGGCGAGCGGTTCATCGCGGCCAACGGCTATTTCTGGATGAAGGATGTGGCGCAGGTGCTCAGGAATGGTCTGCCGGATCGCGCGAAGAAAATTCCAGCAGGCGAACTGCCGGACTTCGTGTTGCGCGTGTCGGCGATGTTCGGTCCCATCATCCGCGGGCGCCTCTTCGAATTGGGCAAGCACCGCGACGCATCGCCGGCGAAAAGCAAGGCGCAACTCGGCTGGGCGCCGCGCTCCGGCGAAGAAGCCATCATGGCGACGGCGCAAGACCTGATCCGGCTCAAGATCGTCTAGATTGAACCGAACCGCTGTTGGTGCATTGTCTTTCCGTAACAACATTGCGGAGGACGCGGCATGACGATTGAATCTCTACTCATCTGGCTTCTCATCGGCGCGGTTGCTGGCTGGCTTGCCGGCCTCGTGGTCAAAGGTGGCGGCTTCGGCCTCGTCGGCAATATCGTCGTGGGCATCCTGGGCGCCTTCATCGGCGGCTGGCTCTTCCCGCAGCTGGGCGTGAGCATCGGCGGCGGAATCGTCGATTCCATCCTCTTCGCCACCGGCGGCGCGATCGTGCTGCTCGTGGTGGCCAGCCTGTTCCGACGTGTCGCGTAAACCAGATATGAAGTGAATGAATCGCGCGGGCGTTCAGGCGCCCGCGCGATTTGTCACGAGGTCGTCCACGACGGCGGGATCCGCAAGCGTGGAGGTATCGCCGAGGCTGCCGAGATCGTTCTCGGCGATCTTGCGAAGAATGCGCCGCATGATCTTGCCGCTCCGCGTCTTCGGCAGGCCCGGCGCAAACTGGATGATATCCGGCGCCGCGATCGGTCCGATCTCCTTTCGCACCCAGCCGACAAGCTCCTTGCGCAGCTCCTCGGTCGGCGGCGCATCTAGATTCAGAGTGACGTAGGCGTAGATGCCCTGCCCCTTGATGTCGTGCCGAAAGCCGACGACCGCTGCCTCTGCAACGTCCTTGTGCGCGACCAGCGCACTCTCGACTTCCGCCGTACCCATGCGATGCCCGGACACGTTGATGACGTCGTCCACACGTCCCGTGATCCAATAGTACCCGTCCTCGTCGCGACGACAGCCGTCGCCGGTGAAATACATGCCGGGGTACGCGCTGAAATACGTATCGAAGAAGCGCCGATGGTCGCCGTACACGGTCCGCATCTGCCCCGGCCAGGAATCAAGCAGCACGAGATTGCCGCTTCCCGCGCCTTCGATGAAGCGTCCCTCCGCATCCACGAGCGCCGGCATGATGCCGAAGAACGGCCTGCTTGCGGAGCCTGGCTTCATTTCGGTGGCGCCCGGGAGATTGACGATGAGCGAAGCGCCTGTCTCGGTCTGCCACCATGTATCGACGATCGGGCAACGGCCATCGCCAACAACCCGATGGTACCAGAGCCACGCTTCCGGATTTATGGGTTCGCCCACCGTGCCGAGCAAGCGGAGCGATGCGCGCGACGTCGTCTTCACCGGGCCTTCGCCCTCGCGCATCAGCGAACGCAGCGCGGTCGGTGCGGTGTAGAAGATCGTCACCTTGTGCTTGTCGATCACTCCCCAGAAGCGCGACGACGTCGGGTAGTTCGGCACGCCCTCGAACATCACCGCCGTCGCGCCGTTCGCAAGCGGACCGTAAACAATATAGCTGTGGCCGGTGACCCAGCCCACATCCGCCGTGCACCAGTAGATGTCGTCTTCCTTCAGGTCGAAGACGTATTCGTGCGTCATCGCCGCATAGACGAGATAGCCGCCCGAGGTGTGCAGCACGCCCTTCGGCTTCCCCGTGGAGCCGGACGTGTAGAGGATGAACAGCGGATCCTCTGCGCCCATGGGCTCCGGCGCGCAGACGTCGGTGACGGCGCGTGCGGCTTCGTGAAACCACACGTCGCGCCCGGCTTGCATCAGACCATCAGCGCCGCCCGTGTGACGCACCACGACGACTTTCTCGACCGACGGCGCATGCGCCAGCGCCGCATCGACGTTGGCCTTCAGCGGAATTTTCTTCCCGCCGCGCACGCCTTCGTCGGCGGTGATGACGAGTTTTGAATCGCAGTCCTGGATGCGATTGGCGAGGCTGTCGGGCGAGAAGCCGCCGAACACCACCGAATGGATCGCGCCGATCCGCGCGCACGCCAGCATGGCGTAGGCGGCTTCCGGAATCATCGGCAGATAGATCGTGACGCGATCGCCCTTGCGCGCGCCCTGCGCCTTCAGGACGTTGGCCATCCTGCAGACTTCGCGGTGCAGTTCGCGGTAGGTGATCTTCTTCGAGCGCGCGGGATCGTCACCTTCCCAGATGATCGCGATCTTGTCGCCGCGCGTTTCCAGATGGCGATCGATGCAGTTGGCGGAAACGTTGAGCACGCCGTCGGCGTACCAGCGGATGCGGAAGTCCTTCTCCTCGAAGGAACAGTCCTTCACCTGCCGGTACGGTTCGATCCAGTCGAGACGCTGACCGTGATGGCCCCAGAACGCCTCTGCGTCATCGAGCGCGGCGGCGTGCATCGAGCGATAGCCCAAGTCATCGACGAGCGCCTGCGCGCGGAATGCCTCCGGCACGGGGATGATCGTCTCGGACATGGGTGCTCCCTTCGCAATCGCTGCGGGGGAGCATAGTAGGCCACCGCGCGCGGGTCACGCACGCGACAGGCGATACTAGCGCTGCTCTTCCTCGTCGCCGCCGATCGCGAGATCGTCGTCGGCGAACTCGTCGTCCTCGTCGAGATCCAGCATCGGCGCGTCGGCGTCGGCCACTTCCTCTTCGAGATCGGCTTCCTCTTCGGAGAAGCCTTCGGGAAGCGCGTCCGGGGATGTCGGTTCTTCCTCGCCGTCTTCGTCGAGCGCGGGCGCGACGGTGTCGCCTTCCGCATCGAGTTCCGGCGTGACTTCGACTTCGTCCTCGGAGCCGTCCTCCGTCTCGACGACGGGCTTTTCCTCTTCATCGTCATAGTTGGCGGCGGTCGCACGCGTGGCTTTCACCCGCTTCAACTTGACGACTTCATCCCCCGGATCGAACGACGTGCCACACTTCGGGCAGACCGCAGGACGCTTGGTCAGGTCGTAGAACTTCGCGGCGCAGTTCGGACACAACTGCTTCTCGCCCAGATCGGCTTTTGGCACCCACGGACTCCCGGATTTGGCGGCGCGAGCGCTTGCCACCTTAAGGGGCGCCTGTCAAAACCTTTGTACTCCCAAACAGCCCGCCCCTCAGGTCGCTGAGAAAGCCATCCGCATGCGTCTTGTCGCGCGCCCCTCCGGGCCGATCCGGGGACGGGTCCGGCCGCCGGGCGACAAATCCATCTCCCACCGCGCCCTGCTGTTCGGCGCGCTGGCCGAGGGGGTCACCGAAATCGACGGGCTGCTGGAGGGCGAGGACGTCCTGTGCACCGCCGCCGCCATGCGCGCCTTCGGCGCCGAGGTGACGCGGGACGACGCCGGGCGTTGGCGGGTGAGCGGTCGCGGCCGGGCGGGCTTTGCCCAACCGGCGGGGCCGATCGACTTCGGGAACTCGGGAACCGGCGTCCGGTTGACCATGGGGGCCGCCGCCGCCTTTCCGATCAGCGCGACCTACTCGGGCGATGCGAGCCTGTCGGGGCGGCCAATGCGCCGCATCCTCGATCCCCTCGCGTCGATGGGCGCCCGTTGGGAGGCGCGCGAAAACGGCCTGCTGCCCGCGACCGTCCACGGCGGCGCGCTCAAGGCCATCGACTACGCGTCCCCGCACGCTTCCGCGCAGATAAAGTCCGCCGTCCTGCTGGCCGGACTGGGCGCCGACGGAACAACCAGCGTCACCGAACCCCGCGCCTCGCGCGATCACACCGAGCGGATGCTCCGCGCCTTCGGGGCGTCCGTGGACGAAACCACCGGGGATGAGGGTCGCCACACGGCCCGCGTCGTCGGCGGCGCACGCCTGACGGGGCAGCGCG
>JAWXBS010000092.1:0-2726 GCA_034440275.1 Alphaproteobacteria bacterium
ATGTGAGACCCCATGCGCGCCTCCCGCCTCCTCTCCATCCTCATCCTCCTGCAGATGCGCGGGCGGCTCAGCGCCGAGGCGCTGGCGGCGGAATTCGAGGTCTCCGTCCGCACGATCCATCGCGACATCGACCAGCTCAGCGCCGCAGGCGTGCCCGTCTATGCCGAGCGCGGCCGCGCGGGCGGCTTCCAGTTGCTCGACGGCTGGCGCACGCGGCTCACCGGATTCACGCCCGCCGAAGCGGATGCGCTTCTGCTCGCGGGCGTCGGCACAGCGGCGGCCGACCTCGGCATCGGCGCGGAAGCAGCGGCCGCACAGCTGAAGATGCTCGCCAGCCTGCCGCCCGATTCCGGCGCGAGCGCCACGCGCGTCGCGCAGCGCTTCCATCTCGATCCGGTGAACTGGTACGCGCGCGCCGAGCCGCTCGACATTCTCCCCGCGCTCGCGGGCGCGGTGTGGAGCGAGCGGCGCATCACCATCCGCTATGAAAGCTGGAAGGACATCGTCACCCGCGATGTCGATCCGCTCGGCCTCGTGCTGAAGGGCGGCATCTGGTATCTCGTCGCGGCGGTGAAGGGCCAGCCGCGCACCTATCGCGTCTCCAACATCCAGGACCTCGAGGTCGGGGAAAAATCCTTCCGCCGCCCGGCGCGTTTCGATCTCGCGCGCTTCTGGAAGACATGGGCGAAGGCGTTCGAGGCGCGGCTCCTGCGCGATCGCGCCGTCGTGAAGATCTCGCCCGAGGGCATGAAGATGCTGCGCGACGTGAGCCCCGTCGCGGCGCAAGCGCTGGAAACGAAGCACCGGCCCTGCAGTCCCGACGGCTGGATCAAGGGCGAAATACCCATTGAGGGTCACGCCTACGCCGCGCTGCAGCTCCTGCGCCTCGGCGCCGAGATCGAAGTGACGGCCCCGCCCGAACTGCGCGCCGCCATCGCGAAGGAAGCACGGCGCGTGGCGGGGATTTACGAGGCGCGCTGACCGCTTCCCCTTTGCAAGCAACAGGTCCCGGTGGTTAATGGAACGCGATTGGGGAGACACGCGATGACCTTGTTCAAGGCTATAGCCGCCGCGTTCGCACTTTTCGCCGCCTGCGCCATTCCGGCCTCCGCCCAGGCGCCCGCGCCGAGCGGCGACGGCCGCCGCGTGGCGCTCGTGATCGGCAACCAGACCTATGGCGTTCTCGGACCGCTCACGAACCCGGTGCGCGACGCGAAAGCCATTTCGCAGAGCCTGCGTGCGTCCGGCTTCGCCACCGTCGTCGAGGCGACGGATCTCAACATCGACGCCTTTTTGCGCACCTTGCGCGAATTCCGCCGCGTCGCCGACGGCTCAAGCATCGCTGTCGTCTATTTCGCCGGCCACGGCATGGAGGTGCATGGCACGAACTGGCTGATCCCCCTCGGCGCCGACATATCAAAGCCCGAAGACCTGGTGGACCAGACCGTCCCGCTGGACAGATTGCTGACCGCCATGGGCGGCGCGACGACGAAAGTGCTGATCCTCGACGCCTGCCGCAACAATCCGTTCGAACGCGCGATCCGCCTTGGCGCGGGCGCACCAGTGCGCTCCGGCAATCAGGGCGCGGGCCTCGCGCCGATCAACCAGGCCGCACTGCCGAACGGCATGCTGGTGATGTACGCGACCGAACCGGGCGCCACCGCCAGCGACGGCCTGCCCACCGACGCCAACAGCCCGTTCGCGCGCGCGCTCGTCGCCGAACTGCCCACGCGCGGCGTGGACGTGCGGCTGGTTGCAGGCGGCGTGACCGAACGCACGATGGAATTGACTGGACAAGTGCAGCGCCCGTTCGTGACGGCGCTGCTGGGCCGCGCGCCGGTGTATATTGCGGGAGATGAGGGCCTGCTGACGCCGGTGACCACTCCGTCAGCTCCGTCAGCTCCACCGCCTGTCGTCTCGAGGCCCTTCGCTCGGACTGCAGCCGACGCCACCCGCATGCTCAACCGCGCAAAACTCGCCGGAAACGCCGGCGACTGTCAGGCCCTGCTCGATCTCGCAGCGCTCATACCCGTCGGCGAAGTGGCGACCCAGGCGCAGACGGCGGCGCAGCAATGTCGCGCCTCCTATCTCGACAGGCTGACCGTGTCGAACCCCGCGCCGGCGACGGGGGCGGAGCTTCACCAACTCGCCGCACAATACAATCTCGAACCCGCCACCCTGCTCGCGGTGGCGCAAGTCGAATCCGGGCCGCGTGGCGGCTTTGACGCCAACGGGCGCCCGATTATCCTGTTCGAGCCGCACCTGTTCTCGCGCCACACGCAGCGGCGCTTTGACGTGTCGAATCCAAACGTCTCGTATGCGCGATGGGACTCTTCGCGCTATCCGCGCACCCAGGACGGTCGCTGGGCACAGCTGCGTGAAGCCTACGCGCTCGATCCCGAAGCAGCCGTCTCTGCGACGAGCTGGGGCAGCTTTCAGATTCTCGGACAGAATTTCCGCGCCGTTGGCTACGGCTCTGCGACGGAATTTGTGGCAGAGATGATGAAGTCCGATGTCGCGCAGTATCGCTCGCTGATCGCATTCGCCATCGGGAGCAACATTCTCGATGAGCTGCAACGCCTGGACTTCGAGGGCTTCGCCCGCGTTTACAACGGCCCGCCATACGTCGTGTACAATTATGACGGCAAGATGCGGGAGGCGTATGTCCGCTTCGGCGGCGATGCGACGAAGCTTCCGCCGGGACGTGCTGCGCCCGTGCCGCCGCC
>JAWXBS010000093.1:0-4931 GCA_034440275.1 Alphaproteobacteria bacterium
AAGGGCTTTCGCGCAAGGGGTTTCAGCCCCGTCCTTCTCAGCCCCGGCCCTGTCGCACGCGTGTTTCCGCGATCGTGGCGATGTCGGCGGCGCGCCGCCACGAGGGGGTTTCGCGTGCGAGGCGTTCCTTCGCCCGTTCGGCGAAACTGCGCGCGCCGGGGAAGTCGCCGACCGCGAACCGCAGTTCCGCCGACGCCAGACGCGCCATGCCCTCGTCGCCCTTGCGGTCGTAAGCGAGCGAGAGTTCGTACCAGGCGGTGGCGTTGTCGGGTTCGATCTGCGTGGCGGCGTTCAGCAGCGTGATCGCCTCGTCGGTGCTGGCGTCGGTCTTCACCGCTGCGAGCGCGCGCGCGAGGTTGACCTGCAGCAGCGCATTGCGCGGCTTCAGCTCCAGCGCGCGGCGATGATGGGGCACCGACTCCGTGACGCGGCCGCTGTTGAGCAGGATCTCGCCGACGAGCTCGTGATAATAGGGATTGGTCGGAAAATCGCGCGTCAGCGATTCCGCTTCCTTGTCGGCGCGCCCGAAGTCCGACGCCTGCATGGCCGCGATCGAGCGCGCATAGCGCGCGGCGGCGCTTGTATCGGTATCGGGATACTTCTGGAACGTGCGCGAGGGACGCTCGACGTAGCCGAAGAGTTTGCCCTGCATGAGGCGCAGCTGTTCCATGTCCGCCGGTGAATCGACGACGCCGCGATGCGTGCCGGCCTCGACGCGCTGGCGCAGCGCCTGGATGCGATCCGACCACAGCGGGTGCGTGCGCATCCACGGGGGAATGCGCGAAGCCGAACGCATTTCATTGTAGCGAAATTGCCGGCTGGCGAAATCGAGCAGGCCCTGGCCCGACTGGCCGGAAGCCTCCATCAGCGTCACCGCCGCTTGGTCGGCCTTGGATTCCTGCGCCTGGGTGAACTGCACGAAGTCGGCGTAGGCGAACTGTTGCGATCCCGCGATAAGCGCTGCGCCCGCATCTGGCGCGCCGGCGGCGATGGCGAGAATGCCGAGACCGATGGACAGGAGGGCCGGCCGCATGGCGCGGCCCATGGCGGCGCGAGACTGCGAGACGTGCGCGCCGGCCATGTGGCCGGTTTCGTGCGCGATGACGCCCTTGATCTCGCTCGGGTTCTGCGCGGCCATGATGAGGCCGGTGTGGATGAACATCGAGCGCGAGTTGGTGACGAACGCGTTGATCGAGTTGTCGTTGATGATCACGAGTTCGGTTTCGGCGGGATCGATGTTGGCGGCCCGCAGGATGGGGTCCCAGTAACCGCGAATGACGGTCTCGATCTCGGCGTCGCGGATTGAACCCTGCGCACGCGCGGCGGGGCTTGCGAAGAAGGCCGCTGCGAGCGTGAGCCCGACGAGCGCGCTGCGCGCCATGCGCATGAACGCGTTGGACATGAAGCCTCCTTGGACCCGGCTGCTCTTAAAGGTGACGCCCCGCTTCCCCTCGCAATGCGGCCCAATCATGGCCTTGCATCGCGAGGGTGTGCTGTGAGCGGACGTCAGGTCTTCTTTCCCCACTTGTTGAGACGCGCGAAGAACTTCTCGCGCCGCTCAAGATCGGGCTCGTAGGGTTCGTCCGGAATCGCAGGCTCCGAGACTTCAGCCTCGCTGAAGTCAGCAGCTGCAGCGACGGGCTCCGGGGGAGCGTACGCGACGGGCGCTTCCATCTCGGGCGCCTCCATCATCGGCGGGGGCGCGAAAGTCTCACCCTTCGGATCGGGCGCGCCGCCGAAGGTGGCGGGAACCACGTCATCCTCGCGATCGACGAAGTCGTCGTTGGCCGGCTCGGCGATCTCGGAGTCCGGATTCAGGACGCTCGGATCGGTGGCGATGAGATCGAGGTGTTCGCCGCCGTCGGTCTCGAACGGACGACGGCCGCGACCGCGCCGACGCCGGCGACGCCGCCCGCCGCGCTCGCCGCCGTCTCGCGCGGAGGTGGGCGCAGCTTCTTCGCCATCGTCTTCTCCGGCCTCGGCGGGCTCGTCGTCGTTGGCGACGGCCGTTGCAGCGCTCGGCAGTTCTTCGTCACGCCGGCGCTTGCCGCCCCGTCGGCCGCGTCGGCGACGCGACGAGCGGCCTTCGCTGTCGGCGCCGGACTCCTCGCGAGGCTCCGCTGGTTTCGCCGATACTTCTTCTGCGTCTTCGTCCTCTTCGACATCGACGTCGACTTCGTCCTCGATGAGATCATCGGGATCGACGAGATCAGGGGAAGGCGCCGAGCGCGCCATGCTGCGACCGCGACGGCCCTCGCGGGCCTCCACCGCTTCGGCTTCGGCCTCGAAGTCGAGATCGCGCTGCCCGGAGGAGCTGATCTCGAAGTCAGGCGCCATCAGCGACGACGAGCCCAGGACGCGTATGGTCACGCCACGCGCGTCCTCAATGGCCGAGAGAGTCGTGCGCTTTTCGTTGAGCAGATAGATCGCCACGTCCACCGGCGCGCGCGCGATGATTTCCGCCGCGCCGCGCTTCAGGCACTCTTCGTCCAGCGCGCGCAGCAGCTGCAGCGCACTCGATTCAATCGAGCGCACGCGGCCGAGACCGCTGCACACCGGGCAGATGTGCGATGAGCCTTCGAGGATGCCCGTCCGCCTGCGCTGGCGCGAAAGTTCGAGCAGGCCGAAGCCGGAGATCTTGCCCATCTGGACGCGCGCGCGGTCGAAGCGCAGCGCATCCTTCATCTTCTTCTCGACGATGCGGTCGTTCTTCGACTCCTCCATGTCGATGAAGTCGATCACGATGAGACCCGCGAGATCGCGCAGGCGCATCTGGCGCGCGGCTTCTTCCGCCGCTTCGAGGTTCGTCTTGAACGCCGTCTGTTCGATATTGCGTTCGCGCGTGGCGCGGCCGGAGTTCACGTCGATGGCGACGAGCGCTTCGGTCTGGTTGATGACGATGTAGCCGCCGGACTTCAGCGTCACCGCCGGGCTGTAGATCGACTCCAGCTGCCGCTCCACGCCATGACGCGTGAAGATGGGCGTGGGATCACGGTAGAGATGGACCTTCTTGGCATGGCTCGGCATGAGCATGCGGGTGAAGTCCTTGGCTTCTTTATAAGCGCCTTCGCCCTCGACGTGGATGTCCTCGACGTCCTTGTCGTAGAGATCGCGGATCGCGCGCTTCACGAGGCTCGATTCCTCGTAGATCAGCGCCGGCGACACCGAGCGCATGGTGGTGTCGCGGATCGTTTCCCACGCGCGCGTGAGATATTCGTAATCGCGTTTGATCTCGGTCTTGGTGCGCTTGGCGCCCGCCGTACGCACGATCAGGCCCATGCCCTGCGGCACTTCCAGATCGACGGCGATCTTCTTCAGGCGTTTGCGGTCGGCGCTCTGGGTGATCTTGCGGGAAATGCCGCCGCCGCGACCCGTGTTCGGCATCAGCACGCAGTAGCGGCCCGCGAGCGAGAGATAGGTGGTGAGGGCGGCGCCCTTGTTGCCGCGCTCTTCCTTGACGACCTGCACCAGCATGATCTGCCGGCGCTTGATCACTTCTTGAATCTTGTAGCGACGCGTCAGGATGCGGCGGCGCTTTTCCTCGACCGCGTCATCGTCCTCTTCGCCGCCGCCTTCGCCGTCGCCATCGTCGCTGGCGACCGCGTCGAACTCGGCCTTCAGCGCTTCGCGGTCGGCGACCGGGATCGAATAATAGTCGGGGTGGATTTCGCCGAACGCGAGGAAGCCGTGGCGGTTGCCGCCGTATTCCACGAACGCCGCCTGCAGCGACGGCTCAACGCGCGTCACCTTGGCGAGGTAGATGTTTCCGCGAAGCTGTCTCTTGTTCTGTGTTTCGAAATCGAAGTCGTCAACGTGATGTCCGTCCAGCACCACGACCCGGGTCTCCTCGGGGTGGGCGGCGTCGATGAGCATTTTCTTGACCATGGGTCGAAGCTCCGTCAGCGGCGGCCGTGCGAGCGGGCGCGCGAAGATCGCGCTGAGGCCCGAGGCGCCGCAAATGTGAGGGGGAGCGCGGCGCCGGTCTGTCCGCACGGCCGATCGACGCCGCAAGGGCGGTCTCGATACGGTCGGGCCAGTCGGGGGTGGGCACCGCGTTACTCCAGTTCTGGCCGCGTTAAGGCGACCGGCGACACGCTACTCCTGGCGGGGCGCGCGAAAGGGTGCGCCGGGCCGGCAGGGTAAAGCAGGGGGAGGCGGGCCCGGCCGTCTCGTGGGACGTGGCGGCGGGCCTGACTCATACGGCGAGAAGGCCGCCCGCCATCCTTGCCTGATTTCGGCGACGTTGAAAAGTCGCAGTCGGTCAAGACTTCCGCAAGGCTGACTGGCGTATGGTGCGCTCCACAGAGTGCAGAAATCATGAACTTTTTTAACCGTGCCCTCGCCGCCGGCCTCTGCCTCGCGGCGGCCATGAGCGTCCCGGCGACCGCCGTGGCGCCGGTGCGGCTGCTCGGCGCGGACGTGGCGGTGGTGCGCGGGCGCACGCAGGTGTCGATTACCGTCGATCGCGCTGTCGAAGCGCGCTCCTTCCTGCTCTCCGGCCCGGATCGTTTCGTGGTCGATGTGCCGGCCTCGCGGGCCGCAGGCTCCCTGGACGCCCGCCCCGCCGGGGTGGTGCGCGCCGTGCGCCACGCCCGCCAGCCGGACGGCTCCATGCGGGTTGTGTTCGACCTGTCCGCCGCCGCCCGCGTCGGCGCGCGCCGCGTGGAAGGCCCGGACGCCCAGACCAGCCGCCTGGTCTATGAACTCGTCGGCGCGATTGCCGCGCCCGTGACGGCTCCGTCGCCGCCGGCGCTAACCCAGACCGCCGCCGCCCGGCAGCCTGCCGCCCGCATGGCGGCCCCGGTGGTGTTCACCCGTCCTGCGACGCCCGTCCCCGCGGCTCCGACCCAGCTTGCAGTGACGGCGGAACGCCCCGGCCAGCGCGTCATCGTCATCGATGCAGGCCATGGCGGCCATGATCCCGGCGCGCG
>JAWXBS010000094.1:0-5112 GCA_034440275.1 Alphaproteobacteria bacterium
GCGCCGACGTCGGCGCCAACCCGGACGTCGGGCTCGGCGAGGTCTATGCGTCGTGCACGCAGCCCAAACCGCACGGGCTCTGCTCCGACAAGTGGGTGGTGGACTTGCGCCTGAAGCGCCTCACCCGCGCGCTCGATTTCGCGCGCGTGACGCCGGAAGGGCGCTTCGAGCGATTCTGCACGAACGGCGCGTCCCCGAACGGATAACACTTGCGAAACCGGCGCGGGCGTCGTTCGCTCTGATGCAGGAGGAACTGTCATGCTGAGACTGCTCGGACTGCTCGTCATCGTCGCGCTCGCGGCGTTTTTCACCAACCCGACCGCCGCCAAGATGAGCGCCGCCGCCGACGCCAAGCTCGAAGGCGTCACCGAAGCGGCGGCGGAAAACGTCGATATCGGCGGCACCATCGGCGGACTCGTCGCGCGTGGCGCGGACGGCGCCTACGACAACTATTTCGTCGCCTCCCACTACGCCAAACCCGCCGGCGAAAACCCGCTGGTGGAATGCTGGGGGGCGTTCACGGTGACGAGTTGCTCCAAGGTCGGCAGCCCGGAATAGCGCGCGCGCTTCCGTTTTCACGGCGTTTCAGGTATGAGGCGGTCATGCAGCGACCCGCCGCCTCCACGTTCGCGACCACTACGACCACTGGCTAGAGCCGGCGGCGCCTGACCGGGCGCGCCGCAGCGGCGCCCATGTGGACCCGGTCCTCGAACCTGAAAAGCCGCCCTGCGTCATGCCCCCCAGCATTCCCGCCCCGAGTCTGCCGGCTCTGGCCGTTCTCGGCCTGATCCGGCTCTACAAGCTCACGCTCTCGCCCTTCGTCGGGCGCGATTGCCGCTACCTGCCCACGTGCTCGGCCTACGCGGCCGACGCCGTGCGCGCGCATGGCGCATGGAAAGGGAGCTGGATGGCGGGCGCGCGCGTGTGCCGTTGCCATCCGTGGGGCGGATCAGGCTATGACCCTGCGCCGGTGCTGGCCCCACGCGCGCCGTGGTGGGCGCCATGGCGCTACGGCGACTGGAGGGGGCCAAAAACACCACTTGAGAGGACCTCACGGTGAACAGGATTGTTCTGGCGCTTGCGAGCCTCGCTCTCGCCGCGTGCGTCACGGTCGAGATCAACGAGGAAAGCGTCTTCCAGCCGCCGGCGCCGCCGCAGCGTGCGGCGGGCGAGGGCCCACTTGATCTGAAAAATCAGCAGACGCTCGTCGGCGTGCGCGTCCGTCACGGCTTCATCGGTGACGGCGCGGCGCGCATCGCATACACGCTCGCCGAAGCGGGCCCGCGCGACCGGCCGCTGTTCGTCCATTGCGGCGGCAATGCTTCGGACCGCTACCGCGCCGGCGTCATCTATGCGAGCAAAGTGCTGCATTGGGGCGATGTGCTGCTGTTCGACTATCCGGGCTATGGCGACAGCGCAGGTGTCGCGAACCTGGCGAGTTTCACGGCCATGCTGGATCGCGTCGGCGCGCTCGCGTCGGCGCAGGCCAACGGCCGTCCGCTCATTTTCTGGGGTCATTCGCTCGGCGGCATGGTGTGCGCGGGGATCGCCGGGCGCACGCCCGCAGCCGGCGCCATGATCTTCGAGGCGAGTGCGCGCAACGCCGCCGGAGCCAGGGTGGACGATCGCCTCGCGCGCTTCGATAGTATCGAGGCGCTTCGGCCGATGCAGGGGCCTGTCCTCATTCTCGCCGGCGCCCGCGACCGGACGCTGCCGGTGCGACTCAATCGTGCATTCGCCGCGGCGGCGCGCGACTCACGGCCGGGCGTCGACTATGTGGAATTTTCCGACGCTGGCCACACCGATATTCCGCTCGCACAGGGCTTTGAAGCGGCCATCACCGCCTTCGTCGCCAAAGTGCGCGCGCCGACCGTTTCATCGCTTTCTTCCAATGCTGCAGATCAGGGCCAGTAGCCGATGAGCATCGACATCAAATTTCCCGACGGCGCCGTCCGCCAGTTCGACAAGGGCGTGACGGGCCTCGCGATCGCCGAGGGCATATCCAAGGGCCTCGCCAAGAAAGCCGTGGCCGTGAAGGTCAACGGCGTCGAATGGGACCTCACGCGTCCCATCGAGGAAGACGCCGCATTCGAGATCATCACGCGCGACACGCCTGCCGGTCTGGACATCCTGCGCCACGACGCAGCCCACGTGCTTGCGCAGGCGGTGCAGGAGCTCTTCCCCGGCACGCAGGTGACGTTCGGTCCGGTGACGGAAGACGGCTTCCATTACGACTTCGCACGCGACGAGCCGTTCTCCACGGACGACTTCGCCAAGATCGAAAAGCGCATGGCGGAAATCGTCGATGCCGACCTGCCGATCATCCGCAGTGTCTGGGAGAAGGACAAGGCCATCGCGCATTTCCGGTCCATCGGCGAGATCTACAAGGCCGAGACGATCGACGAGGTCATCAAGCCCGGCGAGCCGATCACGCTCTATTCGCACGGCGATAAATGGGGCGATCTCTGCCGCGGGCCGCACCTGCCGTCGACGGGCCGTCTCGGCAAGGCGTTCAAGCTGATGAAGCTCGCCGGCGCCTACTGGCGCGGCGATCAGAACAACGCCCAGCTCCAGCGCATCTACGGCACGGCCTGGGCTGATGAGAAGCAGCTCGCCGAACATCTCCAGCGCCTCGAAGAGGCCGAGAAGCGCGATCACCGCAAGCTCGGCCGGTCGATGGATCTCTTCCACATGCAGGAAGAGGGACGTGGCATGGTGTTCTGGCACGAGAAGGGCCTGACGCTGTGGCGCACGATCGAGGCCTACATGCGCCGTCGTCTCGACAAGGCGGGCTACCTGGAAGTGCGCACGCCGCAGGTGCTGGACCGCGTGTTCTGGGAAAAGTCAGGGCACTGGCAGAACTACCACGAGCACATGTTTGTCTGCGAGACTGTGGAGGGCGAGGAGCTTTCGCTGAAACCGATGAACTGCCCCGGCCACGTGCAGATCTTCAAGTTCGGTCAGAAGAGCTATCGCGATCTGCCGCTGCGCATGGCGGAGTTCGGCGCGTGTCACCGCTACGAGCCCTCGGGCTCTCTGCACGGCCTTATGCGCGTGCGCGCATTCACGCAGGACGATGCGCACATCTTCTGCCGCGAGGACCAGATCGTTTCGGAAGTGACCGCCTTCATCGAGCTCGCCACGTCGATCCACGCCGATTTCGGCCTCACACGCGACCATATCGCGCTCGGCACGCGCCCGGAGTTGCGGGCGGGCTCCGATAATTTCTGGGACATGGCCGAGGGCCAGCTTCTCGATGCGGCGCGCAAGGCGGGGGTCGAACCCATCGTCGCGCCGGGCGACGGCGCCTTCTATGCGCCGAAGCTCGACTTCGTGCTGAAAGACGCCATCGGGCGGACGTGGACGTGCGGCACGATCCAGAACGACTTCGTTCTGCCGGATCGTCTCGGCGCGGAGTATGTCGGCGAGGACGGGCAGAAGCACCGCCCCGTGATGTTGCATCGTGCGATCTGCGGCTCGCTTGAACGCTTCATCGGCATCCTGATCGAGAACTGCGCGGGGGCTTTCCCCATGTGGCTCGCGCCGGTGCAGGTGGTGGTGGCGACGATCACGTCGGACGCGGAAGCCTACGCGCACGAGGCCGCCGCCGAACTGCGCAAGGCGGGCCTGCGCGTGGCGGTCGACGTCGCCAACGAGAAGATCAACTACAAGGTGCGCGAGCACTCGCTCGCCAAGATCCCGGTCATCGCCGTCGTCGGCCGCAAGGAGGCCGAGGAACGGAAGCTCGCGCTGCGCCGTCTCGGCGGCGATGCGCAGCAGGTGGTGACCCTGGAGGAGGCCAAACGCATGCTGGCGGACGAGGCGCTCGCGCCGGATCAGCGGTGAGGGCGCCAATGGTGACTTGTTACGCACGCGCGCCTGCGCTTAACGTCCTCTGATGGAACCTAAGGCTCAGCGATCCAAGTCGCCCGCTGCGGACGTGGGCGCGCGCGTCAGCGCGATCGTGGTCACGTTCCACACCGGCGAGTCGCTGGAATTGTGCCTGCGCAGCCTGTTTGCGGAACCGTGGATCGACGAGGTCATCCTTATCGACAACGGCAACCCGCCGGAGATCGCCTCCTCGCTGCGCGCGCTGCAGGCGGACCGCCGCGACGTCACGCTGATCCAGGGCCAGGGCAATGTCGGCTTTGCGCGCGCGTGCAATCTCGGCGCGGAAGTCGCGAGCGGGCGGTACCTCCTCTTCGTGAACCCGGACGCCGTGCTGCAGCGCGGCGCTGCGGAACGTCTCGTCACCGCCGGTCGCAAGGCGCGTAGTCCGTGGATCGTCGGCGGGCGTCTGGTGGACAAGCGCGGGCGCGAGCAGCGCGGCGCGCGGCGCGAGCTGCTGACGCCGTGGACGGCGATTGTCGGCGTGCTGGGGCTGGGCGGGCTCGAGAAACTCTCTCCGGTTTTCCGGGACGTCCATCGCGAACGTGATCCGAAACCCGACGCCGTCGTGCCGATGCCGGTGGTGTCCGGCGCGATGATGCTGACGCCGCGGGCGGATTTCCAGTCCATCGGTGGTTTCGACGAAGGCTATTTCCTGCACGTCGAGGACATCGATATCTGCCGCCGCGTCGGCGAAGCGGGCGGCGCGGTGCTCTTCGAGCCGACGGCGGAAGCGCTCCACTTCGGCGCCACCAGCAAGGCGAGCTGGATCAAGGTCGAGAGCCACAAGGCGCGTGGGCTTGCGCGCTACTTTGCCAAGTTCGCGCGCACGCCGGGCGAGAAAGTGACGGTCGCGCTGCTGTCGCCGTTCATCGGCATGATGCTCGTGGCGCGCGGCGTGCTGAAATCGCTGCTCAGTTTCGGGCGGCGGTGACGCGTCCCGGCTGCAGGCTGACGTCGTCGCCGTTGGAATAGTTGCGACCCGCGACGGGCGCTCCTTCAGGTTGAAACTCCAATCCGCGCGCTGACAGCGAGTCCTCGAACGCCGCGCGTTGTCGTACCTCCACGAGCGCTCTCTGCCCCGTCACAGCCGCCGCGCCGCCTTCGACGCCCTGACGGAGCAAGGTTACTGTGCCTTCCGTGAAAACGATGCTGGGCTCGCGGTATCCGATGACCAGCAGCGGGGGCGCTTGTCCGTTTGGCAGCGCCGCCGACGCCGCGCGC
>JAWXBS010000095.1:0-30373 GCA_034440275.1 Alphaproteobacteria bacterium
CCGGCGTGGGGCGTTTGATTTCGTCGGCGCGGGCGGTGGCGACCGGCATGTCTTGCGATGAAAGCCGGGCGAGCAGCGGGCTGAAGTCGTGCAGGCGCTCAGCCACGATATGCACCACACCGCTCTCGTTCTGCACGACGCCATCGACGGCGCAGAGGCGCGCGCCGAGAACTTCCTGGCGAAATTGTTCGAACACGCGGGGCCAGACGATGATGTTGGCGATGTGGGTTTCGTCTTCCAGGGTCATGAAGATGACGCCGGAGGCGGTGCCGGGACGCTGACGGACAAGGACGAGGCCAGCGACCCGCACGCGGGCGCCATTGCGCGTGTCGGCTAGCGAAGAGGCGGTGATGGCGCGCCGCGCCGCGAGGTTTTCTCTTAGCAGTCCTGCAGGATGGGCCTTCAGCGAAAGACCGAGCGTGCGGTAATCCTCCACCACCTGCTCGCCGAGGCAAAGTGGCGGCAGGTGAACGTCGGGTTCGTGCGATGGCCCGGACGCATGAGCAAAGAGCGGCGCGTCTTCCTGTCCGCCCACGCGGTTGAGGCCGCGCGCGGCCCAGAGCGCGTCGCGACGGTCGAGGCCGAGGGATCGGAAGGCGTCGGCGTCCGCAAGACGTTCGATCACGGCAGGAGACAGTCCGCCCCGCAGCCAGACATCGCGGACGGAATCGTATCCCGAGGAGCGCCGTGCGACGAAGTCATTCATCTCATCTTCCCGTAATCCCCCGATCTGACGGAAACCGAGACGCAAGGCGTTTGCGCTCAGCACGTCATCGATCATGTCAGTATGTCGGGAATTCAGTTTCTCTTTCGCGACGGGGCCGGGTTCAAGCGTGTTGTCCCAGTGCGCGTGATTGATGTCGGGCGCGCGGATTTCGACGCCGTGTTCCTCGGCGTCGCGAACGAGTTGCGCCGGTGCGTAAAAGCCCATGGGCTGGGCGTTGAGCAGGGCTGCTGCAAACACGTCCGGATAGTGGCATTTGATCCAGGACGAGGCGTAGACCAGCAGCGCAAAACTCTGCGCATGGCTTTCGGGAAAGCCGTATTCGCCGAAGCCCTCGATCTGCTTGAAACTCGCTTCCGAAAAATCCTGCGTGTAGCCTTTGTCGCGCATGCCGGTGATGAACTTTTCGCGCAGCGCGCCGATCGTGCCGACACGACGGAAGGTGGCCATGGCGCGCCGCAGCTTGTCGGCTTCGGGCGGGGTGAATCCTGCGCCGACAATGGCGATCTCCATCGCCTGTTCCTGGAAGAGCGGGACTCCGAGCGTGCGTTTGAGCACTTCCTCCAGTTCCGGCGAGGGATAGACGACGGGTTCGCGGCCTTGCTTGCGCTTCAGGTAGGGGTGCACCATGCCACCCTGGATCGGCCCCGGACGCACGATCGCCACCTCGATCGCAAGGTCATAGAATTCTTCGGGGCGCAGACGCGGAAGCATCGACATCTGCGCACGGCTTTCCACCTGAAACACGCCGACGGAGTCTGCGCGCTTCAACATGCGGTACACGGCCTCATCTTCCTTCGGCAGCGTATCGAGCGTGAGCTTCGGTTGGTCGCTCCATTCGGGGTAAGCGTTTTCAATCATGGTGAAGGCTTTGCGCAGGCAGGTCAGCATGCCGAGCCCGAGGAGATCCACCTTGAGGATTTTCAGTTCTTCCAGATCGTCCTTGCTCCATTCTACGACGGTGCGATCTTCCATGGCGGCGTTCTGGATGGGCACGATGTCGTCGAGCCGCTCGCGGGTGATGACGAAGCCGCCCACGTGCTGAGAGAGGTGCCGGGGAAAGCCGCGCAGTTCCTTCGCGATCCCCAGGCACGTGATCAGGCGCCGATCCTCAGGATCGAGTCCGAGAGCGCCGAGGTCCTCCTGGTCTACGCCCTTGGACCACCATTGCTGGGTCTTCGAGAGCGCCGAAATCGTGTCCTCAGAATAGCCGAAAGCCTTGCAGACATCACGGATCGCGCTGCGGCTGCGGTAACAGATCAAGGTCGCTGCAAGCGCGGCGCGTTCACGACCGTACTTTTCATAGACATACTGGATCGCTTCCTCTCGACGCTCGTGCTCGAAGTCGACGTCAATGTCCGGCGGTTCGTTTCGTTCGGCGGAGAGGAAGCGGTCGAACAGCAGCTTGAAGCGCGCCGGATCGACGGAGGTGACGCCGAGGCAGTAGCAGATGACGGAATTTGCAGCGGAGCCGCGCCCCTGGCAGAGGATGCCGCGTTCTTCGCGCGCATACCGTACGATATCGGCGACGGTGAGAAAGTAGGAAGCGTAGTTCAGCTGGGCGACGATGCCGAGTTCGCGCTTGAGCGCCTTGTGCACGCCTTCAGGCACGCCGTTTGGATACCGTTTCGTGGCGCCTTTCCATGTCAGCGCCTCCAGCGCCTCCTGGGCGTTTGCGTAGCCTTTCACGGTCTCGTCGGGATACTGGTAGCTCAGTTCGTCGAGCGAGAAGCCGACGCTGTCCATAAACCGTAATGTTTCTCCGACCGCCTTCGGAGCCTCTCGATAAAGCCGCTGCATTTCGGAGGCAAGCTTGAGATGACGTTCGGCATTTGCGGCGAGGCGTCGGCCCGCAGCATCGAGAGTCGTCTTCTCCCGCACGCAGGTCAGCACGTCCAACAGGGGGCGGCGTTCAGCGACATGATGCAGCGGCTCCGTCGTCGCCAGCAGGCGTGCGCCGGTTTGCGACGTCAAGGCTTCGAGCAGGCGCAAGCGTCTGCGGTCTTCGCCATCGAAGACAAAACGCGCCGCAAGCCAGACGGCGCCGGCGTGATCGCGGACGGCGGAGAGGTACGCGCGCAAGACAGCGTCCGGTTCTTGTCCTGCAGCGATGACCGGCGCCACGATTGCCTGCTGCCCTTCGGCGTGGGCGAGGAAGTCGGTGAAGCCGAGCCAGCATTCGCCCTTCGGCGCGCGTCGATTGCCGATGGTGAGAAGCCGCGTGAGCCGTCCATAAGCTGCGCGATCCTTCGGATAGACGAGTATGTCGGGCGTACCGTCGCGAAAAACCAGCCGGGCGCCGACGGCGAGACGCACGCCATGCTCCTTTGCAGCGGCATGCGCGCGCACCACTCCGGCCAGTGTGTTGCGGTCGGCGACGCCGATGCCGGCAAGGCCGAGCGCCTTGGCCTGCAGGACAAGTTCTTCCGGATGCGATGCGCCGCGCAAAAAGGAGAAGTTGGTCGTGACGGCGAGTTCTGCAAAGTCGCTCATGCGAAGAGACCGTGCAGGAACCAGCGCGGTGCGGTCTCGCCGCCATATAGGCCGTCGCGGTAGAGCCAGTAGCGCCGGCCTTCGGTATCTTCCACGCGGTAGTAGTCCCGCGTGCGCGCGTCCGAGGCGCGCAGCCAGTGCGGGGTGATGCGCTCCGGCCCTTCGGCGCGCGCGACTTCGCGCACGACACGCCGCCAACGGAAGCGCATGGGCGGGCCATCGGGCACTTCCGCCAGCGCATCGATGGGCTGCGCGTGTGCGAGGAGGCTGAGCGGGCGACGCATCACGCCGTCCGCCGGAGAGGACGACGCAGAGTCCGTCGGGTATTCGACGGGACGCCAGGCCCCGGCGCGTTCAGGCGCGTGCGTATCGCCGAAATGCGGGCGGCACACGCGATCGGCGCCGAGGCGAACGGTCAGTGCGTCAACCAGGCGCGCTTCGGCCTGTGAATCGTGGCGTCTGTCATCATCGAGATCGCCCGCGACGGAAACAATCGGCGCGATCTCCACAGCATCCAGACGCATCGCCTCGAAACCAAACGCGGCGTCGAAGGTCTCGGCGTTTCGTGTGACGCGATCGCTCAGGAGACTCATGATGGCGCGGGCGTCGCGTTCCGGTCGGCTCAGTCCCAGGGAGACGCGGCGGGTCTTTGCATCGACGCCGAACAGCGAGAGTCGCAGTCTGCGCACGCCCACACCGTTGCGATCGCACTGGGCGACGATGTCGGCGCAAAGCGCTTCGGCGACGACGAGGATGGCGTCGAGGGTGATGATGGGTTCGACGAGACGCCGGAACGCCAGCAAGGGTGGTGTCGGGCGTCGCGGCGTCAAGGCTTGACGCGCGCGAGCGCAAGCCTGATCCAGCCGCAACAGGACATGCTGTCCTGCACGCGCGGCGAAAGGCCCACGCGGCGCATCCGCGATCTGGCCGATCTGTTTGAGACCGAAGCGCCTCAGCAAGGCTTGCGCTTCCGGCGATACACGCAAGGCGGCGATCGGCAGAGATGCGAGCGCTGCATTCAGGCCGGCGCTATCGACGACGCGTTGTTTCCCGAAGCGCGCAAACGCCCAGGCCGCGGCGGGCGTCGGCGCGATAGCGGTGCGTGCGTTCAGGCTCTGTTGCACAAGACTGTTCAGCAGCACGGCGCGCAACGCCAGTTCGCCGCCGAACAAATGAGCGCATCCGGTGATGTCGAGGAACACGCCATCGGGCGGATCAAGGACGACCACAGGCGTGTAGCGCTCGCACCAGGCGGCGACGCCATCGAGGAATTGTGCGTCTGCGTCGGGTTCTGCTTCCACCGCGTAGAGCGCAGGGCAAAGCGCGCGTGCATCGGAGAGCGGCATGCCGACGGCGAGGGCGAATGCGGTCGCGCGCGCATCGACGGCGGTGAGCGCGAACGCATTGCCGGTCTTGGCGTAAACGGCGAGCGGGCGATCAGCCGGCGCCGAGCCGATACGCTTCAGCCGGTCGGTGGAGAGACGGGGCAGCCACAGGGCCAGCCAGCGCGTTTCCGCCGTTTCGGTGTGTATCGGTGAAGGCGTGGTCATGGCCGTTCCATTCCAGAAGCCAGCGCTGGCCGGTCTGTCCGCTGCGTCGTCGTGTGAGAGAAACCGAAAAGCAGGGCCGTCCAACCTCACGATTTTCGCCACCGCTTGGTGCGGCGGCCACGCGCCAGCGCGTCCATGCGGCGCTCGGCGAAAGCGGATCGAACCGTAGGAGCACGCAGCGCGCGCCGCTCTTTTCCGCGGCGAGATGCAGGCGGCGCGTCGCCGTGAGCGTGAGACGCGCGTCGTGGGACACAAGACAAAGCACGCGCGCCAGGGAAAGCCCGAGCGCTTGTTCGCTCGCCCACAGCGCCTCTTTCATAGTGCGCGTGCGGGCATGCAGCAGGCGGGTGGGATCGAGCCCGAACTGGGCTACGCCGGGCGGATAGGCGCCCCCGTTTTCGCCGTTAACGACCTCAGGCGTCGCGATCAGCGTCAGCCCCTCTGACGCTCCGACCGCCAACCACCCCAGCGCGAACCCGAACGCGGCGGCGCCGTCGCCCGTCGAGGCGGGGACGATCTCGGTCACAGGCCGCGAAACGGCGTCCTGAAACGCGATCTGGAACGTGTCGATCGAGCCCATCGGCTGGAACGGGACGGAGGACAGTATCGGCATCGGAACGAAATAGAACAAAACTAGAACAAATGCAATTGTCATGTCGATACGGGCTTCAGCACCCCGCCGGGGCCGAAGCCGGCCTCGCCTCGCTCGGACCCGCCGCCCAGTAAAGAGTCACGGAGGTGCCCGCCCGCAGAGGCGCGCGTGCGGCAGGCTGGACAAGATGGGCAGGCGCGGCATCGGCAGTCCTTCGGAAGTTGAGTGACATCGCATTGCGGTGCGCATGAAAAGAGCGCGTCAATGGACCCCTACCGGACCGGCTGCTAAGGCCGCCGAAGGAAAGCCACGTTGCGTCGGGAGCCGGCCAACGCGGCCATCGGGGATCGCATGCCGGTTCAGTACATGGGTGTCGCCGGGATAGTCGCGATCCTGCTCATCGCGGTCGTGTTTTCCACGAACAGGAAAGCCATTCGCCTGCGCGTCGTTGCGGCGGCGTTCGCGCTGCAAGCGGTGATGGCGGTGATCGTGCTGTCGCTGCCGGCGGGGCGCGCGGTGCTGTCGGCGATGTCGGGCGGCGTGCAGGCGGTGATCAATTATTCCGCCGCCGGTATCGCGATGGTGTTCGGACCGCTCGCGGATGTCGACAAGATCGGCTTCAGCTTCGCGATCAACGTGTTGCCGATCATCATCTTCTTCTCGGCGCTGATGTCGGTGCTTTACCATGTCGGCGTGATGCAGAAGATCGTGGCGTGGGCGGGCGGCGCGCTGCGCTTCGTGATCGGCACGGGGAAGGTGGAATCGCTCGTTGCGGCGGCGAACGTGTTTCTCGGACAGACCGAGGCGCCGCTTGTCGTGAAGCCCTATATCCGCGGCCTCACCATGCCGCAGCTGTTCACGGTGATGACGACGGGCATGGCGTCGGTGTCGGGCAGCGTGCTGGCCGCATACGCGCAGATGGGCATCAGCATCGAATATCTGCTCGCGGCGTGTTTCATGTCGGCGCCGGGCGGGCTGCTGATGGCCAAGCTCATCATGCCGGACGACAAGGTCGAGCCCGGCGCGCCGCAGGACGTGGTGGTCGTCGACGAAACCGAAGAGCCGCATTCCAATGTCATCATGGCCGCCGCCGTCGGCGCGCAGGACGGGCTGAAGCTCGCGGTGTCGATTGCGGCGATGCTGATTGCGTTCGTGTCGCTGATTGCGCTGGTGAACGGCATTCTGGGCGCGGTCGGCGGGGCGGCGGGCGTGGAAGGGCTGACGATGCAGCGCATCCTCGGCTTCCTGTTTGCGCCGGTGATGTTCCTGCTGAACATCCCGTGGGCCGAAGCGCAGGCGGCGGGCGGTATTTTCGGCGAGAAGCTGGTGCTGAACGAGTTCGTCGCCTTTGCGAGTCTCGGGCAGGCGCAGGAGGCGTTGAGTCCGCGCACGGTGGCGATCCTTACCTTTGCATTATGCGGCTTCGCCAATATCAGCTCGATCGCGATCCAGCTCGGCGCGCTCGGCACACTCGCGCCCGAACGCATGCCGCAGATCGCGAAATACGGCTTCCACGTCGTGCTGGCGGGATCGCTGTCCAATCTCATGAGCGCCGCACTCGCGGGCCTAATCATTCAACCCTGAGAACACGCATGGCGCCCAGGCCGATCATCATCGATTGCGATCCCGGCGTCGACGACGCCATCGCGCTGTTCCTCGCGTTCGCGTGCCCCGATGCGCTCGACGTGCGCGCGATCACCACGGTGGCGGGCAATGTCGGCGGCGCGCTGACGGCGCGCAATGCGCGGCTGATCCGCGAGATCGCGGGACGCACGGACGTGCCGGTGTATGCAGGCTGTGACCGGCCGATGGTGCGCAAGCCCGTCGATGCGGGGCACTTTCACGGGGAAAGCGGCCTCGGCGCGCTGGCTGTGTTCGAGCCCAAGGCGCCAGCGGAGACGACGCACGCGGTGACCTATCTCATCGAGGCGCTCATGGCGGCGCCGGCCGGGGAAGTGACGCTCGCGGTCACGGGACCGATGACGAATGTGGCGATGGCCTTCGTGCTGGAAACACGCCTTGCAGGCCGCGTGCGCGAGATCGTCGTCATGGGCGGCGCGCGTTCCGAAGGCGGCAACATCACGGCGTCGGCGGAGTACAACATCTTTGCGGACCCGCACGCCGCGCAGGTCGTGTTCGCGTCCGGCGCGCCGATCACCGTGTTCGGTCTGGACGCCACGCACCAGGTGCGCTCCACGCCCGCGCGCATCGACGCGATCCGCGCCATCGGCACGCCGCAGGCGAAGGCCAGCGCCGACCTGCTGGAATTCTCCGCGAGCGTGGAGCGCAACATCCCCGGCATCACCGGCGCGCCGCTGCATGATCCGTGCACGATCGCCTACCTTCTCGCGCCGGACTTGTTCGACTGTCTGCCGTGCGCGGTGCGTGTCGAGACGAACGAAGGCGTCGCGCTTGGCCATACGGCGGTGGAGTTCCGTGACGCCGCGAAGGCGCGCACACGCTGGACGACGAAGGCCGACGGCAACGGCGTGTTCGCGCTCTTGATCGACAGGCTGTCACGATGAGCCCGGCGCGCATTCTCGTCGTCGGCTCGGTCAATCTCGATTTCGTGGCGACCGCTGCGAAACTCCCTGCGCCCGGCGAAACCGTGACCGGCGCCGTGCTCGCACGACATCCCGGCGGCAAGGGCGCCAATCAGGCGCTCGCGGCGCGGCGGCTGGGCGCCGAGGTTGCACTCGCGGCGCGCGTGGGCGCCGACGCGATGGCGGACGAGGCGCTGGCGCTGCTGCGCGCGGGCAGCGTCGATCTTTCCGCGTGCGGCGTCGATGCGAGCGCGGCGACAGGCGTGGCGCTCATTGCGGTGTCGGCGGACGGCGAAAACCAGATCATCGTCGCGTCGGGCGCCAATGCGACGCTGACGCCGGATCGTCTCGTCCTGCCGGCGGCGGACGCGATCATCTGCCAGCTCGAAATTCCGATGGAGACAGTGCTCGCCGCGTCTCGTGCGCCGGGAGTTTTCTGCGTCAATCTTGCACCGGCGGCGGTCGTTCCGGATGAACTCCTCGCGCGCGCCGATCTCATTGTCGTCAACGAAGGCGAGGCGGCGTTCCAGGGCGCGCGTTTGAACATGGCCAAGGGCCTTGTCGCGATCACACAGGGCGCGAAGGGCGCAGCGCTCTTCCGCAACGGCGCCGAGATCGCCCGCGCGCCGCCGCCTGCCGTCACCGCCGTCGACACCACCGGCGCAGGGGACGCCTTCGTCGGCGCGCTGGTCGTCGCGCTCATGGAAAAGCAGAGCCCCGAGGCCGCGCTGCGCTTCGCTTGCGCTGCAGGCGCGCTTGCCGCCACGGCGCCGGGCGCCCAGCCGTCCTTGCCGCACAGGGCCGACGTGGACCGGCTTCTCGCACGCGTCTAGGGTCGCGTCCGCCCATCAGGAGACGCCCATGTCGCTCGACGCCGCCACGCGCGCCGAATTCGTTTCGCAGGTCCGCCGTTTCGCCGAGGAGCGCTTGCGCCCGATCGAGGCGCAGGTTTCCGAGAACGACGCTGTCCCTGAGGACGTCATCGCCGACATGAAGGCGCTCGGCCTCTACGGGCTCTCGATCCCGGAAGAGTTCGGCGGCCTTGGGTGCTCGATGGAAGACGAGGTGTCCGTCGGGTTCGAACTCGGGCGCGTTTCGCCGGCGTTTCGTTCGGCGTTCGGCACCAATGTCGGTATCGGCAGCCAGGGTCTCGTGATGTTCGGCACGCCCGAGCAGAAAGAGAAATATCTCCCCGGCATCGCGTCGGGCGAGATCGTCACGAGCTTCGCGCTCACCGAACCGGAAGCGGGCTCGGACTCCGCCGCCGTCCGCACGACCGCCATCTGGGACGGTCAGGCCTATGTGATGAAGGGCTCCAAGCGCTACATCACCAACGCCAACAAGGCGCAGCTTTTCACGGTCATGGCGCGCACCGATCCCGAGAAGAAGGGGGGCTCGGGCGTCTCGGCCTTCCTTGTTTCGCGCGACCTCGCGGGATCTCCATCGGCAAACCGGAAAAGAAGATGGGCCAGCAGGGCGCCCATATCTGCGACGTGAACTTCGACAATGTCCGCGTGCCGCCTGATGCGCTGCTCGGCAAGGAAGGCGAGGGCTTCAAGGTCGCGATGCAGGTGCTCGATCGCGGGCGGCTGCATATCTCGTCGGTGTGCGTGGGCGTGGCGGAACGTCTGATCGCCGACTGCGTGGCCTATGCGGGCGAGCGCAAGCAGTTCGGCCAGACGCTGGCGAGCTTCCAGATGATCCAGGCGCAACTCGCCGACTGCAAGACCGAAGCTTACGCCGCCAAGTGCATGGTGCTCGACGCGGCGCGCCGGCGCGATGCGGGCGAGAACGTCACCATGCTGGCGTCGTGCGCGAAGCTCTTCGCGTCGGAAATGGTGGGGCGTGTCGCCGATCGCGCGGTGCAGATCTTCGGCGGCGCTGGCTATGTGGCGGACTATGGCATCGAGCGGCTCTACCGCGACGTGCGCATCTTCCGCATCTACGAAGGCACCAGCGAAATCCAGCGCACCATCATCGCGCGCGAGATGATGAAGGGCGGTTGAGATGACGGCCAACGGTCCCCCCAATGGTCCCCTCAGGGGCGTGCGCGTCATCGATCTCACGCAGTTCGTGCTCGGCCCCTATGCGACGCAGACGCTGGGCGATCTCGGCGCCGACGTGATCAAGATCGAGGATCCGGGCGGGGATCGTCAGCGCAATCAGGGCAAGCCGCCGGTCAATCCGACGATGGGCCCGGTCTATGTAGCGCTCAACCGCAACAAGCGCTCGGTCACGATCGATCTGAAGACCGAGCCCGGCAAGCGCGCGCTGAAGAAGCTCGTGCGCCACGGCGACATCTTCATCCACAACATGCGGCCCGAAGCGATCGCGCGGCTCGGCTTTTCGTACGAGGCGGTCGCGGCGGCAAAGCCGGACATCATCTATGTGGAAGCGGTCGGCTACGATCCGGCGGGGCCGTATGCGGGACGCCAGGCCTTCGACGATCTCATCCAGTCCGCGAGCGGCGCGTGCGGTCTCGGCGCGCTGACCGACAAGGACGCATCCCTGAAGCCGTTGCCGACGGTGATCGCCGACAAGACCTGCGGACTCTTTGCGGTGATCGCGGCGATGGCGGCGCTACGGCACAAGGAGCAGACGGGTGAAGGGCAGTTCGTCTGCGTGCCGATGCTGGAGACGTTCACCGGCTTCCTGATGGCCGAGCATCTCTACAACCAGACCTACATCCCGCCGACGGGCAAGTACGGCCACGTCACGACGATCACGCCGCACAGGAAGCCGTACAGGACGAAGGATGGCTGGCTTTCGGTGTTGCCGGCGAGCCAGGCGCAGTCGCTGAAGTTTCTCGAACTCGGCGGAATCCCGAACGCCTACGAGACGGAACGCTTTCTCTCCGCGCCGAAGGGATCGCGCGTCGACGCCTACTACGCGATGATGGATGAGGCGGCGCTCGCGCACACCACCGACGAGTGGATGCTGATCTGTGCGGAAAACTCGATCCCCGCGATGCGAGCCAACGAGGTGAGCCAGATCGTCGATGATCCGCAGCTCAAGCAGACGCTGTTCGAAACGCGCGATCTGCCGGGCGAAGGCCCGTATCGCGCGATGAAGCCGGGCCTGCGCTTTGCCAAGACGCCCGTCTCCATCCGCCGCGATCCCCCGCAACTCGGCGCCGATACGGCGGACGTGCTCGCTGAGTTCGGCATCGAAGCAGACGACGCGTGACCGTCGACGAAGCCATCCTCACGCTCGCCGCCGAAAAGGGCGCGTCGAGTTCCATCACGCCGGAAGACGCAGCGCGCGCGGTTGATCCAGAGAAGTGGCGCACGCATATGGGCGAGGTGCGGGGCGCAGCGGCGCGGCTCGCCAAAGAGGGCCGCATCGTGATCCTGCGGAAGGGCAAGCCCGTCGATCCAGAGAACTTCAAAGGTGTGATCCGCCTGCGCATCGTCGATGGCCCCAGTCCGCAAAGTGACAGCTGAGAATCTCGACGCGCTGCTTGCGGAAATCCGCGCGTGCCGCGTCTGCGACCTGCCGCACGAGCCACGTCCCGTCGTCCGCGTGCGCACGGATGCGCGCATCCTGATCGCGGGTCAGGCGCCGGGTCGGCTGGTGCACGAGACGGGACTGCCCTGGAACGATCGCTCCGGCGATCGGCTGCGCGACTGGATGGGGCTCGATCGCGAGGCCTTCTACAACGAACGCAATGTCTCCGTCGCGGCGATGGGCTTCTGTTTTCCGGGCACGGTGAACGGCGCCGATCTGCCGCCGCGAAAGGAATGCGCGCCGCTGTGGCGTCATCGCCTGCTGCCGTCGCTGACAGGCGTGCGCCTCACGCTGCTCGTCGGCGGCTATGCGCAGAAATGGCATCTGCGTGAGCGGGCGAAAGCGACGCTGACCGAAACCGTCCGCGCATGGCGTGACTATGGGGAGGACGTGATCCCGCTGCCGCATCCGTCGTGGCGGAACACCGGGTGGCTGAAACGCGAACCTTGGTTCGAAGCGGAGCTTTTGCCCGCGCTGCGCGCGCGGGTGCGTGGCGCGCTCTTGGGTTAGGATGCCCTCAGCTTTCGCGCCACCGCACCGGAATCGATGATCAGCGCGATGACCGACAGCAGGTAGACCACCGCCACCGCGCCGGGGATGTACATGAGCCGGTAGTCGGGGAACGCGAACCAGAGCGCCGTCACCGCGAGGGCGCGCACCACGGCGTGCGCCACATAGATGCCCATGCGGCCATAGCTCCAGCCGATCACCGGCCAGTGCGCCGCCATGCCGATGGCGAGAATGAGCGGCACGAGGTCCGGCGCGGTGTAGAAGGCCGCGATGCAACCGGGCCAGAACAGCAGCATGCCGATGAACGCAGGCGCGAGTACGCTGTTGACCGGGCCCTTGGCTTTCATGAAGTCCTTGCGCAGGACTTTCGCCAGCACCACCGCGAGCGGGAAGATCAGCCCGCTGGTGATGAAGGCGATGACGCTCCAGTTGTGAAGCGTGGCGACGTGGCCGTAAACGCACAGCGCCGCCCAGTATATCATGCCGGCCAGCGGCACCGGATAGCCGCCGCTCAGCGCCGCGTAGCTTTCAAGCCGCTCCCGCAGCAGTTGCGCCTTCAGGTCCATCCGCATTTCCCCTGCAATACTGGCTGTCCAGCCGCTGCACTTTTCCGACCGATGCCGTATCAACGGCGTCATGGGAAGTCTTCTCCGTCTCCTCGCAGCTTGTTTTCTCCTGACTGCCTGCGCGCCGACCGTGCAGCAGGCGCTGAAGCCGCCCGCCGCCTTCCAGGGCGCGCGTTTCGACGCCGAGGGGCATCGCTTCTATTCGTTCGACGGCGCGCCGCTGGGGCTCACGGTTTGGCAGCCGGTGGACCGCGAACCCTGGGCGGTGGTGATTGGTCTGCACGGCATGAACGACTACGCCGAGACCTTCTACCTCGCGGGACCGTGGTGGGCGCAGCAGGGTATCGCGACCTACGCCTACGACGCGCGCGGACAGGGGCGCTCGCCTGATCGCGGCGTGTGGGGCGGCACGCGATTGATGACGGAGGATCTGCGCACGGCGGTGGCGCTGGCGCGGCGAACGCATCCGGGCGCGGTGATCGCGGTGGTCGGCGAGAGCATGGGTGCGGCGACGGCGATTGCGGCGTTCTCCGCAGAGGATGCACCGGGCGTGGATCGGCTGGTGCTGGTGGCGCCGGCGGTGTGGGGCTGGTCGACGATGCCGCGCACCTATGCCGCGACGCTCTGGGTCGGCGCGCACACCTTTCCCTATCGCGCGGTGACGCCGCCGAAGGGCGTGCAGCGGCGGATCACGCCGTCCGACAACACCGAGATGCTGCGCAAGCTCGGCCGCGACCGGAACATGATCTTCACCACCCGGATCGACGCGGTGTACGGCCTCGTGCGGTTGATGGAGCGGGCGTCGGACGGCGCGGGTGACCTCAAGGCGCCGACGCTCTTTCTCTACGGCGCCAAGGACCAGATCATCCCGAAGGCTTCGGCGCTGAAGGCGGCGCGCAAACTGCCGCCGACCGCGCGCACCGCGCTCTACACCGACGGCTACCACATGCTCCTGCGGGACCGTCAGGCGGAGGTGGTGTTCGCCGACATCGCCGCCTACCTGCGCGATCCCGCCGCACCGTTCCCGTCCGCCGCGCCGCCGCTCTTGCCGACAAATCGTTAACGGATTCCCGGATAGCTTCCCGCCGTCATGGCGTTGAAGCTGCCCCTGCCGAAGCTCGACAAACGCGGCGTCGCGATCGCACGCGCGCGATTCGCGGCGTGGTGGGACGGTGCGGACTTCGATCCCGCGGCGGCGGAAGCAGCATTTGAGGCGCAGGCCGCGGCCGCCGCCAACGACGCCGGCGTCGAGGCCGAACTCTTCAAGCTCGAAGCGCCGCCGGTCGATCTGCGACTCGAAGCGCTGCAACGGATCTGGGGCGAAGGCCGCATCCTGCCGGGCGATGCGGCGGTCGAGGCGACGTTCCCGACAAAGCTCGAACTTTCCACCACCGCGCAACTTGCGGTCTTCGGTCCGGGTCTGGTCGCGCCGGTCGCTGCGCTGGCGCAGACGCACCTTGGCGAGCTGAAGGTCTCCGAATGGCGCGAGGAGACGCAGGCGCATCTCAAGTTCGGACTCGCGAAAGCGGGCCTCGACAAACGGGTGGCGGTCTCAGCGATCGATCTCGAAACTTTCGCCGCGCCGGTCGGCAGTTTCGAGGGGCTCATCTCCTTCGACGACTTCACCTATGCCGACAACGGCGCGCGCCTCGCGCAGCAGATCGCCAAGGCGATGAAGCCGAAAGCGTCTGCGATCATCGAAACCTATGCGGCGCTGCCGGGCGGCGATCTGTCGCCCGCATTCGCAACAGCGTTCAGTGAACCGCATCTGCGCGCGAGCGGCGACATCCAGACGCTGCTTTCCGAAACAGGCCTCACGATCGTTTCGCATGACGACGTGACGGATGAGCACCTCGCCAATGCGCGCGCCGGTTTCAAACGACTCGCCGATGCGCTGGCCGAAGGCCCGCCGCTGGCGCCGGGCGCAGGTCGTGAACTCGCATGGGAAGCGGAGGCGTGGCGCGTGCGGATGCGGCTGCTCGCGACGCGGCGGCTGGAGCGTCGGCGCCTGCACGTGACGCGGCCGGAATAGTTTCGCGTCGGGCATGGAGCATGGGCGACCCCGCCCATGGCAACTGTCGAAAGCGCACGCGGACGAGGTCGTCCGCGCTCCGTTACGCAAACGTCGCCAGCCGCGCATCCAGCCCGTCGCGCACGCGTGGCCATTCTTCCCGTATCACCGAGAACCACGCGGTGTCGCGCCAAGTGCCGTCGGGGCGCAGCATGTGGCGGCGATGCACGCCCTCGAAGCTCGCGCCCATTTTCAGCATCGCGGCGCGGGAGGCGGCGTTCATCGCATCCGTTTTCAGTTCGACGCGCTCGGCGCCGCAGTCGAACGCATGACCCAGCAGGAGCCGCTTGGCGGCCGGGTTGATCGCGGTGCCGCGCGCGGCAGGTCCGTACCAGGTGCCGCCGATCTCGACGCTGCGGTGTTCAGGTCGATAGTTCAGATAGCAGCTCTGCCCCACCGCAGTTCCGTCCGGCGCGATCACCGTGTGCAGACGCCAGCGCCCCACCGTCTGCTCAGCCATCTGCCAGTCGAAGTGCGCGTCCCAGCCCTCGCCCATCAGGTCGCGCGGCCACCAGCGCCAAGTGGCGGCGTCGGCGATGGCCGGGGCCTTCAGCGGTGCGCGGTGCGCTTCGGTCAGCGGTTCAAGGCGGACATGGGCGTTTTCGAGGGGTTGGTGGACGAGGTTCATGGTCGCGCGCTTACCGGGCGCCCGGCGCGGCGTCCAGCGACAGAAGAGATCATCACGCTTGGTGATGATAGCCGTTCATACAATAGATGCGACGCATGGCGTCCGGCGTGTTACGCCGTGGGTCACACAACACAGTCGCGAGGTCGATCATGCCATCCCGTACGGGGCGGCGCGATTGCCCTCCCACGGCGCGCCCGATAGCGTGCGCGCCAGAAATCGCCGCAGCGCGAACCGAGGAGAGCCCGCATGATCTTCGAACATGACGACAACACCAAGCACTGGATCGGCAAGGTCCAGGCGTTCATGGACGAGCACATCATTCCGGCGATCCCGGTCTATGAGAAGCAGGCCTATGAAGGCGAGCGCTGGAAGGTCATTCCCGTCGTTGAGGAACTGAAGGCGAAAGCCAAGAAGGCGGGCCTCTGGAACATGTTCATGCCGCCCTCGCACGGGCACGCGCATGTGGACGACACGTTCGAGTTCGAAGGGCCCGGCCTCTCCAACGTCACCTACTCGGCGATCGCCGAACTGCTCGGCCGCGTCGGCTTTGCGTCGGAAGTCTTCAACTGCTCGGCGCCCGATACCGGCAACATGGAAGTGCTGCACCGCTACGGCACGCGCGCGCAGAAGGACAAGTGGCTCACGCCGCTGATGAACGGGGAAATCCGTTCGGCCTTCCTGATGACGGAGCCTGCGGTCGCCTCCTCCGACGCTACAAATATCCAGACTGAAATCCGTCGTGACGGCGACGAATACGTCATCAACGGCACCAAGTGGTGGTCCTCGGGCGTGGGCGATCCGCGTTGCAAGCTCGCCATCGTGATGGGCAAGACCGATCCGGACGCGAAGTCCTATGTGCAACAATCGCAGATCTTCGTGCCGCTCGATGCGAAGGGCGTGAAGCTGGTGCGCGCGCTGCATGTGTTCGGCTACGACGATGCGCCGCATGGGCACTTCGAAGTGGAACTGAAGGACGTGCGCGTCCCAGTTGAAAACATGGTCTGGGGCGAGGGCAAGGGTTTCGAGATCGCGCAAGGGCGCCTGGGCCCCGGCCGTATCCACCACTGCATGCGCACGCTCGGCACCGCGGAGCGCGCGCTCGAACTGATGTGCAAGCGCCTGCTGACGCGCAGGGCCTTCGGCAAGATCCTGTCGGACCACTCGGTCTGGGAGCAGCGGATCGCCGAAGCGCGCATCGACATCGAGATGACGCGCCTTCTGTGCCTCAAGGCCGCCTACATGATGGACACCGTCGGCAACAAGGTCGCGCGCGCCGAGATCGCGATGATCAAGGTGGCGGCGCCCCGCATCGCGCTCAAGGTCATCGACGACGCCATCCAGGCGCATGGCGGTGGCGGCGTGAGCCAGGACTTCGGTCTGGCGTCCATGTACGCGCACCAGCGCACGCTTCGTCTTGCGGACGGTCCCGACGAAGTCCACTGCCGCACCATCGCGCGCCTTGAACTCGGCAAGCACGCCGGGACCGCCGCGCGGGAGCAGGCCGAAGCCGAAGGTCGTCTCCACGTGCCGGGCATTCGCTGATGCGGGCGAGGCCATATCTGGACGGCCCGATCGACACGGCGTTCGAGAACGCGCAGGCGCATGTGCTCCAGCACATGCCGCGCGAGTATCGCGGGCATGCGATCGACAAGGCGCGCATCGCGCTTGATCAGACGCGACGGCTCGCGACGTTCACGTGGGGCGGGGTCGGCGCCGTCGCGGACGCGCAGGTCGTGGGCCTGTATCTGGAGGCGCAGGACTCGCCGGGTCTCGTGACGTGGCGGTGGGGCTGGTCGACGGAACTGTTCAACATCGAGCTTCTCGAACACCTGATGACGCTGAAGAAGTGGGGCGCAAGCCGCCAACTGGAGGAAGTCGATCTTCTGGAACTGCTCGGCCACCGCGAGCGGTTCTGGGGCCTCGCGATGATCTGTGCGGCGCTCAACGACGCCGATGGGGTCGTCGGCCTGCCCAGAAATGACGCCATGGTGCTGATGACCATCGGTCCGTTGCGGGACGGCTGACATGGAATTTGCGCCGTTCTGGGCGAGCAGCGCGGGGCTTCTGATCGGGGCGGCGATGGGGCTCTACGGGCTCATCAATCCGCGCTGGGCGGCGGGGCTCGTGCGGCTGCGGGACGTGCCGGAAAAACCTGGTGGTTTCGCGGAATTTCGCGGCACATACGGCGGGCTCTTCCTGGCGACGAACGGGTTTGCGCTGGCGTTCATGATCTGCGTGGCGCTGGAGATCGAGACGTTCGCAGGCGCGCCAACCTATTTCACGGCGCTCGGTGCGGCGGGCGTGTGCGGTCTCATCTGGTGGGGCACGGCGGTCGGGCGGATCGCGGCGATCGCGCTGGACGGCGCAGGCACGCGCTACAATCAGGCGTCGGTGATCTTCGAACTGGCGCTTGGTGCGCTGGTGCTGACGCCATGGTTCTTCCGGGGCTGACGTTGCCGCAACGGCGCCGCTGACGCCTGCGTCATATTCGTATAGCGTCGTCGCCAACGAGACCACGACAAGGGAGGTCCTTATGGCCGACGGCGCTATCACCAAGTTCCCGGGCTATTCCAGCGACCGGATCGACGACGCGGTCGTCAATCCCGATCTCTTCGCGAACGAGGAAATCCACGCGCTCTACACGAAGCTGCGCCACAAGGAGCCGCTGCGCTTCATGGAGCCGAACGGTTTCCGTCCGTTCTGGTCGATCACCAAGCACGCCGACATTCTCGAGATTGAAAAGCGCAGCGATGTCTTCGTGAATTCATTGCGCACCTACCTGTCGCCGATCGAGGGCGAGGAGTGGGTGAAGTCCGTCACCGGCGACACCCACCTCTTCCGCACGCTCGTCGACCTCGACGATCCGATGCACATGAAGCTGCGCCAGCTCACGCAGTCGTGGTTCATGTCGCCCAACCTGAAAAAGCTCGAAGGCCGCATCGCCGAGATCGCCAAGACCCACGTCGACCGCATGGCTGAACTCGGCCCCGAGTGCGATTTCGTGAAGGAAGTGGCCGTCTGGTATCCGTTGCGCGTGATCATGGAAATTCTGGGCGTCCCGAAAGAGGACGAGCCATTCATGCTGAAACTGACGCAGGAAATCTTCGGCCCCGGCGATCCTGACGTGGTCGCGGAAACTGAACGCACGGCGGAAGCCGAGAGCTACACCGGTGACCGCGGCGTCGATCTGTTCCAGACCGCACAGGTGCTGTTCAAGTATTTCGGCGATCTCACGGCTGCGCGCCGCGCCGATCCGAGGGATGATGTCGCCAGTGTGATCGCCAACGGCAAGATTGACGGCGAACCGATCGGCGACCGCGAGGCAATGAGCTACTACGTCATCATCGCCACCGCCGGCCACGACACGACGTCAAGCGTGGCGTCGGCGGGGCTCCTTGAGCTGATCAAGGCGCCGGAGCAGATGGCGAAATTGAAAAGCGATCTCTCGCTACTGCCGAACGCGGTGGAGGAGATGGTGCGCTGGGCAACGCCTGTGAAGCACTTCATGCGCACCGCCACGGAAGACTACGAGATCCGCGGCAAGACCATCCGCAAGGGCGACGGAATCTGTCTGCACTATCCGAGCGGCAATCGCGACGAAGAGGTCTTCGACGCGCCCTTCGAATTCCGCGTGGACCGGGACGTGAAGAAGCAGGTGGCCTTCGGCTACGGCGTGCACGTGTGCCTTGGCATGCATCTGGCGCGCATGGAGATCAAGGCGTTGTTCGCGGAACTGCTGCCGCGCCTCGACGAGATCAGTCTCGCGGGCGCGCCGAAGTATTCGCGGTCGAACTTCGTGTCGGGCCTGAAATCGCTGCCCGTCCGCTACAGGATGAAGTGAGCCGGTGGGCGCCGCTTTGCTCTCCGGCGGCTGCTGGTGCGGCGCTGCGCGCTATGCGGTGGAGGATGCGTTCGACTACGCCGTGAACTGCCACTGCGGCGGATGTCGGCGCACGACGGGCGCGGCGTATAAGCCGTTCGCCGGCATTCCCAGCAACAAGGTCACCGTGATGCGGGGCGCCGACGCGCTGCTCATCGTCGGCGATGCGCTGACGCATGATGTGCATTGTGCAGCGTGCGGGTCACTTCTCTATTCCATTCTCCGCGAGGGCGCGTGGGCACACGTGGCGATGGGCACGCTGATCGACGCTCCGTCCATCCGGCCCACGCACCATATCTTCGTCGCCGACAAGGCGCCGTGGCACGAGATCACCGACAACCTGCCGCAATTTGCGGGACACGAGAACGATTGAGGCGATGGCGGCATTCGCCTTTCCGGCGAGGAGACTGCACTCCTGCGCGAACTGCTGCATTGTGCGCGCCTTGATGCTCCGGAGTATCCCGTGCTGAAACCGATCCAGATCGCACTGGCCGCCCTCGCTGTGGCGATCGTTACACCCATCGCCATGGCCCAGGAAGCGCAGGCGCCGCGTACGATCGCCATTCGCGCGGGCCGCCTCGTTGACGTGAACGCCCAGCGCGTGCTCACCGACCAGACCATCGTCATCCAGGGCGATCGCATCGTTTCGGTCAGCCCGACCGCAGCGACTTCACTCCCCGCCGGCACGCCGACCATCGATCTCTCCGATAAGACCGTGTTGCCTGGTCTCATCGACACACACGTCCATCTCACCTCTGATCCCACGGTGAGCTATCTCGATGGCTACCACGTCACGCCCGCTCGGGCGGCCGTGTTCGGCGCCATGAACGCGCGGCGCACGTTGCTCGCCGGGTTCACCGTCGCGCGCAATCTGTCTTCTGAGGCCTATTCGGACGTCGCGCTGCGCGACGGCGTCGACCGAGGCGACGTCATGGGTCCGCGCATCTTCGCGGCGGGCGGCATGATCTCCATGACCGGTGGCCATGGCGACGACAATCACCTCGCGCCGCAATACCACTATTCCTCTGACGACGTTGTCGACGGCGTGGAAGGCGTGCGTCGCGCCGTGCGCCTGCATGCGAAGTTCGGCGCCGATCTCATCAAATTCGCCACGTCGGGCGGCGTCTTCTCCGCCAACACGTCGCCGGGCACGACACACTTTTCGCTGGAAGAGGCACGCGCGCTCGTCGAGGAAGCGCACAATCTCGGGCGCACGGTCGCTGTCCATGCGCACGGCGCGGGGGGGGCATCAAGATCGCCATCCGTGCGGGCGCGGACTCCGTCGAACATGCGAGCCTGATCGATGACGAAGGCATCCGTCTCGCGCGCGCCGCGGGCACGATCCTGTCGATGGACATCTACAACACCGACTACACGCAGGCCGAAGGCGCGCGGAACGGCGTGCCTGAAGTGAACATCAAGAAGGACCGCGACATCGGCGAAATCCAGCGCCAGAACTTCCGCAAGGCGCTGCGCGCGGGCGTGCGCCTCAGCTACGGCACGGACGCCGGCGTCTATCCGCACGGCGACAACGCGAAGCAGTTCGCGATCTATGTGCGCTACGGCATGACGCCCATGCAGGCGATTGTCTCCGCCACGCGCACTGGCGCGCAGTTGCTACAGCGCGAGGCCGATTTCGGCGCCATCGCGCCGGGCCGCTTCGCCGATATCATCGCCGTCAGCGGCGATCCGCTCGCGGACGTGACGGCGCTCGAGCGCATGGCCTTCGTGATGAAAGGCGGTGCGGTTTATCGCGGGACAAACGAGCAATGCGCAGCGGCGGCAAGCGCCTGGGCCTGCGAGGCGCCGCAGCGCTGATCATGCGCCGAGATCGTTGATGCTCCAGTCGGCGCGGCGCGACCAGACGTCGGCGGGCAGGTTGCAGTCGGCGGGATCAAAGACCTCACGGGTCAGCACGACGGCGTTGGTCGGCGTTTCCTCCACGCGCACTTGCGCGACCGTGAACGGGAGGTTGTCGGCCGCGAGGAAGGAGTCACACTTCAGCCAGAAGGCGGCGGCCAGCGCTTCGGTCGTGGGATCGCCGTCGAAGACCATGAGGCGTGCCAGACGTTCGGGCTCATTTGCGCGGAAGAAGCCGATCAGCGGATCGGCGACGTTGAGCTGGAAGGCGTGATCGACGTGGCCGTCGATCCATTGCTTCCAGCGGCCCTTGGCGGCTTCGAAGGGGGTTTCCATGTTGGAGCCGCCGAAGCGGAAGGTTCCGGCGCTTTGCAGGAGGACCGTGACTGTCTCGTTGTGGCCATGCGGTGTGACGCACTTCGGCGACGCCTCCGACAAAAGCCGGTGCGCCATCGAGTAGCGGCGGGAAAATTCAAGCGAAGCCATGGCGGGGTCCCATGCAACGGGCGGGCGCTTCGGTCAATCTATCAGAACCAGCGCCGCCACTTGGCGATGGCGAAGAGCGCCGCCGGCGCTATGAACATCAACACGAAACCCGCCCACGGCCCCCACGGCGCCTTGAACCAGTCCATGGTCTCGAAGTTCATGCCGAAGATGGACGCAATCAGCGTCGGCGGCACGAAGGCCATTGTGGCGAGCGACAGCGCCTTCAGCGTGTTGGACTGGGCAGCGTTGACGAGGCCGAGTGTCGCTTCCTGCAGGAAGGTCAGATGGCTCTGGAACGCTTCGATGGCGCGCTCGAGTTGCTCGATGTCGCGGCGGAGTGCGGTGAGGCGCGTCACGTGGAGGCCGCGGGCTTCCGGCTTCATGGCGCTGGAGAAGGCGACAGCGCGCTGCAGGGACGACAGGCTGTCGTGCCCGAGCGCCGCGAGCATGCCGAGGCGCCCGAGCGTGCGCAGCGAAGTGGGCAGATCCGGCGTGGAGCCGTTCTCGGCGAAGATCTCCGCAGAGAGCGCGTGCGCGCTGGCGGTGCTTTCCTGGATCACGTCGGAGATGCGTTCGACGCAGCCCTCGATCAACGCGATCATGACGTCGCCGCCGTCGCGTGCGCGTTCGATGCGCGCGGACGATCGCCCCTCGCCGATTTCGAAAGCACGCGGGCGGATGTGGCGGACGGTGACGAGCGTGCCGTCCTTGGTGAGGATGAAGGTCACGGGGCCGGAGCGGAACGGGCCCTCGTCTCGCCGCCCCAGCAGGGTCGTCGTGAGATAGAGTGCGCCGTTCTCCTCGTAGAAGCGCGCGGACTCCTCCATCGCCGAGCGTTCGGAGGCGGTGAGTACGTCGATGCCGAGCGCGGTTTCCACGCGCCGCTCTTCGGTTTCGGTCGGGTCATCAAGATCTATCCACACGAGGCCCGCCTGCGTGAGGGCGATCTCGCAGTCGTCCGCGCGGCGGACGACGCCATCGGCGTCGCGCTGGTAGATTTCGATCATGCGCGGCGCCTAAGGCGCGTCAGCCCGCCTGTCCAGCCCTACTGCTTCGCCACCGTCCCCTGCGCCATGACGAAACGCACATCGCGCAGGAGCGAGATGTTGGCGGTGGGATCGCCGGCGACGGCGATGATGTCGGCGCTCAGGCCGGGCTTCAGCGCACCGGTGACGGCGGACAGCTGGAGGTGATCGGCGGCGGTTCTGGTGGCGGCGCGGATGACTTCCATGGGCGTGTAGCCGGCCTCCACCCACAGTTCCGCTTCACGCGCGTTCATGCCGTGCGGGGAGACGCCGGTGTCGGTGCCGAAGGCGACGTTGACCCGGCCAAGGCGTGCACGGCGCAGCATGTCCAGCATCAGCGGGCCGGCGGTCAGCGCCTTTTCCTTCTGCGCGGGCGTCAGGTAGGTGTTCTCGTCACGCGCGCGTTCGCTCACCCAGGCGCCGGCGAGCACGGTGGGCACAAGCGTCGCCCGACGCTCACGGAAGAGCCTGATCGATGTCGCGTCGAGGTAGGTGCCGTGCTCGATGGAATCGATGCCCGCGCGCAGCGCTGCGTTCACGCCGTCGACGCCGTGCGCGTGTGCCGTGACGCGGCGCCCGAGCGCGTGCGCGGTGTCGGCGATGGCCTTGAGTTCGTCATCGGTGAGTTGCTGGCCGAGGCCCGCGCGCGTGTTGGACAAGACGCCGCCCGTTGCCGTGACCTTGATGACGTCGGCGCCGCGCTTGATCTGCTCGCGCACCACGCGGCGGCAGTCGTCGGCGCCGTTGCAGGCGGTGGGCGTCACCAGCGCATGCATCACGTCCTCGCGGAAGCCGTGCACGTCGCCGTGGCCGCCGGTTGGCGTGATCGCCGTGCCGGCCGCAATGATGCGCGGTCCGGGAATCGCCCCGCGCCCGATGGCGTTCCGCAGTGCGAAGATGGATTCGCTCGCGCCGGATCCGAGATCGGCGACGGTGGTGAAGCCGGCTTCGATGGTCTTCCTCGCATTCATCGCCCCGGTGAGCGCCATGTCGGCGTTCGACTGCGTGACTTCGTTGATGACGGAGTCGGGGCCGAGTTCGGAGGTAAGGTGGACGTGGCTGTCGATCAGGCCCGGCAGGACGAACTTGTCCTTCAGGTCGATGATGCGGGCGCCGGGCGCACTCTGGTAGCCCGCCTCGATCCGCACGATCTTGCCGCCTGCAACGATGATGGTGCGTTCGGCTTCGATGCGCCCTGTGGCCGGATCGGCGAGCACGCGACCGGCGTGGATGAAGGTCTCGGAAGCAGGCGCCTGAGCGGAAGCCGATGAGAGAAATAGCGCGGTGAGGACGCCGGCGACGAGACTGCGAGCGATCAAGCGCCCCTCCATGCGTTTTATGAAGCGATGGAGGGAGGTTTCACGCGCCCGGGCGCGGGTCAACTCAGCTCGCCGAGACCGTGAATTCGATGCGGCGGTTCTTCGCGTTCGCTTCCAGCGTGCTCGCATTGTCGATCGGCCGCGTCTGCCCGAAGCCCACGGCGGCGAGACTCTCGGCCTTCACGCCCTTGTTCACCAGGTAGCCGCGCACCGTTTCGGCGCGCGCGGCGGAGAGATCGAGATTGGCGGAGGGTGAGCCCGTGAGATCGGTGTGGCCGCCGACTTCGATGTGGTAGGCGCGACAGCGGAGCGCGACACCCGAGAGCGTGTCGAGCAAGCGGCGATTGTCGCCGTCGAGGTCGGCGCTGCCGGGGTCGAAGTTGATGGTGCGGCCGTCGAGCGTGGCGACAAACGCCTGCTGGCAGGCGCCAAGTTCGGGGTTCGCGCCGAGATCACGGAGCGCCGCGCCCACGCCGGCAGGGCCGCCTTCGAGACTGATGGCGTCGACAACGACCGCTAGATCGTCGCCATGATCGCGGTTGAGCTCGGTCTCGGCGGCCTCAAAACCGTAGCGCTGTGAGTCCACGTCCGGCGCTTCGCCGGCGACGGTGGCGACGCGATCGGAGACATTGATGGAAAGCCAGTCGTAGCCGCGCTTGGCGAGGCCTGCTTCAATGGCGCTTACCCACGGCGGATTGTCGGTCGAACCGCCGCCGCCGAGACCCGTCAGCGCCAGCGCGAACAATGCCGCCGTCACTGCCGCGCCCGCGCCGATACCCGCGCCCATGGCGCGCGTGCGCCGCTTCTTCTTCTCGCTCACACCCGTCTCCCGAAGTTCTTGGCGGCCTGCATAATCGGGGGCCGCGCCGGTGTCCAACGGCTCAGTTGCGCGCCGCCACCACGAAGAGGCGGCGGAACGGAAACAATGTCGAGCCGTCCGCCTCCAGCGGATAGGCGGCGGCGAAACGCGTCATGATCTCGTCCTCGAATGCTTCGCGCTCCGCGCCTTCGAGGCGTTCGAGAAACGGGCGCAGGCCCGTGCCGGACATCCAGCGGAACACGGGATCGGGGCCGCGCAGGACGTGGAGGTATTCTGTCGTCCAGATATCGCGTCGACCGCGCGACAGCGCCCTCGCATAGTCGATGGATCGTGCGAAGGCTCCGGGATCGTACCAGCGCGCGTCCGCAAGGCGTTCGGCCCATGGCCCGTTGGACGCCACTTCCCGCATGACCACGTGCGACGGCTGGTCGAAGTTCTGCGGCACCTGGAACGCCAGAACGCCGCCGGGTGAAAGATGGGCGAAGAGGCGCCGCACCAGCCCGACAGGATCGGGCGACCACTGGAATGCGGCGTTGGCGTAGATGATGTCGGGCGGCGTCGCAGGCTCCCAGCTCTCGAAATCCCCCACCACGAATTGTGCGTTTATCTTCGACGCGCCGGCCCTTTCGATCATCTCGACGCTGGAATCGACTGCGAGAATCTCCGCATCCGGCCAACAGGCCGCTAGCAATTCAGTGGCGTTGCCGGGACCGCAGCCGAGGTCGACGATGCGACGCGGCTTGTCGTTGGGAATGCGCGCGAGGAGATCGGCGGCCGGGCGTGTGCGCTCGGCGCCGAACTGCATGTAGGTCGAGGGATCCCACGCCATGCGCCGTGCTCCGCCCAGCCCTACATGCCGGCCTTGCGTGCAAAATCGCGCGCGGCGTTGGCGAGCAGCGGCACGCGCTCGCCCATGGACACCGCCTGCGGAGAATTCGCCGTTCCGTCGCGCACGCGGCCCGCAATGCCCTGGCAGATCGCGGCGAGGCGGAAGGAGTTGTAGGCGAAATACCAGTCAAGTTCGGGCAGGCCCGTGCGACCGGTGGCCTTGCAGTAGATGTCGACAGTCTCCTGCACGTTCGGCAGGCCGAGCGCCTTCAGATCCACGTTTGCAAGGCCGCTGCGACCGCTGTCCGACGGCATCACCCAGTTCATCAGAAGGTAGGTGAAGTCCGCGAGCGGGTTGCCGAGCGTGGACAGTTCCCAGTCGAGCACGGCGATGACGCGCGGCTCTGTCGGGTGGATCACCATGTTGTCGAGACGGTAGTCGCCGTGGACGACGGAAGTCTGGTCGTCGGACGGCAATGTCTTCGGCAACCACGCCATGAGCTGGTCCATCGCTTCGATGTCCTGCGTCACCGACGCAACATACTGCTTGGTCCAGCGATCAATCTGCCTGCCGAAATAATTGCCCGGCTTGCCGAAGTCGGAGAGCCCGACGGCCGCGACATCGGTGTTGTGCAGACGCGCAAGCGTTTCGATCTTGTCGCGATACACGGCGCTGCGTTCGGCAGGGTTGGAATCCGGCATCGTGCCGTCCCAGATGATGCGGCCCTCCACCATGTCCATCACGTAGAACATCGTGCCGATGACGCCTTCGTCCGTGCACAGGCCGAAGGGCCGCGCGACGGGAAAGCCGGTGGGGTGCAGGGCCGAGATCACCTTGAACTCGCGGTCCACGGCGTGCGCCGACGGCAGGAGCTTGCCCGGCGGCTTGCGGCGCAGGACGTATTTCTGCTTCGGCGTGATCAGCTGGTAGGTCGGGTTCGACTGGCCGCCCTTGAACTGGCGCACTTCGAGCGGGCCCGCATAGCCCGCGACGTTCGCCGTCATCCATGCAGCGAGTTTCACCTCGTCGATCCGGTGGGTTTCTTCGACAGGCTTGGTCCCCGCGAAAGTTTCCTGGGCGGTGGGGACGGCTTCGGACATGGTTTCCTCCGGTCTTTGAGCTGTTTTCGACGCCGGGGGCCTTGCGCGCAAGACGCGTCGCCACGTCATGCGCCTTGCTCGCTGCTGCGGCGCCTGTTGCAATAATGACGCGGCGTTGCGCGCAAACCCTCAGTTAAGTCGAAGTATCTGTTTGTTTAACCCGACGGCGGTCAGGCTGCGGGTATGCGTCGGAAGGCGATTGTTAACCAAATTCGCGCTTCGACTGTCCGCCTGAACATATCCTTAGGAGCCTGAAGGCATGACCGTATCCCACCGCGCACTTCTGTTTGGACTTGGCGCTCTCGGCGTCTGGGCCGCTGCGACGCCCATTGCTGTGGCGCAGGAAGCGCCGGAAGCGGCTGTCGAGACCGGCGATGAAATCGTCGTCACCGGAACCCGGGTGCAGGGCCGCTCGCGCCTCGACACCGTGGCCCCGGTCGACGTGATCACAGCCGAGTCCCTCGCGCGATCCGGCACGACCGAAGTGAACCAGGCGCTGGCCTACCAGCTCCCGTCCTTCAACTTCCCGCGTCCGGCCATCACCGACGGCACGGACACGGTCCGCCCGGCGACGCTGCGCGGCCTCTCGCCCGACCAGGCGCTGGTGCTGGTGAATTCCAAGCGTCGCCACGCGACGGCGCTGGTGAACGTCAACGGCTCCATCGGCCGCGGCTCCTCGGCGGTCGACCTCAACACCATTCCGTCCGGCGCGATCGGCTCCATCGAAGTGCTGCGTGACGGCGCCTCGGCGCAGTACGGCTCCGACGCCATCGCCGGCGTGCTCAATGTGCGTCTGCGCGAAGCCCGTGAGGGCGGCGCTGTCACCGTGACCTATGGCGAACGCATCACCACCGTCGAAACGCCAACGGCGGCGCCCAGCGGCAACGCTGGCTCGCCAGCGCCGAACTGGACGATCAATCCGAACCTCGTGAAGCGTGAGGTGAGTGACGGTCGCGTGATCACCACGTCGGGCTGGGTCGGCCTGCCGCTCGGCGCGGACGGCTACCTGACGGTTTCCGGTGAATACAAGGACCAGGAGCGCACGGTGCGGGGCGCGCCTGATGCGCGCCAGCAGTACGCCCTGATCGCCGGCGCCTATGATCCGCGCGAGCAGACGATCAATCGCCTCAACTCCGCGTTCGGCGACCCCGAACTCGAACAGTACACGATCTTCGCCAACGCCGGCATTGATCTGGGCGGGGCTGAACTCTACGGCTGGGGCAGTTACCAGGACCGTGACGCGCTGTCGGCGGGCTTCTGGCGCCGTTCCGTTCAGGCTGCGCTCCCGGGCGCCCCGCCGCCGGCCAGCCAGAACATCGTCCAGGTCTATCCCGACGGCTTCCTGCCGTTGATCCACCCGCAGATCACGGATTACGAAGCGGCGGGCGGCCTTCGCTTCGACCTAGCCGGCTGGGATTTCGACGCGAGCGTCGTCTATGGCGCCAACGAAATCGAGTTCGGCGTGGAGAACACGCTCAACGTCTCCATCGGCCCGACAAGCAAGCGCAGCTTCGACGCCGGCGCGCTGATCTACGATCAACTCGTCGGCAACTTCTCGGCAGTCCGGTCGGTGCCGGTGAGCTTTCTCGCGTCGCCGCTGAACGTTGCGGCGGGCATCGAGGCGCGCCGTGAATCCTATCAGATCGAAGCCGGCGAACCGGATTCGTACCGGCAGGGCGGTTATCAGGTCGAGCCGGGCCGTGTTGCGGTTCCGGGCGCCCAGGTGTTCCCGGGCTTCCAGCCGATCAACGAAGTGGACGAGGACCGGACCGCGGTCGGCGCCTACCTCGATCTCGAAGCCAACATCACAGAGGCGCTGCTGGTATCTGGCGCGGTTCGCGTGGAAGACTATTCGGATTTCGGCTCCTCGGTGACCGGCAAGATCGCGGCGCGCTATGACTTCAACGACGCGTTCGCCATCCGCGGCGCGGCATCCACTGGCTTCCGTGCGCCGTCGCTGCAGCAATCCTTCTTTGGCTCCACGGCGACCAACTTCGTCAACCTGCCGCCGCTCACGCCGTTGCAGGTGCTGCACGTTCCGGCGACGTCGGCGGTGGCCGTGGCGCTCGGCGGCAAGCCGCTCGACGCCGAGGAGTCGGAGAACTTCTCGCTGGGCGCCGTGGCGCGCAGCGGGCGCTTCAGCGCAACGGTCGACGCCTACATCATCAAGATCGCCGACCGTATCGTCCTGTCCGAGAACCTCGGCGCGGGCAGCACCGCCACCGACGCCGCCATCCGCGCCATCGTCCAGGCGGCCAACCCGAACGTCGATGCGGCGCGGTTCTTCATCAACGGCGTCGATACTGAGAGCTTCGGCGTCGACCTGGTTCTGAGCTATCGCCTGCCAACCGACGCGGCGGGCGATTGGGAGTTCACCCTCGGCGCCAACGTCAACCAGACCGACATCACCAAGCTGCCGGTGCAGCCCGCTGGTCTCCTGCCGCCCGGAACCCCGCCGCCCACGCTGTTCGGCCGGGTCGCCCAGATCACCCTGGAAGACGGCCAGCCGAAGGAAAAGGTCACCTTCCAGACTGTCTGGGACTACGGCTTCTTCGGCGCGACCTTCCGAAGCACCTACTATGGCGCGGTCGTCTCGCCGGGCACGACGGCGGCCGGCGACATCAACTTGGGCCAGAAGATGCTGTTCGACCTGGAAGGGCGCTTCGACGTCGGCGAGGGTTTCCAGTTCGCGGTAGGGGCTGAAAACATCCTCGACGAGTACCCGGACGCCACGGCCGCTTCGCTCAATACGTCGGGCGCGACGGCCTTCTCGTCCTACTCGCCGTTCGGTTTCAACGGGCGATTCGTGTACGCCCGCGCGACCTACAGCTGGTAGCCCGGAACGGGTCGCGCGCCGCCAAGGTTCGCGACCCGGCTCGCCTCTGTGGGGAAAGGTTCAACTAAGTATTCGTCAATTGAATCCAGTCGAAGAGGGAACCGATTGTGGCCTCCATGCGTCACTGCAGAGGCCACTTCCCGCCAAGCGTTAATCTGTATCGCCTTGGCTGGAAAATCGGTGTAGACAAGGCTGGAATGCGGCTCCGTCCGTGTTCCGGTCGCCAAATGTGACGTAGCCAAGGCGGCTAGACCATGGTTGCGACGGTATCGCTGACTTATTGAGGGGAACACCATGAAGAAAGTTCTGCAGGGCGCGACGGCTCTGGCGGCGATCATGATCGCTGGCCCGGCGTTCGCCACCGAAGGTTGGTATGGCAAGATCGACGCCGGCTACGGCTTCGACGGCAGCCTGGAAATCGAAGATCGTGTCCCGGCTCTGCCTGCCTTCGGCGGCGAAGCTGGCCTTGACGCCGACTGGATGGAAGACGTCGGCATCGGCTACGCCTTCGGCAACGGTCTGCGTCTCGAAGGCGAGATCGCACACCGCTACAACGCGCTCGAAAGCGGCCCGCGGATCCAGGAAGGTGGCAACACGCAAGTGTACACCGCCATGATCAACGGCATCTTCGACTTCAACAAGGACGGCACGGTCCAACCCTACTTCGGCGTGGGCGTGGGCGTCGGTCGGGTTGACGCGAATACAGCGGACGGCCCGGCCAACAGCAAGGTCGTGACGGCTTTCTTTGACGACAGCGACACCTCGGTCGCCTACCAGGGCCTCGTGGGCCTCGGCTTCAAGGCTTCGGAACAGCTGACGTTCGACATCGGCTACCGCTACCTCGCGATCCCGAACCTCGAGTTCAATGGTCGCAACGGCGCGACGGCCCGCTCTTACGCCACGAACTATGATCACCATGCGGCCACCGTCGGTCTGCGTTGGCAGTTCGCTGCCCCGCCGCCGCCGGTCGTGGAAGCGCCCCCGGCTCCGGTCGTGGAAGCGCCCCCGGCTCCGCCGGTCGTCGCTCCGGCGCC
>JAWXBS010000096.1:0-10045 GCA_034440275.1 Alphaproteobacteria bacterium
ATCTCGAAGGTCGCGGGCATGCGCCCGTCGACCTCGAATTTCTCGGCATAGATCGCCATGGCGCGAAACAGGATCGCGCGCGTCAGCGGCGGCGCGCGATCCGCCAACGCGCTCGTCTCGCCCATGGCGCGGAGATCACGCAGCAGATGCAGCGGATCACCGTAGCGCACCGTCGTGGTGTCGCGATCCGCGACGGGCAGCGCAAAGCCTGCGCGCTGCAGCAATCCCGCCATGTCGAGCGCATCCGGCAGCGGCGCCACGCGCAAAGCGGCGCCGCCGCGTATCTCGCTTTCCGCCGCCAGCAGCGCCTCGCGTAACTCATTGAGCGTCCTGCCGCCGAACACCGTGCCGAGGAAAAGGCCGTCCGGCTTGAGCGCGTGCCGGATCTGGATCAGCGCGCCGGGCAGGTCGTTCACCCAGTGCAGCGCGAGGATGGAGACGACGAGATCGAAACGCCCCTCGGCGAAGGGCAGGTGTTCGGGATCGATTTCGACGCCGTCGTTTTCGCCATGCCAGTCGGCGGCGACGACCCAGTCGATTTTCTCCCGCAGCGCGGGCCGTATCGCGACCGCCGAGCGAAACTCTTTCGCGCCGCCGATCACGAGCACGCGCGCGAATGTGCGGTTGACCCCTTCGAGACGGTCGGCAAGATCGTCCGCGACGGCCTCGCGCAGGAAGGCGGCGTCGTGCGGGGATGCTGCGGCGCGCGCGCGGTGGCGGCGCACGCGGCGCGCGTCGAACATGCGGGGCGCGGTCATCGGGGGACTATACAGGTGGGCAGCCATCCGGGTCGACGATCATTGCTCGCGCGCGCCGCCGACATCGTGTGGCCGCCGCGTTCGCTGCTGTCGGACAAGATCGTCGATCGCCCCGGTTCGATCGAGGCGGCGCTGTGGACGGACCTTCAGTTTCTCGGCCGGCCCTGCTGCGCGTGTTGCGGCTTTCCGTTCGAGACCGAAGCGGAGGAGGCGGCGTTGTGCGGCGCGTGTCTCGCCGACGCGCCGATGTTCGCGAGCGCCCGCGCCGCGCTCGCCTATGACGACCACGCCCGCAAGCTGGTGCTCGATCTCAAGCGCGGCGGGCGGCGCGTCGGGCATAAGGCGTTCGGCGGCTGGATGGCGCGCGCGGGCGCCACGGCGCTGGCGGAAGCCGATGTCGTGGCGCCGACGCCGCTGCACTGGACGCGCCCGCTGGAGCGCCGGTTCAACCAGTCCGCCTGGCTGGCGCAGGCCGTGGCGCGGGAAAGCGGCAAGCCGCTCCTCGTGGATGCGCTGGTGCGGCGACGGCGACGCAAGAGCCAGGGCGGCCTGACCGCGAGCCAGCGGCGGCGCAATGTCGAGAGCGTGTTCCGGGTCGCGCCATGGTCGGCGGCGCGTGTCGCCGGGCGAATCGTGGTCCTCATCGATGACGTGTTCACCACCGGCGCCACCGCCGAGGCCTGCACCAAGGCGCTCCTGCGCGCGAAGGCCGCCAAGGTGCATGTGCTGACGCTGGCGCGCGTTGTGCGGCCCGTGGACGTGGTTATATGACGGACCGAAGGAGCTTCGCCGCATGGTCGCCGTGACCGTCTACACCAAGATGTTCTGCCCCTACTGCGACCGCGCGCTCGCGCTGCTGGCCAGGAAGGGCGTCGCGGTGACGGAAATCCCTGCGGCGATGGACGCGAAGAAGAAGGCCGAAATGGTCGAACGCTCCGGCGGCCGCACGACCTTCCCTCAGATTTTCATCGGCGACCGCCATGTCGGCGGCTGCGACGACCTGCACGCGCTCGACGCGCGCGGCGCGCTCGACTCCCTGCTGGCGGGCGCCTGATGGCGCGAAAGCTCCGCGTCGCCGCCGTCCAGCTCCGCTCGACGCCGGACGCCGCCGCCAATCGCGCCGAAGCGGCGCCCTTCATCCGCGAAGCCGCCAGCGCCGGGGCGCGCTTCGTGGCGACGCCGGAGAACACGGGTCGTCTCGACCGGGATCGTCCGCGCCTGCTCGACAATCTGGCGAAGGCCGACCTCGTCGCCGAAGAGCGCAGCTGGGGCCGGCTCGCGGAGGAGCATGGCGTCTGGCTGCTCGTCGGCTCCGTCGCGATCCCGGCCGGGCCGGGGAAAGTCTATAACCGCAGCCTGTTCTTCTCGCCCGCCGGCAAGCGCGTGGCGACCTACGATAAGATCCACATGTTCGACGTCGATCTCGGCGCCGGGGAAACCTACCGGGAATCCTCGGGCGTCGAGGCGGGCCGGCAGGCGGTGGTCGTCGAAGGGCCCATGGGCGCGAAGATCGGGCTGACCATCTGCTACGATCTGCGGTTCGCGGAGCTCTACCGTAAGCTCGCCCGCGCCGGCGCCGAAATCCTCACCATCCCGGCCGCGTTCACCGTGCCGACAGGGCAGGCGCATTGGGAGACGCTGATCCGCGCCCGCGCCATCGAGACGGGCTGCTTCGTCATCGCCCCCGCGCAGGGCGGCCTGCACGCGGACGGGCGTTCCACTTGGGGACACTCGGTGATCGTCGGCCCCTGGGGCGAGATCGTCGGGAAGCTCGATCACGACGAGCCGGGGTTGCTCGTGGCCGACCTCGATCTCGACAAGGTCGCCGAGACGCGCGCGAAAGTGCCGGCCTGGACGACCGACGCGGATTTTGCAGGGCCGTGACGTCATGATCCGCTATGCGCTGACCTGCGCCAACGAGGACCAGTTCGAAGGCTGGTTTGCGTCGAGCGACGATTACGACGCGCAGGAAAAGCGCGGGCAGATCGAATGCCCGATCTGCGGCTCCACGGCGATCCGCAAGGCGCCCATGGCGCCGGCCGTCGGCCGCTCGCGCGAAGGCATGGCGGAGATGGCCGCGAAGGTCCGCAACCATATCCGCGAAAAGTTCGACTATGTCGGCGACGGCTTCGCCGACGAAGCGCGCGCCATCCATGACGGCGATGCGCCGGACCGTCCGATCTGGGGCGAAGCGACCCCCGAACAGGCGCGGGAGATGGCTGAGGAGGGGCTGCCTGTGGCGCCGCTTCCGGCCGCACTCGCGCCAACGCCGCCGCGCAAGCTGAATTAAGCAGCACGCTGCGCCGCAAATCCGCCGCGCGGCGGTCTCACCCGCGCCCTGTGCACCTTCCAGACGTGACCGTCCCATGAAGGGATGGTAATGCTTGTGCGTTTCTTGCAGGACGGGGCCGGATGCCTGAGCAGTTGATCACCATCGCGGAGAACATCCGCGCCCAGATACTTGCGCTCGCGCCGGACAGCGTCCGCACGATCGTCGAGGGCCTGCCGCCCGAAGGCGTGCTTGGCGTCGTCGCGGTCGTGGCGTTGCTGTTGCTGTGGATCATCTTCGCGCTGCTCGGCGCAGTGTTCGGCGGCGGCAAGAAGCGTCGCGCTAAAGAAGAGGCCGAGGACGAATATCTTTCCGAGCGCGCGCCCGAACGTGCTTCTGAGCGCCCTGTCGATCGTGCGCAGCCGCGCGCCGATCCGCCCCGCGCGCCGCAGGGCCAACCTGCCGCCCCCGCATCGGGCGGAGACCCTCGCGCCCGGTTCGAGGACGCTGTGGGCCGCGGCGACAAGCTCTCCCAGGCCAACGATCACGCCAGCGCGGTGAACACCTACAAGCAGGCGCTTGACTACGCCCGCCAGGTCGCGTTCGCGCAGCCGGATTCCGCCGATGCGCAGCGTCTGGTTGCGAAGGCGCTCCACAAGGTCGGTGATGCAAGCGCCCGCGCCGGCGACGGTCAGGTCGCGCGCCAACACCATGAACAGGCGCTCGTGCTGTTGCGCCGCATCTATAACAACAACACCCGCGACGCGTCCGTGGCGCGCGAACTCGCGGTGACGCTCGAACGTCTCGGCGCGGCGGCTGCAGCGAGCGGCGACCGCCACAATGCGCGTCAGGCGTTTGAAGAAGAGCTTCGCATCTCCAGCGCCATGGCGGTGCAGGAGACGTCGGATCTTTCGTGGGTGCGCTTCAAGGCGGTCGTGCACATCATGCTCGGCAACCTCAACGATCCCGACAGCCGCGCGCACTATGAGCAGGCGCGCCAGTTGTTCGAGACGCTCGAGCGCTCCGGTTCGATCCAGAATCAGGACGCCCAGACCCTGCAGCAGCTGCGCGGCGTTCTCGGCGCGGCGTAACCCGGTTTTCGACAGGAACCTGCCGACAGACCGGTCGTTGCGCCGCGAGAGCTCGGCGAGACGTTGGCGACGACTGCTGGTTGAAAGCGCGCGTTGCTAGGGAAGGCGCGCGCCCCTACACACGCGCACCTCGCACTCGGGAATCACCACCTTGCGTCTGAGCCGCGCCACTACCGGACCATCCGCGCGGCTGACGCTCGTGATGTCGGCGCTGTTTTGCTGCAACGGGATCACGCTGCCGTATCTCGGCCGCTGGCTTGAGGAAACGCACGGACTCTCCGGCGTCGAGATCGCCGCAATCGTCGCCTCCGCCCAGCTTACGCGCGTCATTGCAGGGCCTTTGATCGCTTCGTGGGCGGATGGGTTCAAGGACCGGCGCACGCCACTGCGACTGCTCGCCATCGTGTCCGTCGTGCTCTACTTCGTCTTCTTCAACGCGCAAGGCTTCCTCGCGCTCCTCCTGACAGGTTTTCTCGCGCAGACAGCTGCGCAGGCGATCACGCCGCTCGTGGAGGGGGCGCTGCTGCGCGTGTCGGGGCATGGTGGTCTGTCGTATGGAGTCGCGCGCGGCATCGGCTCGATCGCCTTCATTTTGGGCAATGTGGGCGGTGCGACGCTGGTCGGACGCTTCGGCGTCGAGGCGGCGGTCATCTGGGCGCTTGCGTCTCTGGGCGCGGCGGCTCTTTCGGCGGTTTTTGCGCTATCGCCCGATCTCGTCGACCAGGGCCCTACACAGAGTGGATTTCGTGGACGGTTGAAAGAGGGGCTTGCGCTCTTCCGGAAGCCGTCATTCGCAGGGCCGGTCGCGGCGGCAAGTCTCATCCAGTGCGCGCACGCATTTTACTACGGTTTCTCCACGCTGGTGTGGACCAAGCAGGGTTTCTCCGATCCGATCATCGGCTGGCTCTGGGGTTTCGGTGTGATTGTGGAAGTGGGCCTGCTGCTCACCTTGCCGCGTTTTGAGCGTCGATTTTCGCCTGAAGCGCTCATCACTATCGGTGGATTCGCTTCGGTGGTGCGCTGGACTGCGCTCGCTTTCCTGCCACCGGCGTGGATTGTGTGGCCGCTGCAGGCGCTGCACGCGCTTTCCTTCGCGGCTGTGCATGTGGGCGCGCTACGTCTGGTGCAAAGAGAGGCGCCCCTGGTGATCGCGGGCGTCGCGCAGACGCTCTATGCAGCGCTTGCTTCGGGCACGTTGGCGGGTCTGGCCATGCTGCTGGCGGGCGCGCTCTACGATGGCATCGGCGCTTGGGGCTATCTGGCGATGGCCATACTTGCCGCGGCGGGTGTGCTGATGATGCAATTCGCGTCACGCGGGCGCGTGGCGCCGGCACGTGGAACCTGAGCGCACCCCACGCCTTACCCTTCCTTCCCACAGGGGCGTTTCGCCTTCTGTCCCAAGTGTTTTCTGTTAGGGATGCGTTAAGATCGTGGCGGTCAGCAAAACGTTGTTGGAGTTGTCAAGAGCGGATGCAGGCGGCGTTCGAAGTTCGGGAAGAAGGGCAGGAAACAATCCTTGCGCTGAGTGGCGACTGGACGGTGTGGACCGTCTCGGACGTCGATGCGGCACTGCGCGCGCTACCTAAACAAGCTGAGCGCGCACTGACGGTGGATGTTTCAAACCTTGGACGCATGGATGTCGCCGGCGCCTGGCTCGTCGAGCGCACTGCGCGGGCGGGCGATGCGCCGCTGAAAGTTGTCGGTGCGCACGACGCTGCAGAACGCCTTTTCTCCACGACGCGCGCCAATGCCCGGGAAACGCCAATGGCGCCGGAGTCGCTGCACGGCGTTGTCGCCGTACTCGACAGAATCGGGCGTTCCGTCGCGAACCTGCGAGGGGAGGCGCTCCGCTCGCTGGAGTTTCTGGGCCTCACCCTCGTCACGCTTGGCCGCGTGATCATGCAACCGAAGAAAATTCGCTGGGTGTCCATCGTCAACGTGATGGAGCAGGCGGGCCTGAACGCGCTGCCGATCATCATGATGCTGTCGTTCTTCATCGGCGTCGTCGTGGCGTTCCTGGGATCGCGCATTCTCGGCGATTTCGGCGCCAGCGTGTTCACCGTCGAACTAGTGGCGTTCTCCGTGCTGCGCGAGTTCGGCATCGTCATCACCGCCATCCTGCTGGCGGGCCGCACGGACAGCGCGTTCACGGCGCAGATCGGCGCGATGAAGATGCGTCAGGAAATCGACGCCATGCGCGTGCTCGGCATCGATCCGATGGAAGCGATCGTCGTGCCGCGCCTGATCGCCATGCTGGTGATGACGCCGATCCTCGCCTTCGCCGCAGTGATTGCGGGCCTATTCGGAGGCATGCTCGTGTGCTGGGTCGCGCTCGGCGTGAGCCCGGTGATGTTCATCACGCGCATCCAGGAAGCGGTGCCCGTGCAGCACTTCTGGGCGGGCATGATCAAGGCGCCGGTGATGGCGGTGGTGCTCGCGCTGGTGGGCTGCCGTCATGGTCTCGAGACCGGCACCGATGTCACGTCGCTCGGCAAGCGCGTGACGTCTTCGGTCGTGCAGGCGATCTTCCTCGTCATCATCATCGACGCCTTCTTCGCCATCTGGTTCCTGGAGATGGACTGGTGAGCGAAACCGACGGCGTCATCATTCGCGTTCGCGGGCTCGTCACGCGGTTCGGCGACCAGATCGTTCACGACGGTCTCGATCTCGATGTCAAGCGCGGCGAGATCATCGGTGTGGTCGGTCCGTCAGGCTGCGGCAAATCAGTATTGCTGCGCGAGATCGTGGGGCTGGACAAGGCCACCGAGGGCGACATCGAGGTGTTCGGCAAGAACCTCGCCACGTTGTCCCGCGAGGAACGACAGGGCGTGGAAATGCGCTGGGGCGTGATGTTCCAGCAGGGCGCGCTGTTTTCTTCGCTGACCATTCGCGAGAATGTCGAAGCGCCGTTCCGTGAACACACCACGCTCGCGACCGCGCTGGTGGGCGAACTTGCATCCCTGAAGCTCGTGATGGCGGGACTCGACACGCCCGATCACTTCAAGACGCCCGGTCAGCTCTCCGGCGGCATGAGCAAGCGCGCGGCCCTCGCGCGTGCGCTCGCACTCGATCCGGAGCTGCTCTTTCTCGATGAACCGACGGCGGGTCTCGATCCAGTCACCGCAGGGCGGTTCGATGCGTTGTTGAAAGAACTGGCGGCGGCGCTGGATCTGACGGTGTTCCTCGTCACCCACGACCTCGACACGCTGGCGGCGGTCTGTGACCGCATTTGCGTGCTGTACGGCGGCAAGGTCGCGGCCATTGGCACGCTCGACGAAGTCAAAAGTGGTGCAACCGGCTGGATCGCCGATTATTTCTCGGGCCCGCGCGGACGCGCGGCGCTCGAATCAAAGGGAAGGTAGAACCATGGAGACGCGGGCGAATTACGCGCTTCTCGGCGGCATCACGATCGGCGCAGTGGTGCTGGTCATGCTGTTCGCCATGTGGCTGGCGCGGGCGAGCTTCAATCGCGAATTCGCCACCTACGACGTCGTGTTCGACGGCGCTGCGCGGGGCATTGGTGCAGGGACGGAAATCCGCTTCAACGGCATCCGCGTCGGAGAGGTGCGTCGTCTCTTCATGGATCCCGGCAACGAAAACGGCGTCATTGCGCGCATCCGTATCGGCGCCGACTGGCCCGTGCGTCGTGACAGCGTCGCGCAACTCGAGCCTATCGGCCTGACAGGCCTAAATCTCATTCAGATCACCGCCGGCGAGGAGACAAGCCCCCGTCTGCAACAGCGCCTGGGCCAGGCGCCGCCGCGGATCGACGCCAAGGGCGCCGCCCTCGATGAGCTTCTGGAATCGTCCAGCTCCATCGCGCAAAGCGCCACCGAAGCGCTCGCCGGCGCGCGCGACATTCTGAACGAGCAAAACGCCAAGCGCGTCGAACGCATCCTCCTGAACCTCGAAAAAATCAGCCAGGACCTCGCCGCAGAGCGCGGCGCGATCGCCAATGTCGCCGGCGCAGCGGATGAGTGGCGCACGGCCGCGCGTCAGGTGACGAGCACAGTGCGTGAGGTCGAACAACTTTCGGCGGAAACGCGAGCTCAGTTCGCTACGCTGGGCGCGAGCGCCACAACCGCCTTTAACAACATCAACCAGGCCGCCATCGGCGTCGAGGGCGCGGCGAACGCGGCGTCCAGCGGTACGCTGCCGGATCTGTCCAACGCCGCCAACGACATGCGCCGCCTGGCGGTTACGCTTGATCGTGTCGCCGGGAACCTCGAGCGCTCGCGCACGCTCAGCGCCGTTGGCGAGCAGAAACGCACCGTGAAAGTGGACCCATGACGATGAGAATGATCCTGGCCGCATCCGCGGCGCTGCTGGTTTCCGGCTGCATCTCGATCCTGCCGGACGCGCCGCCGCCGCCCAACGTTTATACGATGCGCGCGGGCGCAGTGGGACCTCTGGGCGCGACGCCCAAGCCGCTCGTGATTGTGGTGGGAACACCGTCGGCGCAGCGCATGGCGGCCGGTTCGGACATCGTATGGCGCACGGGGCCGGAGATCGCGGTGTTGGAGCGCGTCGCGTGGGATGACTCCGCGCCAGATCTTTTGCAGACCATGCTCGCCGAAACGCTCGATCGACGCGGCGCATTTCGTGCTGCGCTGCGCGGCGGCGGCGGCGCGCGCGGCGACTTCGATGTGCGCTGGGATGTGCTGGCGTTCGAGGTTGTCGAGGACGGCGGTCTTGAAGCGGTGTTCACCGCCACCGTGCGCCTGATCGATTCGCGTTCGCGCGTCGTCGTCGAAACCAAGCGCTTTGAGACGCGTGCGCCGATCGCGTCGCGATCGGGCCGGCTGGCGGCAGGTGCGTTGGAGAAGGTCGCGCAGGACGCTTGTCTCCAGATAGCGGATTGGGCGGCGGAGAAAGCACCAGTGCTTCCCACGCCGCCCGTTGTATCCACTCCGGCGCCTGCTGCGCCGTCGTCCGGCGCCCCGCCTCAGCCGAGCGCGGCGTCGACCAGGAGATAGGCGACCAAGAGGTTCTTGCCGCCGTTCGCGGTGGCGAGTTCCGGCTTGGCGCGGAAGGCCATCGCATAAGCGCGGGCCGCCTGACTGCGGGCGAAGAGCGCCTGCAGCTTGGACACCGCTTCGGGCGCCGCTGCGCTGACGGCCTGACGGCGCGACGCGCCGCCCTGACGGGCGCGGTTGGCGATGAAGTCGAGGTCCGGCGTCGCGAAGACCGTGCCGGCGACGACGCCCGCTTCGTTCAACAGCGCGAGTGCGTTTTCCGATGCGGAGAGTCTCGGCGCTTGCGGCGCGACCGGCGGAGCCATGGGCGCCTCGTTTCCGATTGCGGGACCGACAGACCACTCACCGGCGTAGCGGTTGGCCGCGTCCGACGTCGTGGCGTAGCCGGTCGAAGCCGGAGCCGACGGCGCGAAGGCAGTGCGCATGTAACGCTCGCCGACGCGCATCTTTTCCTCGACCATGTCGTCGTTGGCGATCACGTCGACCACCGCGGGCTTCTGGGCGACCGGCGCTTGCGCCACCGGAGTTTGGACAACCGGGGTCTGGGACACGGCCGCGGCGTGGGCGATCGCGGAGAGGCGACGCTGGATGCCTTCGGCGTGCTTGTCGGCGGCCGCTTGCGCTTCTTCCGACGCGCGGCGGGCTTCGTCTGCGGCTTCCTTCAGCTTGCAGAGCGTGGCGGTCGCGCTTTCTTCCATCGCAGCCGTTTCGTTGCGGATCATCTGCGCGACGCGGCGGGCGTCGGAGACGGCGCGACGGGTCGTGTCGCGGACCGCGCCGGCCGTGGCGTGCGCGGCCTGGGTGGCCGCATCAGCGGACTGGCGAGCCGTGTCCGTGAGCGACGTCGCCTGGCTGAGGGCCTCCAGTGCGTTGACGACAGTGGCGTCGAGACGCTGTCCGGCGGCCTTCGTCGCTTCGGCGGCCACGTTGATCGCTTGCGTACGATCGGCC
>JAWXBS010000097.1:0-3978 GCA_034440275.1 Alphaproteobacteria bacterium
AAGATTATGCCCACCCGCCGCGGCAATTTCGAGTGCGCGCTTGGCCTGTTCCTGACCCTTCACATCCCGCAGATCCGCGACCTGCGGGGGCGGCGCGATTTCACCGGGCACGGGCGGCGGCAGAAGTTGTCCGCCGCGGAAGTGATTGACGAGCGCGATCAAATTTGGCGCGGGTATCGCCTCCCCGCCCGCCCACGCGGCTTCGGGCCCGCACGCTTCGGCGCAGATGATCGGCATGCCCATGCCGTGCGCGGCCATCGCGGCGGGCAAGACACCCGGCGTCACGGCGAGCGAGGCGTCGAGACCGAGCTCGCCGAACACGACGGCGTTCTCCACCGCATCCTTCGGCACCACGCCCATCTCCGCCAGCAAAGCGAGCGCGATGGGCAGATCATAATGCGCGCCGTCCTTCGGCAGGTCCGCCGGCGCGAGATTGACGATGATGCGATCCCCCGGCACCGCGAGACCCATGCTCGCGAACGCCGCACGCACCCGCTCGCGGCTTTCGCTCACGGCCTTGTCGGCCAGTCCCACAACCACGATGCCCGTGAGACCACCCGCGATCTGCACCTGCACATCGACCCTGCGGGCCTCCACGCCCACGAAAGCCACCGTCACCGTCCGCGCCGCCACCCGCGTCTCCCACCCAGCTGAAGTCCGCACACGCTCACGACCGAGATCGTTACTCACATGCAACGACATCAGTACATAGTGCGAACATACAGGCAACAAATAAGAACGCCCGCGCTTAAAAATGGACGCATTGTAATCGTCCAGCTAACGCTGGCGTCGATGAGCCCCTTGCGGGACAAGGGCGCTTCACAAGGACCCGAGCCATGCGTCTGCTGATGATCGCCCCCCTGTTCCTTCTGGCGGCTTTGGCGGCCTGCCAGCCAGCGCCAGCAGAAAAAGCGGTGGAGGAGGATACGACGCAGGCGGCGGCGATCCCTGCCCTCGGCGCATTCACGACGCCCGCGAAGGTCATCTCAATAACGGACGCCGGCTATCCGATGTTCGTGCTCGCCGCGCAGCTGCCGGACCGGCCCACGCCGGTCGAAATCCTGCTCAACGCCGAAGCCGCAGATCTCGGCGATGTCGAGCGCGACCAGTTCGTCGGCAAAGACGTGACGCTGACCTACGAAGTGGTGGCGGAAAACGATCTCTTCGACCTGCGCGACGGCGATCTTTCGCTGCTTCAGGATGCGCCCGCGCGCGCGCCGCACTGGAAGGAAATCGTCGGCGTGCTGACCGGCGCGGAACACTCCACCGGCGGCGATCTACCCGACACCATCGCCGTCACCGATGCTCCCGGGACGAAGGTCGAGTTTGAATATTACGTGACGCCGCAGATTTCCGCGGCGAACGGCAAGCAGGTCACGGCGTGGTATTCGGCGAGTACGGGCCAGTATGTGAAAACGCTGCGTCTTGCGGCGACGGCGCCCAAATAGGCCGGCTCAATCGGGATAGTGCCGTTCGCCCGGCCACCGCTCCATCGCCTCGATGGCGAGATGTGCAGATTCGAGTTTGTGATCCGGCACATTCGACAGGCGCGCCAGATCAATCCACGCCTTGATGGCGGGCGGCGCCAGCCTGTCACGACCGCAGAGCACGAAGAGCGGCTCCGTCGGTGCTACGCTTGAAAGCGCGCCGAACTCGATTTCGTCGGCCAGCGCCGTGTAGCCCGCATGGCGCAGCACGCGCGCGCACTGCTGCAGCGGGCTATCTGTCCGTTCAGTCGAACTCATGAAGCGCCTCCGAAGTTGCACGTCCGAGATGACGCGCGCGCGAACGCGCGCCTTGATCTCGCGCAACGTGGCGACTGGAAACGCGGGAGTCTAGTTCGTTGCCGATATGATCGGCGCACCGGACGGTAGCGCGGGGACCTCCGCGTCGGGATTGCGCGCAACGGTCTGGCGGGTGCGGGAGTCCGTGGGGCGCACCAGGACGTAGGACACGACTTTCTGCACGCCGCCGACGAGGCTGGCGATTTCCGCCGCGCGTTGCAGTTCCTCGTCGCTGCGCGCGAGGCCCATCAGATAGACGACGCCCTGTTGCGTCTCGACGTTGAAGTTCACGCTCTTGATCTGCGCATCGGCCATCAGCTTCGTGCGCACCTGCGCGGTAATGAAGTTGTCCTGGCTGGAGCGCACCATGCCGGGCGAGGCGCCGACGATGATCTGGTTGGAGACGGACTCGATGGTGCGCACGTTCCACGCAATGCGCTCGGCGTAATCCTTGTCTTCCTGGCGGGGCGTCGTGCCGGACAGCAGCAGCTGGCCCTGTGCGACTTCCACGTCCACGTGCGCGTAGGCCTGACGATCGAACGCCTGCAAACGGCGCTTCATTTCTGCAGATGCCGCCGCATCGTCGATGCTGCGGCCTACGGAGCGGTCCTGCCCTGTCGCCATGCCCATGGTGGCCGCCGTGACGCCGCCAACGGCGGCGCAGCCGCTCTGTAGCGCACACGCGCCGACAGCCATCGCAACAAGAAGGGACGTGCGCATATCCGGCGCTCCGACAGGGTTAAGCCGGAAGCCTGCACCATTCAGGTAAATTGCCGTTTAACCAGTATGGCTAACCGATCCTTTCGGCGTGCCAAGCGTCGGGGATGTGTTCGGGCCACGACCATGGCCGCACGATCACGAGATCGAGGCGCACCGATGCGCCGTCGAGGCGATGACGCTTGGCGAGGGACAGACCAGCACGTGCGATGCGATCGCGCTGACGCAGGCCGACAGATTGGAGCGCGATGAGCCGCGTCGCGCGGGCCTTCACTTCGACGACCGCGAGCGTCCTGCCCTTCACCGCCGCCAGATCCACTTCGCCGAACGGCGTGCGGGCCCGGTGCGCAAGGATGCGGTAACCCTTCCCCATCAGCCACAGCGCGGCGAGCAGCTCTGCGGTGCGTCCTCGCTGCTCAGCCCGTTGTCGAATCTGGCGGCGATCCCTCACGCCTCGTCCTTGAGGATGAGCGCGCGCGCATAGGCGTCGCGGCGCATGACGCCGGTTTCCTCCGCTGCGAGGCGCGCCGACTCCTTCACCGAGTGCGAGGGCAGGAAGCGCCGCAGCGCCGCATCGAGCGCAGCTTCATCGCCCACGGGCTTTTCCTCCGGCGGCGCGACCACGACGACGATCTCCCCTTTCGGGTCCGCGTCGATGGCCGCCGCCAGTTCGGAGAGACGGCCACGCCGCACTTCCTCGAAGAATTTCGTCAGCTCGCGGCCCACCGCAGCTTCGCGATCGCCGAAGGCCGCATGCATGGCTTCAAGGCTCGCCCTCAGGCGCGGGCCGGTTTCGTAGAAGACGAGCGTTGCAGAGATGTCGGCGAGGTCGTCGAAGAAGGTCGCGCGCGCGCCGGGCTTCGACGGCGCGAAACCCGCGAAGAGGAAGCGGTCTGTAGGCAAACCGGCCACCACAAGTCCCGAAAGAAGTGCGGACGCGCCCGGGATCGGGAACACGCGATAGCCCGCCGCCGCCGCGTCGCGCACGAGCTTGTAGCCGGGATCGGAAATGAGCGGCGTGCCCGCATCGCTGATCAGCGCCACGGCCTTGCCCGCCTCCAGCGCCGCCAGCACCTTCGGGCGCGCCGCCTCAGCGTTGTGCTCGTGATAGCTCGTCACCTGCGGCGACAGGCTGAACGCGTCGAGCAGCTTGCGCGCCACCCGCGTATCCTCCGCCAGCACGAGATCGGCGCCGCCCAGCACGTCCAGCGCCCGCAGGCTGATATCGCGCAGGTTCCCGATCGGCGTGGCGACCACATAAAGACCACCTTCCAGCGGTGGACTGGCGCCGCCAGCGCCCCTAGGTTCGCGGGCCTTCGGAACGGGTTGAATCGGACGAGACATGAGTTTCATCGCATCTACGTCGCGCGGCCAACGCGCGCAAAGACTCTCGGCCTTGAAGACGCTCGCCCGCGGTAGCGCTTTGGCGCTCGGCCTCGCCGCAGCGGCCTGCGGCAGCTCCGGAACCACCCGCCCC
>JAWXBS010000098.1:0-2693 GCA_034440275.1 Alphaproteobacteria bacterium
ACGGCATCGAGGAAACAGCAGCGTCGCTCAATTCTCAAGCCGAAGTCGCCGCCGCTTGATCCGTCAGCGCGTCACCAAGATTCGGCTATAGCTCCTGCGGCGGCGGCGCGCCGGTGTCGTCGCGCGATCTGACGGCGGCGCTGAAACGCCTCGGCGCGCAGGCCGTGCCGGAAGCCACGCGACGCTGCGCCGGCAGGAAGGGCAAGCTCTACGCCGCGCTCGCGCAGCTCCTTGTCGAGCACGTGCAACAGGATGCGGAGCAAGCCGCGTGAAGCCAGAGGACCCTGAAACGTGTGACGTGTGCGGCGCGTTCGGCGCCTACGGCTGGGGCCCGCCAGAGCGCGCGGCGCAGGCGTACCGCTGCGAACTGCACGTCTGGCCGGAGTGGCGTCTGCCGCACGCCGAACGCGTCGTCGCGGCGCGCGCGCTCGACCGTGCGCCGAACAGCGCTGTGGCGACCTCGTCGCGGGGCGCACAACAGGTCGACCTCTTTGGAGGCGCCAAGCGGTGAGCGAGCTTGTGCCGGCGTCCCAAGTGTTCGACGAAGCGCGGCGCGTGAGCGCGCGCGATGTGGCGGAAAAGTGCGGCGCCGTGTTGCGCGGCGGCGGCACACACGGCTGGGCGCGCGCGCGACGCTGCGTGCTGTGCGACGGCAGGTTCGACCTCTCGGTAAGCGTCAGCGGCTGGCGCTGCCACAAGTGCGGCGAACACGGCGACGCAATCGCGTTGTGGTCGAAGTTCGCAGGCGTCTCGGCGTTCGAGGCCGCGTGCGAGCTCGCGGGCTACTTCCCCGAACAGGTGGCGACGAAAGAGACGGTCTCGCGCGAGGACGCGCTGAGACGGCGCGAAGACGCGCGCGCGCGCGCGGAAGCCAACCGCACGAAGAGCGTGCGCAGCGGCGACGCGAGCGACGCGTCGGTCGCCCGCGCGCGGCGGTTGTGGGAGGCGTCACGGCCGGCGGCGAACACGCTGGCGGTGACGTACCTGCGCGCCCGCGGCGCAACGCTGACGCACGCGCTGCACGCGTGCGAGCGGTTGCGCTTCCACGCAAAGGTCCCGTGGTACGACCCCGACGACGACAGCGACACGCCACGCCCCGCGTGCTTCACGCCCGCGCTCGTGGCGCCGGTGCGGCTGCCCGACGGCGCCGTGCTCGGCGTGCACCTCACGCACCTCTCCGAAGACGGCCGCGCGAAAGCAGCACTCACGCCGGCGAAGAAAATGCACGGTCTCACGGTGGATGAGGATGGCCGACCCGGCGGCGTGCTCCTCGTGGCGCCGGCGTCGCCGACCGACACGCTCGTCGTCGGCGAAGGCATCGAGAACGCACTCGCGGGCGCGCGCTTTGCGCTCGAGGCGCGCGCGTGCGGACGCGGCGCCGGCGTCTTCGCCGCGCTCAGCCTGGACAGGCTGCAGGGCGGCGTGGGCCGGGGGGCCTGGGGCGGCGTCGACTGGCGTCGCCCCACACCCGACCCGCGCGCGCCCGCCGCGACGATCCCGCACCGCGGCCCCGTGCTCGTCGTCGTCGACCATGACATGCGCGGCCTGATCAACAACGGCTGTTAGTGCGTTGTTAACAGCCTCGACGTCATAAGGCCCACGCTGACGACGTGAAGAACGAGCTCGAAACGAGCCGCATCCGCGAAGGTAGAACCGTCGAGGTGGTCCACACGAGGACCCTGCTGTGAGCCAGCTGCATCTAGTTCTGCGCAAGAGTGAGCGCCCGGGTGACGTGATCGTCGTCCGCAAGCGCGCGCCCGCGACAGAGGCGCAGGCTTCCGTCCTCGGGATCATCGAAGAACAGCGCGTCGTGATCGGCGCCGTCTACGTGCCTGAGCAGCTCGACACGCACGGCGACTTCATGACGGCCGAGGAAATCCGCAAGGGCGCATACGACTACATGCGCAAGGCCGACGCGCTCGCGCAGATCGACACCAACCACGACAACGTGCGGACGGGCTCCTACGTCGTCGAGAGCTTCATCAGCCGCAAGGGCGACCCCGACTTCAAGATCGAGGGGACCTGGGTGGTGGGCGTTCACATTCCCGACGACGACGTCTGGGAGGCGGTGAAGCGCGGCGAGATCAACGGCTTCTCGATGGAGGCCGAGGTCCAGACCCGCGAGAGCTCACTGCTCATGCCGGACTACCCGGCCAGCATGATCGGCATGACCGCCCGCGCTGGCGAGGACAACCACGTCCACACCTTCGAGGTCACCTTCGACGCGATGGGCAAGGTGAAGGCCGGCAAGACCTCGGTGTTCCGCGACGCCAACGGCGAGGAGCACTTCCACAAGATCTCACACGGGACGGCGACGGACGAGGGCGACGGCCACGCGCACCGCTTCGCCTACGTCGACCTCATTCAGGAGATGTCGAATGGCTGATCCATGCCGCGCCCGTGAGTTGTTCGATGCGAACGTGACCTGGATCGCGCTCGTCGATGCCGGGGCGAACAAAGAGCCCTTCCGCGTAGTCAAACGATCAGGAGAAAACGACATGAGCATGCTGGACCTTGAGAGCGCCTTTGCAGTGACGAAGTCGCGCACGATCGCGTCTGTCGTGTTCATCGGCGTCCAGAAGGACGCGAACCTCGAGGCGGCCAAGGCTGTGATCGAGAAAGCGGGCTTCAAGACTGACGTGTGCGAGGACGCCAAGAACGGCGTCATCTTCAAGCAGAGCGCGGACCCGATC
>JAWXBS010000099.1:0-5640 GCA_034440275.1 Alphaproteobacteria bacterium
GATCGACGTGGAGTCTGCGCGCGCCGTGGGCAAGGACATGGAGGCGCAAGGCTTCCGCTTCGCCGATGCGCCGGTAAGCGGCGGGATCGCAGCGGCGAACGGCGGCACGCTGACTTTCATGGTCGGCTGCGCCGAAGCACTCTTTCCGGACGTGGAGAAAATTCTGACCGGCATGGGCAAGGCGATCATCCGCGCCGGCGATCACGGCGCGGGGCAGGCGGCCAAGATTTGCAACAACATGCTGCTCGGCATCTCGATGATCGGCACATGCGAAGCCTTCGCGCTCGCCGAGAAGCTCGGTCTCGACCCGCAGAAATTCTTCGACATCTCGTCGAAAGCGTCGGGGCAGAGCTGGTCGATGACGAGCTATTGCCCGGTGCCCGGCCCGGTGCCGACGTCACCGGCCAACCGCGACTATGCGCCGGGCTTCGCGACCGCGATGATGCTGAAGGACCTGAAGCTCGCGCAGGAAGCGGCGGCGAAGGCGGGCGCCTCCACGCCGCTCGGCGCGCAGGCAGAGGCGCTCTATGGGCTTTACGCGGCGAACGGTGGATCGGAAAAGGACTTCTCCGGCATGATCAATTTTCTGCGGGGCGTGAAATGAGCATTCAGAAATTCATCGTCGCGGCGGCTTTCGCGGTGCTTTGTGCATGTGCGCCGAAAACGGAAACCGCTGAAGGGGCGTCGGCCGCGCCACCCGTCGCCCAAGCCGCCGCCGGCGCGACGGCGTCCGACAACACAGATATCGCGGGGTGCGCGGCCCGCGGCGGAGTCGTCGACACTGTGGGCCGGTTGCAACGCCAGGTCTGCCGTATTCCCTACGCCGACGCCGGCAAGACATGCCGCAACAAGTCCGATTGCGCGGGGCTGTGCATTCTCGATCACGAGGAAGGCGACCAGCTCCCGAACGACGCCGCGACCGGCAGGTGCCAGCGATACGCGACGCAGTTCGGCTGCTTCTCGGAAGTGGACGGCGGGCAAGTCAAATCGTCGATGTGCATCGACTGAGCGTTCTCACTCGCTCCACGCAACGTCTGCGGCGCCGCCATCGTCGAAGTACGGCGTCCAGAAAGTTTTTCGCGCATTCATTTGCGCATCACCGCGATCGGCGCGTTCGAGCACAACGACGCGTACCGCGACGTCGTCGAGATCCGGCGGCGATCGCAGCGCCCCTTGCGAAGCGCGATACTTTTCCCATGTCTGTGTCGCATCGTAGAGCGAGAAGCGGCCCGGCGCGTACTGCAGCAGATCGCTGATGAGGACGAGTCGACGGCGTTCTCCGGAAAAATCGGGATCGCTCGCGGCGGCGTACAGGCCCTCCACGATCGGCGAACCTTCCGCGCTGCGTCCGCCCTTCGCGCCGGAGAGCGCAGCGTCGAGCGGCTCGTCGAAGAAATCCGCGCGGTTCTGTTCCAGCGCGGCGACATTTTCCCAGATCGGATTTGCGTCGCTGCGATCACCGGGCGTGCAGGCGGAAAACAGGAGGCGCGGTTCGCGCTCCGCATCCGGGCGAAGGCTCATCAACGTGAGGCGCCCCCAGCGCGGCAGGCGCGCGACTTCTTCCCGCACGACGGCCTTCAGACGCTTCTGGTGACGCGCATTCAGCCGGTCCGTCGCGTCGACGAGGATCAGCGTGTGCAGGGGAGGGGGCTTGTCGAGAAGGCAAAGCGTCTCGGAATCGTGCGCCGGCGTCCGCATCTGCATCGCCGCAAAACCGAGACCGCCGAGCGCTGCCAGTACGACAACGATGAGCCCCATGCCCAGAGCGTCCTTGCGCCGCTTGCGCGCTTCCTTCCCGGCGCGCCGATTCATGCGGCGCTCCCGCGCAGTCGCTGCTCCACCGCTTCGCGCTCGACGATCAGCGCCTCGATCTCGCGGCGTGCGGTGACGGCAAGGTTCGAGAGCGCGGCTTCCGCCTGGGCGCGCAATCCGCCCGCGCGCTCAAGCGCATCCGGCGGAGAGTCCGGTTGCGGCGGTGGGGTCATGAAGCCGGGCGGGGGAGGCGTTCGCCGCGCCGCCATGTTGGCGACACGATAGGTTTCGATGAGCATGGCCTGCGCAAGAGCGAGATCGTCGAGCCGAACATCAAGCGCGTGCAGCTTTGCTTCGGCGTCATCGTACTGCGTGCGGATCGCCGCCAGCGCCGTGCGACGTTCGACCATCAGGGCATCGATTTTTTGTCGCGCTGAGGTGATGGGCTCGTCGAGCGCTTCGAGCGCGTCTTCCTGCGCATCGGCGAAGTCCTCCTGTTCACGTTCCGCCGCCCGCGTGAGCGCACCGTGATCGGGTACGGGATCGTCGAAGCCGGTCGCGCCTTTGACCAGCGCGCCGATCAGCACGATGATCCCCAGCACCAGCAGGATGAACGTCTCGCCGTGGCGCGTGTCGAAGAGCAGCGAGAGCGCATCACTCTGGCCCGCGAGAACTTCCGCGTCGAACGGCTTTCCGCGTTGCATGGCGCGCAGCGCCTCGGCGCGTTCGATGTCCTCCACCGCACGCGCCCGCCAAAGCGACGCGAACACGTTGAAGAAGATGCCGAACGCGACCGCCGCGAGGGTGCAGAGACCGCCCAGCCACTTCAACGTCGCGTCGCGCCGCTGCAGGTAACGAATGCCGAAGAAGCCGCCGATAAGGCCGATGCTGGCGTTGAGGCCGCTGAGAGTCACCGCCGCCATGTAGCCCTGCGCCAGACCGCCGTTCATGGCGTCCGCGAAGATCGGCGCGCTGGCCACAGCCTCGATGGCGACGAGGCCGACGAGCATGCCTGTCGAGAGCGTTAGCGACTCTGGCGTCCGCGCCCGCCAGCGCACCTGCTCGCGTCGCTTGAATGCATCGAGATCGCCGGCGGCTTCCTCCGCCCGAGCGGCGGCGGTCTCGAGCGAGAGGCGCAATCGGCCTTCCATCTGTCGCAGGGACAGCCGCGCGGCGGCAGAGTGCATCTCGATTTCGTCGGCGGACGTCGCGAGCCGGCGCCAACCCTGTTCGAGACTTGTGGCGATCGAGGCGCGATCGCGCAGCAGCTTGCCGCGCTCCTGATCAATGGCGTCGATGATCTCCTGCTCGGCAGGAATGGATCGGGCTTCGGCGTCAGGGCGACCGGCTGCGCCATCAGCACGCGCGCGTCGTCGCACGGCAAGTCGCCGCTCCAGCGTAGCGGCCTCTGCGGCCGCGCCTGCATGACTGCCGCCCATCCTTGTCCCCAGCCAGCCGCGCGCACTCAAGCAAACCTGGGCGGGATCGCCAAGCGCCGCGTCCGGGAAATCGTGCAAGCGCGTTCGACCTCGTCTAGGTAAGCGGCATGACGGACCTCGAACTCCTCGCCCTCGCACAACGCGCCGCCGCTCGCGCCGCCGCCGCCCTGCTCGACAGTCGCGATGCCTGGCGCGCGGTGGAGTCCGAAGAGGGGCGGGAGGTCAAACTGCAGGCCGATCGCCACGCCGAGGCGCTCATCATCGACATACTGCGCGCCGAGACGCCCTATCGGATTCTCTCCGAGGAGATCGGCTGGGTCGACGGTGCGGCGGAGGACGTGGTGTGGGCGGTCGATCCGCTCGACGGCAGTGTGAACTACGCACAGGGCTTCCCGCACTGGGGCGTGTCGGTCGCCCTCGTCCGGGCCGGCGTGCCGGTGATCGGTGTTGTCGATTGCCCGGCGCTCGACGAAGTTTTCAGCGGCGTTGAGGGAGAGGGCGCATGGCTCAACGGTGCGCCCATCCGGGTGTCCGATGTCGCCGACCCGCAACGCGGCGTGCTGATGAGCGGCATTCCCGCCCGCGCCGCGACGGACGCCGAAACCATGGCGGCTTTCACCGCACGCATCACCCGCTGGCGCAAGGTGCGGATGATCGGCTCGGCGGCGTGTGCACTCGCCTACGTCGGCGCCGGTCGTGCGGACGCGTACCATGAGACGGGCGGCATGATGTGGGACGTGGCCGGCGGATGCGCGATCGTCTCGGCGGCGGGCGGTCGCGTCATGATCGGCGGCGTCGATAGCGACGCGCTCGATTCGCGGCTTGATGTGCGCGCGGACAACGGCCACGTCGATCTCGCCTAGAAAAACGCCGCCCCGGTGGTCCGGAGCGGCGTTCATTCACTCGGTGATCACGGCGTTAGTGGCCGAGGGCCAGCCCCAGAATCACGCCCGTCGCAATACCGACGAGCAGGTACTCGCCGCGGTCGTCGCGCACCCAGTGCGCCCCACGCGGCGGGGCCGACAAGCGGTGGTAGCGGTAGTCGACCGGCGCGTAGTGCTGGCGATAATAGGCCGGAAGACGTTCGCCGCGACGCCACTGGCGGTAATCGACGCGGACGTCGCGACGACCGTAGTAGGCTTGCGGCGGCGGGCCGTAGTTCCAGCGATCGCCGACATAGTAGCCGTTGTGACGACGTTGGTCGAAGCGGCCTTCGCGATAGCCGTCACGATGTGCGCGACGTTCATCGCGCCGGTCGTCGCGGTTGTCGTAGTCACGGTCGTACCGGTCCTGCTGATGGCGCGGATGCGCTTCAGCAGAAGCGGTCATGGCAAGCGGCGCAGCGAAAGACATCACGGCCGCAGCAGCAATCAAAATACGTTTCATCGCGTGCTCCTTTCTGATTGTCCGATCGCCAGCGCTGGCGCCGGACTTTTGATCCACCGACGGGTGGGTCCATCCAAGTCAGATCATTTCAGGAGCGTGCTGAACTGTGGCTGAATGTCCATTCGTTGAGGCTGAACAGACATTCATCGGGCGTTCAGGAAGCGAACGCGCGCATCGTCACTTCAGTTTCGCGACGGCGTCGAGCCATGTGCGCGCGCTTGAGTCGGACGGTGCGCGCCAGTCGCCGCGCGGGGAAAGGGCGCCCCCGGGCGAGAGCTTCGGACCGTTCGGCATCGCAGACCGCTTGAACTGGCTTGTCCCGAAAAATCGCCGCGCGAATTCGCCGAGCCACTTCACGATTTCTGTACGCGAAAACGCGCGCTTGTCGCTGTCGGGCAGGCCGTCGGGCCACGCACCAAAGGATGCGTCAGCCCACGCGCACTCGGCGAGGTAGGCGATCTTTGCGGGCGAGAGGCCGCGCAACGTATAATGCAGGAAGAAATCGTGCAGCGCGTAGGGGCCGATCGTGTCTTCGGTGCTCTGGACTCTTCCGTCCGGTCCCGGCGGCACGAGCTCGGGTGAAATCTCGCTGTCGAGAATGTCGAACAGCACCTTCGATGCGCCGGCTCCAAATGTCTCGCGACGCGCGTTCCAGCGAATGAGGTGCTGGATCAGGGTCTTCGGCGCGCCGGCGTTCACGTTGTAGTGGGACATGTGATCGCCCACGCCGTAGGTGGCCCAGCCGAGCGCGAGTTCGGACAGGTCGCCGGTGCCCACGACGATGCCGCCGCGCTGATTGGCGAGGCGAAAGAGGTAGTCCGTGCGCAGCCCCGCCTGAACGTTTTCGAACGTGATGTCGTGGACGGCCTCGCCCTTGGCGAAAGGATGGCCCATGTCGCCGAGCAGTTGCTTTGCCGCCGGGCGGATATCGAGTTCCTCATAGGTCGCGCCAAGCGCTTTTGACAGCGCCGCGGCGCTTGCCTTCGTGCCGGCGCTCGTGGCGAAGCCGGGCATGGTGAAAGCAAGGATGTTGGCGCGGGGCAAGCTGAGCGAGTCCATCGCC
>JAWXBS010000100.1:0-12915 GCA_034440275.1 Alphaproteobacteria bacterium
GAGCTGTTCAACGGCGAAGTTGACCAGGTCGTCGTGCCGGGCGCGGAAGGCGAGTTCGGCGTGCTGCCGAAGCACGCGCCGGTCATGTCGACGATCAAGCCGGGCGCGCTGCGCATCCTCAATGACGGCACGGAGCGCCGCATCTTTGTCAACGGCGGCTTCGCCGACGTGACACCGGACGGCCTGACCGTGCTGGCGGAAGACGCCGTCGATCTCGCCGGCATCGATCTCGCGGGCGTGGAGCAGGATCTGCGCAACGCAAAGGAAGACTTCGACGGCGCCAAGGACGACGCCAAGCGCGCCATCGCCGCCGCGAAGATGCAGCGTCTCGAAGCGCTGAAAGCCGCGATCCGCTAGAAGCCTGCGGGCTGCTCGACGGCTGCGCCGCGCCGCGTCTTGCCGGACGCCTTGGGCGAAAGCTCTTTCGCCTTCAGCCACGCTAGCGCGGTATGCGCCACGTCTTCCCATTCCGGTTCGCCGATGAGCCAGTGGCTCATCTCGGGGAATTCGCGATAGGTGCATTGGCCGGCAGGGAAGCGCTTGGCGATGCGGCGGACAGTGGAGGCGGGGTTCACGCGGTCCTTGCCGCCGGCGAGCGCGAGGATCGGCGCTGAAATCTTGTAGACGGGCGCGGCCGACGCCATCGATGCATCAAGCCACCACTGGATCGTTTCCATCACCACGCGGCCCGACTCGGGGACAAACTGTGCGTAGATGCGGCGCGCTTCGTCGCGCTCAAGCCGATCGAGTGTTGCGTGACGGGCCACGCTGTAGTCCGGCGCGATGGGACGGCGCCAGTAATCGTGCCCTAGCATGGCGAGGCCCACGGCGCTGCCGTGTTCCTCGAGCGTCGTCGGCATGACGCCCCACGGCGCGGACGGCGCAATGAGCACGAGGCCCGCGACGGGCGTCTTCGTCGCCACGATCTGCGCGATGAGGCCGCCGAGCGAATGCCCGATCAGCACCGGCGGGGCGGAAAGGTGGTGGATGTCGCGGATGACTTGCGCGGCCAGCGCCTTCGTACCGATGCGGCCGAGTTTCTCGGGATCGTCTGAAGTACTGCGGCCGGCGAGGTCGGGGGCGTGGGTCTCGAAGCCAGCCGCTTCGAACGGTGCGCGGAACGCGTCGAACGCCCAGCCGCCGCAGAAGGCGCCGTGCAGGAACACGAGCGGTTGGCTCATGGGCGCAAAACCCTGGAAACGGCCATCCCCTGGCCAGACGAACGGTCAGCATGACGTGGTTGCCGCGCACGTCAAAGTGAATTCAACCGTTGCCGCAAGGGCGAGAACGGTCAGACTTGGTCGCCGCGGGCGTGCAGAGCGAAGCGCCGCGCCACTTCCTCGTACACCGCGCGCTTGAAGGGGATCACCAGATCCGGCCCTTCATCGAGCCGTCCCCAGCGCCAGTTGGAGAATTCCGGCGTGTGCATGTCGAGGCGGATGTCGGCGTCGCGACCCTTGAAGCGGAAGGCGAACCACTTCTGGCGCTGGCCCACATAGCCGCGCCCCTCGCGCTTCAGGCCGCCGGGAAAGTCATAGTAGAGCCAGTCATCGGTTACATCGATGATCTTCACGAGATTGGCGGTGACGCCGACTTCTTCCTCGAGTTCCCGGAACGCGGCGTCGCGCGGATCCTCGCCGCGATCCACGCCGCCCTGCGGCATCTGCCAGATGTGCGGACCCGTCACGCCGAGACGTTTGCCGTAAAAGACAAGCCCGGTCTTGTGAAAGAGCGCCAGCCCGACATTTGGCCGGTAGCGCTGGGGATCCGGCTGAACCGGCTCTGTGCTCATCGTCTTGTCGTTGCCCGGCTCTCCATCACGTTGGAGGCCGGAGCCAATACATATCCGCGCATGGACAGGTTCTCCGCCCACTCTTCAATCTGGTCGATCGTGACAGGAAACGCGAATCCCGAGCCGAGCGCACTGCCGTTCTGCAGTGCGAGGGCCTCCAGATTGAGCAATTGCTCGTCGATGGCGTTCGCGTCGCGCTGGACGTCGATGATGCGGTCGGCTGAGGAGAAGGGTAGACCCGCCCGGCCCGCTTCCACGCCGAACGCCGAACGCGCGCCGATGGCGTTGCCGACGAAGACGAGTCCGCGCGCCTTCAGCGCCTGCGCGACCGGGGCCGACGCCGTCCCCGAGGTGGCGAAGCGGCCGCCCTGATAGTTCGTGACGCCGAAATAGCCTGCGCCGCGCGAAAGCAGGTTTTCCAGCCGCGCGATGTTGTCCCGGCCGGAGCCGGTGGCGAGGAGTGTCTGCGGGCCGGTGTCGTCGGCTTCCTGATCGAAGGGTTCCATCGGCAGTTCGAGCAGCACTTCGTGGCCGCGCGCGCGGGCGCGGTCGATCCAGCCCTGCAGACCGCTGGCGTAGGGCACGAAGGAGAGCGTCACCTCCGGCGGCAGCTCGTCGATGGCGGCCTGCGTGGCGCCGGCGTTGAAGCCGAGGCCGCCGACGATCAGCGCGATCTTGGGTTTCGTCGCGTCGCCGGTGAAGGGCCGTGCGTAGGCGCGCGCGACGGTGCGCCCGTCGGTGGCGATGATCGGCATGGGGCCGAGAGGGCCCGGCTGGTGAAAGCCGTTGAACGGCGCTTTCGGCAGCGGCGAGGCGGGGCGACGCGGCGGTCCCTTTTGATCGGCGCCGCCATCGGGGCCTGTGGGGATGGACTCCGTGCCTTCGCCCGCGTTGTCGAAGAAGCTCGCGTCTTCTTCCGCGACTTCAGCGACGTCGATCGCGGCGTCGGTGACGGAGAGGCGCGCGGCTTCACCGCCGGTGGGCGCGATGGCCAGCACGCTGCGCGGGCCTGCCGCGCGGGGATCGCCGAACAGCGTTACGCCGCCCGCAAAGGCGCCGCCAACGGCGACCAGCGCCGCCAATCCCAACAGTCCATGCTGCAGCGGGGTCAAAGACCACAACCCCTTGCCGCCGCCTGCCGGCTTGCCCGCCGGCCCCGTCATCGCCATGCGATTTCAACCCCGATGCGCGCGCCGTCGCGATCTTGACTCTGAATCACGATTCTCACCGGATTCGGGGGCCGCGTCACCTTTTGACGCTGCGCTGCGGCGCCACGACCCCGCACCCCAAACGAAAAGGGCCCGCCGAAGCGGGCCCTTTGGTTTGGTTGGACGCTGAGGTCAGCCCGCGTTGCGCGCGCGCAGGCGTTCGGCGACCGTGCCCTGACGCAGCAGCTCGATGGCGCGCTTCATCTGGTAGTCGCCGGTCTTGTCCCAGCTTTCCGGAGGCTGGTCTTCCGGCACGTGGGGGCCGCGACGGCGGACGCCGTCCTGGTTTTCCAGCGCGCGGGGGAGATCGGCTTCCGAAAGGCCGAGGCGGCGGAGACGGGCCGGATCGACGCGCACCTGAGCCACTTCGATGTCCGGCTCGATGCCCGAACCCTGGATCGAACGGCCCGACGGCGTGAAGTAACGCGCGGTCGTCAGGCGCAGCGCGCCGTCGCGGCCGCCCTTGAGCGGGATGACGGTCTGCACCGAGCCCTTGCCGAAGGAGGTGACGCCGAGAACCACGGCGCGACCGCGATCCTGCAAAGCGCCGGCGACGATTTCCGACGCCGAGGCCGAGCCGCCATTGATGATCACCGCAATTGGCACGCCTTCCAGCATGTCGCCGCGGCGGGCGTTGTAGCGCTGGATGTCGTCGGGCTGGCGACCGCGGGTCGAGGTGATCTCGCCACCGTCGAGGAACGCGTCGGAGACGCGGTTGGCCTGGTCGAGCAGACCGCCCGGATTGTTGCGCAGATCGACGACGACGCCCTTGAGGCCCGCGCCGCCCTGACGGCGCACTTCGCGGATCGCGTCTTCGAGCGCCGCGCCCGTGCGTTCGTTGAACGTCGAGACGCGGAGAATGCCGATATCGCCTTCCATGCGGCTCGTGACGGCGCGCACGGAGATGATCTCGCGGGTCAGCGAAACGTCGAAGGGATCGGTGTTTTCGCGCGCGATGGTGATCGTGATCGGCGTGCCGACCGCGCCGCGCATCTTCCTGACGGCGTCGTTCAGGGTCAGGCCGACGATCGCTTCGTCGTTGATGTGGGTGATGTAGTCGCCCGCCTGGATGCCGGCGCGGCTGGCAGGCGTTTCGTCGATCGGCGACACGACCCGGACGACGCCGTCCTCGGTGGTCACTTCGATGCCCAGGCCGCCATACTCGCCGCGCGTCTGCACGGACATGTCGCGGAACTCTTCCGGGCTCATGTAGCTGGAGTGCGGGTCGAGCGAGGTGAGCATGCCGTTGAGGGCCGCTTCGATCGCCTTCGGATTGTCGACCTCGGTCACATACTCCGACTGCACGCGCGCGAGCACGTCGGCGAACAGTTCAAGCTGGCGATAGGTGTCCGCGCGGGCCGGCGAGCCGTCCGAGTCTGACCAGGCGAGGGCCCCGACGCCCACCGCCAAACCGATCACCGGGACCGCGATCCACGCCATCCGCATATTTGCCGCTCCTTCGTCGCCCCGGATCTTAGCATCGGGGGCTCGCCTTCCGGCGTGGGCCTCAGTTCTTTCAGTCCCCGATCCGGAGTTTGCCCCGATTCGGTCCTTAACTTTCATCACCTGCCGGCAGCGAGCCATCGTCCCGGATCGACCGGGTTCCCGCCACGTCGGACTTCCACATACAACTCTGGCGCCGGTGAGGCGTCACGGCTCATTTCTGCAATCGGCTGGCCGGCAAGTACACGCTGTCCAGCAGTCGCCAGCAGGGATGAAGAACCCGTCAGCACCACAGCGTAATCACCGTCCAGCTCAAGGATCAAGACATTGCCGTAGCCCCGGAACGGTCCGGCGTAGGCGATCTCGCCGCTGGCGGGGGCCAGCACCTGCGCGCCGGGCCGGGTGCGGATGGTCATGCCGGAGGCCGTACCGCCCGGAATTGTCTGGCCATAGCGGCGTATGACCTCGCCTGCGGCGGGCGTGAGGCGTGCCAGCGAGGCGCTGGAAACGGCCACCCCCTTGGTCGGCGCGCGCTGGGCGGAGGCCTTGGTCGAGCTGGTGCGGCGCGCCACGGCGCGGCTCACCAGCTCGCGCAGGTTCTGCGCTTCGCGGGCGAGTGCGCGGGCGCGGGTCGCTGCGGCGTCGGCGATGGAGCTCAGGGTTGCACGGCGGGCGCGCTGTTCGACGAGAATGCCCTCGATGCCGGCGCGGTCGCTGTCGAGGCGGGCCTGCGCGACGGCGAGCATGGCGCGCTGTTCGGCGATGGCCTGGCGTGTGTGGCGCGCTTCTTCAGCGGCGGCGCGAGCGTCGCGCGCCTGGCTTGCCGCTTCGCGCCCCGATGAGGCGGCGATGGCGATGGCGACGGGCGCTTCTTCGGAAGCGCTGTGTTCGGCGCGAGCGAGCGCGATCAGCGCATGCTCCAGCGCATCGGATGCTTTCGTGGCGCCTTCGGCGAGCGCGCGTTCCTTGATCATGAGGCGCTGGATGTCGGCTTCGGCGGCGGCGATGGCGGCTTCGGTCTCGGCGCGCGATTGCGCGGCGGCGACGAGCCTGCGGTCGAGTTCCTCGATGGCTGTCTGCACGCGACGGCCGTCCGTCGTCGCGCGTTTCTGTTCCGTGATGGCCTGCGCGCGTCGACGCTCCACGTCCCGCAGCTTCGTCGGCTGCGTGGCGTCGGCTCCGGTCACGAGGAAAAGAACGGCCGCGATCGCGCCTGCGATCGTCGCCGTCGCCCCTTGGCGCATCGGTCCATACCCTGGCCGGGCTGACTTCTTCAGTCCCGGTGGTAGGGAGTAGAACCCAAAATCATGATGGCCCGGTAAACCTGCTCGCAGAGCATGGCGCGCACGAGTTTGTGCGGCCACGTCTGGCGGCCGAACGCGATCTTTACGTCCGCTTGATCTTTCAAGCCCTGCGCGGAACCGTCGGCGCCGCCGATCCAGAACGTGACACAGTTAACGCCGTCATCACGCCATTTCGCGAACGCTTCGGCGATCTGGCGCGAGGACCAGTTTTCGCCGCGCTCGTCGAGCAGGATGGTCTTCGATTTTTCCGGCGTGGCGGCAAGAAGCGCCGCCGCTTCGCGGCGCATGTCGCCCGGCGGCTTGCCTTCCACTTCGACGAGTTCGATCGGAGTCAGCGCGAGCTGTTTGCCCGCAGCGTTCGCGCGCGTGATGTAGTCGCGGACAAGCTCGATCTCAGGCCCGGTGCGCAGACGCCCGACGGCGGCGATCACGATGCGCACGGAAAATCCTTACGCGCGCGCGGCGTTCGGCTCGGGTAGCCAGATCTTTTCGATGTTGTAGAAGCCGCGCACTTCCGGGCGGAAGATGTGGACGATCACGTCGCCGGCGTCGACCAGCACCCAGTCGCACTGGGGCAGGCCTTCGATGCGCACATCTTTCGCGCCCGCTTCCTTGAGCTTGCGCGTGATGTGGTCGGCCAGCGCGCCGACATGGCGCTGCGAACGGCCGCTGGCGATGATCAGCATGTCCGCGACGGACGATTTTCCACGGATGTCGATGGAGAGGATGTCCTCGGCCTTGTCGTCTTCCAGCGAGGCGATGACGAGTTTCGTCGCCTCATCGGCGTCGATCGTGTCGGCGCTGGAATGCACCAGGGAAGGGCCGGTTGGGGGCGCGCCTGCGGAAGACCGCGGGCCCGGCGTGCGCTCTTGGTTCGGTGACAGCTGCTGGTCCCTTTGCTGACCGTGAAAGACGGCATCCTAGCACGAACGCCCCGGAGTCAGAAGGGGCGTTGGCGGCGGCTCACTTCCGGGCGTTCCGGATGACGGTGGAGGACGCCGGATCGAGACGCGCGGAAATGTACGCCCACGCGGGAGCAGGGGTTCCGGGCAGCGCCCGGTCGGCGGGGCGCCGTGTGGCGGCGAACTGCCGGAAGGCCGGCCCGTTCCGCGCTGCGCCGCCTCGCGCGATCACGACGATGGGCACGGCGCGGAAGATCTCGCGCCAGCGCTTCCAGCGGTGAAAGCCACCGATGTTGTCGCCGCCCATGATCCAGACGAACTGCACGCCGGGGTAGCGCCTTCGGAGCGCGGTTATCGTGTCCACGCTGTAGCGCACGCCGAGGCGCGTTTCGATGTCGGTCACGCGCATGCGACTGCCGCGCAGCAGCGCCCTCACCGTCGACATGCGTTTCTTCAGCGGCGCCGACTTCGGCTTGAGCGGATTCTGCGGCGTGGCGAGCCACCAGACCTGATCGAGTCCGAGGCGGTTCATCGCCGTGGTCGCGGTGTGCGTGTGGCCTGAGTGCGCGGGATCGAAGCTGCCGCCGAAGAGGCCGATGCGCATGCCGGCGTACGCTTGCGGGTCGCGCCTCACGGACGGATCTGCCCTGTGCCGCGCACGACGTATTTGAACGTGGTGAGCTGTTCGGCGCCGACGGGCCCGCGTGCGTGCAGCCGTCCCGTCGCAATGCCGATCTCGCCGCCGAAGCCGAACTCGCCGCCGTCGGCGAATTGCGTGGAGGCGTTTACGAGCACGATGGCGCTGTCGACGCGCTTGATGAACGCCGCTGCAGCGGCTGCATCTTCGGTAATGATCGCTTCGGTGTGGCTGGTGCCGTAGCGCGCGATGTGCGCGATCGCAGCATCGAGGTCATCGACGACGCGCACGGCGAGGATCGCGTCGAGATATTCCGTGCGCCAGTCTGCTTCGGTCGCAGCGTCCATGGGCGTGATGGCGCGCGCATCGTCGTCGCCGCGCAATGCGCAGCCGGCGGTGCGCAGCGCATCCGCAATCTGCGGCAGCAGGGAAGGCGCAACCGCGCGGTCGATCAGCAGCGTCTCCGTCGATCCGCACACCGTCACGCGCCGCATCTTCGCGTTCACCGTGATGGCGATGGCCTTGGCGGGATCGGCGCCCGCGTGAACATAGGTGTGGCAGACACCTTCCAGATGCGCGAACACCGGCACGCGCGCTTCATGCTGGACGCGGCCCACCAAGGATTTCCCGCCACGCGGCACGATTACGTCGATGGCGCCGTCGAGACCTTTCAGCATCAGCCCCACCGCCGCCCGGTCCGTGGTCGGCACGATCTGGATCGAATCTTCCGGCAGTCCGGCGTCGCGCAATCCGGCACGCAGCGCGATGCCGATCTGCGCGACGGTCAGCACGGAGTCCGATCCGCCGCGCAGGATCGTGGCATTCCCCGCCCGCAGCGCAAGCGCGCCGGCGTCGGCCGCCACGTTCGGACGGCTCTCGAAGATCACGCCGATCACGCCGATGGGCGTGCGCACACGGGCGATGTCGAGGCCGTTCGGTCGCGTCCAGCGCGCGATCTCCGCGTTGACGGGGTCGGGAATGGCGGCGATGGCGTCGAGGCCTGCGGCGACGCTCTCGACGCGTTCAGCGGTGAGCGTGAGGCGATCGATGAAAGCGGCGCTCACGCCGGAGTCGCGCGCTGCCGCGACGTCTTCGACGTTCGCATCGAGAATGTAGTTGGTCGTGAGGCGCACATGATCGGCCATGGCGACGAGCGCGGCGGTGCGTGTGGCGGCGTCGGCGTCGCGCACCGCTTCGGCGGCGCGTCGCGCACGCACACCGATATCGCGCATCGTCTCTTCGAGCGTCATGCGCGCACCCGTTGCGCGAGATCGTCGGCGTGGATCAGTGCAGCGCCGTCGTCATAACCGAGCACGGATTCGATTTCGCTGCTCTTGCGGCCCATGATCCGCTTCGCATCGGACGCGTCGTATCGTGCAAGCCCGCGTGCGATTTCGCGCCGCGCGGAGTCGAGCACGCGGATCGCGTCGCCCTTGTCGAATGCGCCGCTCACTTCGATGACGCCGGCGGGCAGAAGGCTCTTGCCGGCGCCGATCGCGCGCGCCGCGCCGTCGTCGATCACGACTGCGCCTTCCGCATGGAGCCCGCCTGCGATCCACGCCTTGTAGGCCGCCTTGCGGTCCGCAGCGGCGAGAAACCACGTGGCGCGCTCGCCTGAAAGCAATCGAGCAAAGCAGTCCGGCGCCGCGCCGTCCGTCACCGCCACCGCGCAGCCAGCGGCCGTCGCGATGCGCGCGGCCTCGATCTTCGTCACCATGCCGCCCGTACCGACGGCGGCGGTCGCGTTCGATCCACCGGCCATGGCTTCGATCTCCGCGGTGATCGAGGCGACTTCGGGAATGTGGCGCGCATTCGGGTTGCGGCGCGGATCGGCGTCGTAGAGGCCGTCCACGTCGGAGAGCAGGATCAGCGCGTCGGCGGAAATCATCTGCGCCACCCGCGCAGCGAGGCGATCGTTGTCGCCGAAGCGGATTTCCTGCGTCGCGACCGTGTCGTTCTCGTTGATGACCGGCACGGCCTTGTGTTCGAGCAGTGTTTCCAGAGTCGCACGCGCATTGAGCCAGCGACGGCGGCGCTCGGTGTCTTCCGGCGTCAGCAGCGCCTGCGCGACGATCACGCCATGCGGCGCGAACGCTTCTTCCCACGCGCGCATCAAGCGCGCTTGGCCCGCAGCGGCGGCGGCCTGCTTTTCTTCGAGCCGCATCTTGCCGCTCATGCCGAGCGAGCGCCGCCCCAGCGCAATCGCGCCGCTGGACACGACGACGACCTCGCGCCCGCTCTCACGAAACACCGCCACATCCGCCGCCAGCGCCGCCAGCCAGTCGCGCGCCGCGTGACCATCGGCGCCGACCAGCAGGGAGGACCCCACTTTCAGCACGACGCGACGGGCAGTGGAGAGCGGGCGTGTCGTCAAGGCTGCCAGGCCTCGCCGGTCTCCTCGACGTCTTCCTCGTTGTGGTCACGCCCCTGGATGATGTCGTTCAGCTTGTAGAGCACGTCGCGCACGCCTTTGCCGCTGACGCCGGAGATCAGCATTACGGGTTTGCCGCAGGCGCGGCGCAGCGCATCGCGGCGCTTTTTCAGGGTCTCGGGATCGAGCGCGTCGATCTTGTTGAGCGCGACGATCTCGGGCTTGTCGATAAGGCTGGCGTCGTAGGCTTCGAGTTCGCGGCGCACGGTCTTATAGGCCGCGCCTGGCTTTTCTTCGGTGCCGTCGACGAGATGCAGCAGCGCGGCGCAGCGTTCGACGTGGCCCAGAAAGCGCGTGCCGAGGCCGGCTCCGTCGGCGGCGCCTTCGATGAGTCCTGGAATGTCGGCGAGCACGAAGCGTTCTTCGCCGAGCATCACGACGCCGAGATGCGGGTGCAATGTCGTGAACGGATAGTCGGCGATCTTCGGCGTCGCTGCGCTCGTTGCGGCGAGGAAGGTGGACTTGCCCGCGTTTGGCAGGCCGACGATGCCGGCGTCGGCGATCAGTTTCAGGCGCAGCCACAGCGTGCGCTCGATGCCTTCCTGACCGGGGTTGGCGTGACGCGGCGCCTGGTTGGACGGGCCCTTGAAGTGCGCGTTGCCAAAGCCGCCATTACCGCCGCGCGCGAGCAGCACGCGCATGCCCACTTCGGTGAGATCGGCGAGGATGTGCTCGCGCTCTTCGTCCATCACCTGCGTGCCGACAGGCACGCGCATGACGACGTCGCCGCCATTGGCGCCGGTGCGGTTGCGACCCATGCCGTGACCGCCGGTCTCGGCCTTGTGGTGCTGCTGGTAGCGGTAGTCGATCAGCGTGTTGAGACCGTCGGCCGCCTCGATCCAGACGTCGCCGCCCTTGCCGCCATCCCCGCCGTCCGGGCCGCCATACTCGATGAACTTCTCGCGCCGGAACGATACCGCGCCGCCGCCGCCATTGCCGGAGCGGATGTAGATTTTGGCCTGATCGAGAAATTTCATACGTGCGCACCAAGGCGGACAACCCGCCGACGACGGACGCAGGTCCGTCGCCGACAGGTCTCATAGCAGCTTATGCGCGTGGACGCCCTCATGCGGCCAGTCGCATGCGACGCGTGGGTGCGCTTTCGCCCCGCGCGAGCGAAAAGAGCGGCGTGACTTCGCCCGTATAGACGAAGCCCGCCTTTTCCAGCGTGCGCCCTGACGCCGGGTTGTCGGTGAAGTGCCCGGCGATGATCTGACCGTATGGACGCACGCGTTCGATCACCGCCTGCAGCGCTTCGGTGGCGTAGCCGCGTTTCCAGAACGGCTTGCCGAGCCAGTAGCCGATCTCGAGCGCGTCGCCATTCTCGTGCGCGCCGATCAGGCCGACGAGTCCTTCGCCGGGCAGATCGATCGCGTACTGGACGCCGTCGGTCAGCCCCGCCACGGCCTGACGCAACAGGATCCAGCCTTCGGCGCCGACCACCGTCTGCTGCAGAGGGAAGGAGCACGTCATGCGCGCGACGCCGGGATCGCCGGCGAACCGTGCGATGCGCGGCGCGTCAGAGAGTTCAGGCGCGCGCAGGACGAGCCGTTCGGTGGCGATGAGATCAAGAGTCATTAGCCGCCTCCCTTTCTGGCGAGCGCTTCATCAGACGTGCAGGCACCTTTGCGCCGCGAGCGAGGCAATGCATCGCGCGGACGTCGCCCGTGTAGCGGAAGCCGAGTTTCTGCAGCACGGCGCCGCTCGGCTCGTTCTCTTCGAAATGCTCCGAGCGGAAATCGCGGACGCCGAGATCCTCCGCCGCGTGCGCGAGCAGCGCCGCGCCCGCTTCGGTCGCATAGCCCTGGCCCCAGAACGGCTTGCCGAGCCAGTAGCCGAGCGTCGGCGTGTCTTCCGTGCTGCGTCGCTCCAGCGAAATCGCGCCGATCACGCCGTCATGCGCGTTGGCGATGGCGAACGGAAATGCCGTGCTGTCGGCGCGGCCTTTGGAATGCGCAGCGAACCACTGTTTCGCGTCGTCTTCGTCATAAGGATGGGGAATGCGGGCGCACATGCGCGCGACGTCCCAGTCGCCGACGAGCTGGGCCACGGTCGCGGCGTCGGACGCCGTGAAGGGGCGGAGCGTGAGGCGGTTGGTTTCGATCGTGTCGCGCATGGGTGCAGTCCTTGTTCGATCCACGCGGGCGAAGGAAATGCTCCAACCGAAAACGAAAACGGGGGAGCCGGCGTTCCGGCTCCCCCGCGTGGGACTTGTGAACCGGATCGCCTTGTTGGGGGCGATCCGGACTGGTGTCGGATCGCTTATTCGGCGGCTGCCATCGGAAGAATCGATACAAAGCAACGGCCTTCGCGCTTCTTCTGGAACGCGACCTGTCCGGTCACGAGCGCGAAGAGCGTATGGTCTTTGCCGATGCCCACATTGGAGCCCGGGTGGAATTTCGTGCCGCGCTGACGCACGAGGATGTTGCCTGCAGCGACCGTCTGGCCGCCGAAACGCTTCACGCCGAGGCGCTGACCCGGGGAGTCGCGCCCGTTACGGGAGCTGCCGCCTGCTTTTTTGTGGGCCATGGGAAAATCTCCGAAGTCTTGTTGGTCGGTCGCCAGAGAAACCTAAACAGGTCAGGCGCCCAGTTTAAGGTTCAGCCAGCCGTGATGCCGGTGACGCGGATGACGGTTTCGTATTGGCGGTGGCCCTGCTTGCGGCGGTAGGTGGAGCGACGGCGCTTCTTGAACACCTTCACCTTGTCGCCGCGGCGCTGCTCGACGACTTCGCCCGCCACCGAGGCGCCCTTCACGACCGGCGCGCCGACCGAGATCGTGTCGCCGTCGGCGACCAGGAGCACTTCGCCGAAGGAGATCGCCTTGCCGGCGTCGCCCTCGAGCTTCTCGACGACGATCAGATCGTCCTTTGCGACGCGGTATTGCTTGCCGCCCGTCTTGATCACCGCGAACATCGGTTCTGGTCCTGAATACTAAAATGCACACGCCGGCCGCGGGGCGCGCAGCCGGACAAGAGCGGGGCATATACAGGCGGGGGCCGGGGGACGTCAATCGCCGATGGGGCGAAAAGGGCGCGCGGCGAAGGGTTCGTTTCGGTCATGCCGGCGCGCCGTTTCGGAATTGCGCCAAACTGCGCCGCTTCCTGCCAAACTGCGCCAGACCCTGACGTCTGACAGGCCGGACTCTGACGTCTGAGGTGTCCTGAATTGTCATGTCGGCGTGGGCGGGGCGCGGGGC